>JAFAZI010000020.1 GCA_019239875.1 Frankiaceae bacterium
GACGGTCGACGTGTCGGTGGCTGACGACGCGGTCGTCATCTCCGCAACCGCGAGGACCGCCGACCGGACGGGTGTCGAGATGGAGGCGCTCACCTCCGCCACCGTGGCGGCACTCACCGTGATCGACATGGTGAAAGGTGTCGATCCGGCGGCATGGATCGCGGAGGTCAAGGTGACCGAGAAGACAGGTGGTGCCAACGGGGACTGGCGTCGTCAGGCATGACCCAGGCCGCCGGACTACCCCGAGACGCGAGCGCGCGCGTGGTCACGGTGTCCGATCGCTCGTTCGCGGGGGAACGCCCTGACGAGTCAGGGCCGCTTCTGGTGTCACTGCTGACGGACGTCGGCTTCACCGTCGCCGCGCCGATCGTTGTCCCCGACAGTGCCGGCCAGATCGTCGGCGCGATCCGGGGTGGCGTCGAGGACCGGGTGGACCTGGTGGTCACGACGGGAGGAACCGGGCTCGGCCCCCGCGACGCCACCCCTGAGGCGACGAGGGAGGTCATCCTTCGCGAGGCGCCCGGGCTGGCAGAGGCACTGCGGCAGTACCGGCGCGACGAGATCCCGACCACCATCCTGTCGCGTGGCGTCGCCGGCATCGCCGGTGCGACGTTGATCGTCAACCTCCCGGGGTCGCCGGGCGCAGTGCGGGACGGCGTTGCCGTCCTCACACCCGTCATCGGCCACGCGGTCGCGCAGCTGCGTGGGGGTGATCACTGATGTCGGCGCCGGGCTGGCCCGCAACGCTGTCCGACGGCCAGGTGACGCTTCGCCCGCTACGTATGCGCGATGGGCCGTCGTGGATGGAGGCGAGGCGTCGCAACATCGAATGGCTTCGTCCCTGGGAGGCCACCCCGCCGAGGGGCCCGAGCATGTTCGGCGTGTCAGCGGCGGTGTTCACGTCGATGACGCGACGACTTCGGTCCGATGCCCGGGCGGGTCGCGCGCTGCCCTTCGTGATCACCTATCGCGGCGAGTTCGCGGGCCAGCTGAACGTCGCGGGTGTGGTACGCGGGTCGATGGACTCGGCGCACATCGGCTACTGGGTAGATGAGAAGTTCGCGGGCCGTGGCGTCATGCCGACGGCCGTGGCGCTGGCGGTCGATCACTGCCTTGGACCGGTCGGCCTGCACCGCATCGAGGTGAACATCCGGCCGGAGAACACGGCCAGCCGCCGGGTGGTGGAGAAGCTCGGATTCCGGGAAGAGGGGCTCCGTGAGCGATATCTCCACATCAGTGGTGATTGGCGGGACCACCTCACGTTCGCGCTGGTCCGCGACGACATTCCACACGGTCTGCTCCACCGCTGGCGCCGTCAGCAATCCCAGGGTGAACACCCGGTGTCGCGACATCGCGACACACCGGCGTAGTTGCATGGAGAACGCGTTCGTGGTCGTTAGCGTCAGAGGGCGATGGACGCGACCCAGCGGCAGGTGCAGCGGTGAGCTCCCCGATCCTCCTTGGACTGGTCGCGCTGTGGGCGGTCGTCCTCATCCCGATGTGGCTCAAGCGGCATGATGAGGTCGAGGAATCCCGATCGGTTGAAAGCTTCACGACGGCGATGCGCACGCTGTCGCGCCGCGAGGCACCGAAGCCGGAGAAGGCTTACGCCGTGCGGCCCCGAAATCACGAGTACCACGTGACCGGCGCCTCGGTGACGGACCGCCCGCGCCGCGCCCGCCCGGCGGTGCCCCGCCAGTCGGCCGCGGCCCTGGCCGCCGCGCGTCGTCGTCGTACCTTGCTCGGCCTGCTCATCGTGACGCTCGTGACGCTGATAGTCGCGGTTGTGGTAGGCGGGCTCGCGCTGTGGGCGCTGCAGCTCATCACCGACGCAGCGCTGGTCGCATTCGTGATGAATCTTCGCCACCGCGCACAACAGGCCGCGCTGGTCCGGCCGCGCAAGGTGGCACCGCGCTATGTCGCGCGCGCTGAGCCGGTGCGGACGCCCGAGCCGGTCCGATACGAGCCAGACATCGCGGCGGACGAGGCATTCGAGCCGGTCCCAGTCCGCTACGTGTCGCCCGCCGCGGAGGTTTTCGACCAGACGGCGTTGGACGAGGAGCTCGTGCCGGTCACTCAGTCGACGGTGGCCGAGGCTGTCTTCGATCAGGAGCTCGAGGACCTTCAGCCGGTGCCCGTTGCCCCGGCGGCCCGGCGCGAGGCCGTGTTCGACCAGGACACATTCGATGACGAGGTCGTGGTCGCGAACGCCCCCGTCACCGAGCGCATCGCGGCCTACGCCCGCGATCTCGAGATCGACGTCCCCCTGGCCGAGCCCGAGCCGGCATCGGCCGAGACCGGCATCGGCTCGCGGCCCTGGGAGCCGATCCCGGTGCCGAAGCCGCTGTATGCGACGAAGCCGGCCGCACCGCCGGTCCGCCGTCGCGCCCCGCTGACCTCGCCGCTGCTTCCGCCAATCGAGACCCTCGAGGAGCTGGACCCGGTCGAGGACCTCGAGGAGATCCTCGACCGTCGCTGGGCCGTCAACGACTGAAATCGCCGCGGCTGCGCGGTCTGGGCAGTCGGCTAAACTCGCTGCTCCTGGGGCTGTAGCGCAGTTGGTAGCGCACCTCGTTCGCAACGAGGGGGTCAGGGGTTCGAATCCCCTCAGCTCCACCAAACCGGTCTTACTCGAACCGCTGACCAAATCGACATGGGCCAGGGTCGGAGAGTCGGACAAGGACTTATCAATCGTGAAGGCGGCGTGAGCAGCGCGCGCCTCCCGGAACCGCTCGGCGGGTGTCATGGCTGTGCGGCGTGCATGTGCCAACTGCGCAAGGTTGAGATCGTCGAAAGGCGGCTTCAGCGGTGCCTGCGTAACGGATCCCCGATCGTTGATGAACAAGCACTCGAAGAAGGTTTCGTTGACTGCGCGGCGACTCTGGTCGCTCGCTCGCGCGTACAGCCGGCTTGGGTGGCGAATCAACTCAAGCGCCGACCGCAGAAGCTCCACACCGACGTCGAGTTCGTCGGTCGTCCTCCCTAGGCCCTCTTGGATCCGCGTCCGATCCATCGCGATGCGGTTCAACTTGGCGCGGATCCTCGTTTGCGGAAGTTCGCCGTCCGCCGCAAGTTCGATCAGTCGTTCTTCCTGCTGGTCGAGTTTCGCCAATTGCTTCCTGAGTGTCTCGTTGAGGAAGGTTGTGCTTGCCTGATGGTCGGCGACCGTCGCCGCCAGCTCGTGGAGCATGGTGTCCACGTAGTCCTCATCAAGATCGAGAGTGCTGTAGTGCTGCTCAATGGCTTGCTCGACCTGCGCAACCGGTAGATGGGGTAGATCGCAGACGCCGCGCTGGCGTCCCATACACATGAAGTAGGCGTAGCGCTGCGTTCGGCCGCGCGCTTCTGTGTAGACGAGGCGATTGCGGCGGTCTTGCTGGTGGCAGCGATCACAGAAGAGCATGCCCTTTAGGTAGTGCGTCAGAATCCGGTCACGCTGACCTCGGGCACTCCGGGCATCGAGTACGTCCTGAACTTCATCGAAGAGGCTCTGGCTGATGATCGGCTCGTGCCGACCTGGCATCGTCTCGCCCTTGTATACGACGTAGCCGAGGTAGTAGGGATCACGCAGCATCTTGTGAAGCTTGCTATCGCTGACGGCCTTGGCGCTCCACCGGGCGGTCGGTCGGGTGGTCAACCCGAGGTCGGACATCGCGTCAGCGAGCCGCTCGAGCGAGAGATCACCGCTCGCGTACAACTCGAAGGCCTGCCGCACGAGCGGAGCCCGTTCTTCGTCCAGGCCGATGGTGTTTACGAGGCGCCCTTCGATCTCGAGCCGAACGTTCTTGTATCCGATCTTGGCGCGGCCGATCGTTCCACCGCTGCGGGCCTTGTGCTCAAGCTTCGAGCGGATGTCCTCACCGCTCATGCGGACTTGAACCTCGTTCATGATGTCGGCGACACCCTTCATGGCGTCCGCCCAGATGCCCTCGCCGAAATCCTCTTTCGCGGAGACGAGTTTGACGCCCATCGTGGCGAGCTGCCGCTCGGTTACACCCGCGTCGATGTAGTTGCGGAAGGCACGCGAACGCATGTAGATGATCACGTAGTCGATCTCGCCCTGGTGCTCCTTGATGTAGTGCAGTAGCTGGCGAAAGACCGGTCGCTTCTCGATCGTCTGGGCCGAGTTGCCGGGCTCAACGAACTCCAGCCGGACAGAACTACCGAGGTTGGCCGCCTTAGCGCGGGCGAATTGGCGTTGGGTGGCGATCGAGTTTCCGTCGGGATCGATGTCCACGGCGGTGTCCATCTGGCGCTTACTTGATACTCGAAGGTAGTTGAGTGCTCGTCCTCCGGGATCGAGCACCGTCACGTTCGGATCGGCTGCATCCTTGTGACTGGTCATGCGGCTGCCTCCTGGCGCGATCGTCTGAGACATGACGGTTCGATGAGGTCTTCTATGTCAACGCAGATCATGCGGACTGGCCGCGAAGGGTTGAAGTCGGCAACTAGGCCGAGTTGCACGAGTCGGACTTCGACGGCGCGGGTCGAGGCCTCGAACATGCGTGCCAGTGCGTTGACGTCGCGCATACCCGATCGCCAGGCTTGGCGAAGGGGTCGGCGAGGGATTAACACGCAGCCCGCGAAGTAGTCGGCCACCAACTCGGCGCGGTCTGCTGCCGCCGCGTCTGCGCCGTAGATGATGTGGGCGCGCCCGTGGTCGATGATGTGTTTGTACTCATGGAAGGCCGTAAGCCGTTGGCGGCGAGTTGGTTCCGTGGCGTCCAAACAAACGACCCAGTCCTTACCGCTCCAGTAGCTCAGTCCCGACCAGAGCAGAGATCGGCTACGCAAAATGCGCATGTGCGGCAGCTTCCTCAATGCGTCCAAGCTGACACGCGCGCCGGTTGTCGAGGTGAGGTCACGGAACGCCTCGGCCTGTCGCTCTGCAAGGTGCAGTGCCTCGCGGGTGGACAAGCGTTCGGTCGGCGCAATGCGCCGCAGCGCCGCTAGTACGCCCAGGCTGTTGGTTGGTTTGTCGTTCATCGTTACCTCCTCTCTGCTCCTTACGCCTCGTCCTCGCCGTCGATTGGCCCGGTTACGCCGTACTTGGCGGCGAGTTGGTCGAGGTAGGCCTGTAGCTCTGCGACGCCCTCATCGGGGAGTGCCCCGTACTTGGCTCGCATGTACGGGCGGAAGCTCGGCAGTTCGCTCTTCGGCAGCCAGTCGGCAGTCGTAAACACGTCACTGATCGACAAGCCCAACGCGGCAGCAACGGCGCGGAGTGTGTCGGCTTGTGGTGCGCGAAGCTCACCCCGTTCGAGCCGTAGAACGGTGGCGGCCGGCACTCCGGCGTTGGCGGCTAGTTGGCGGATGGAATATCCACGCTTCAGTCGCTGGCTGCTTAGAAGCTCCGCCAGCGCTTTCGCCTTTTCACCTGACAATGATGTGCGCATTACGTATCCCATTTTACATTTCTCGTTTATTTGCGTAAACGTAAATTACATATTTCACAACGATTTTCGGTTAGGAAAGCCTATGTAGGGATCGCCGTGCGCCGACTGGCGAGGGTCGGAGCAACTAGCCGCCGCGTTGGTCATGCCTGGTCCAATGGCGCTGTTGGCTTGGTCCGACGGCTGGTGCGCGTTCCACTGCTGGTCTCGCTGTCGACCGCGACCTTGCCGAAGAAACCCGAGATGGCTTGCTGGCGAGCTTGCGCTTCGCGCTCGATCTCGGCTCGGACTTGTTGTGCCCGTTCGACCAGTTCCGGGTCGGCCTGCGCCGCATCGATTCGAGCCTCGATCGATCGACGAATCTCATCGGTGATGGTGCTGCCGCTAAGTTGCGCGATGAAGCTCAGTCGCGCGTGTATGTCCTCGTCGAGGCGAACGCCGAGCGTCTTGTATCGCTGCTGTTCAGCCTCGGCCGGTTGTTGAGTTGTTGGATGCTGTTCCATAGGGAACCTCCTTTCGGTTAGTTGATTGATGTCGCCGACGGCTCATGCGGCGGGCGGCGAGTGTGCCGCCGCTATTGGTCGGGCCGCTTGGATTCGCTTCTCGGCGAGTATCGCGAAGTCGCGATTGAGTTCGATGCCTAGCCAATTGCGACCCAGGCGTTCGGCAGCGATGGCGGTGGTGCCCGCGCCCATGAATGGGTCGATGACGAGGCCCGGTTCGCTGGCTGCCCGGCACGAGCAGCTGGGCCCGAGCGAAGTGCGTCGCGCCCTGCCGTCAGTGCTTCTCAGGAGTGTGCGTCGCCACGGCTGGTGACATGTGGTGCAACGCGCCTCGGGACATCCGGCCCGAATCAGTAGCTCGATCAGTCCGACCGGAAATGTCGCGTGATGCGCGCCCCGGAAGTTGCTGCTGGCGTAGCGGATGACGTCGCCGGGATTCTTGCCCAGCGGATGCCCAGACCGGCCGAGGGCTTTGAGGAGGTCGAGGCCAGAGGTGTCGTCACCATTGGGACCGCGCCAGGACTCTCGGGTGATCGGTCGTACGAAGTCCTTGCGGGGCTGCGGCGGACGGGAGGTGTGTGGGACTCGGATGGCGTCGAGGTCGAAGAAGTAGCGGGGTTCTTTGGCGAAGACGTAAATGACCTCCCACTTGCAGGTGAGCCGATCTCGAACGGAGGACGGCAATCCATTGGTCTTCTGCCAGACGAGCTTGTTACGCAGGATCCACCCATCGGCGATCATTGCCAGCGCGAGCCGTTCCGGTCCAAGCAACAAGCTCTTGCGCGATGCACCCTGCCTGCTACCTGTCGAGTAGGTGTCGCCAAGGTTGAGCCAGTAGGTGCCCTGTGGTGTCAGGACGCGCCGAATTCTTCGGCTGACCGTGACGAGGCTATCGACCCATCCGGTGACGGCGTCCTCGAGACCGAGCTGCCCGGTCACGCCGTAGTCGCGCAGTCGGAAGTAGGGCGGCGATGTCACCACCATGTCGGATGACTCGGGAGGTAGGCGATCGAGTTCGCGAGCCGCGTCGCCGACGATGACCTGATTGCGCGGCGCGGTCATACGGTCCTCCCGGCAATGACGCCTCCGAGCTCGGCGAGGGTGGTGACGCGGAAGAGGTCTGGGTCGAGGTGTCGAGTGGCGCGAATCAGAGTCAGTACCTTGGCCTGTCGGACCTCATCGCGGACAACCCAAACGACCAAGGGGAAGACACCGCTGTGACGCTGCTCCTGGCCGCTCCGGCGATAGCGCTCGTACTGCTGACACTTGCGGGCGACAGTCGGAAGGCTTTCAGTGCCGCGGTCGATCTCAAAGAACCAGTGGTCCTCGAAGTCGCCGGTCGCAGTGACTGCAGTGAGGTCTGGCTTAACGATCTCCCGCTGTCCGCCGACACCGAGGTATGGGCGCCAGCTGTGCGGCTCGCTTTGGTGGCTGCTCAGTTCGATCACACCCTGCCGCGCCATCTCAGCGAGCAAGACATATACATCGACGATCGCCAGGCAGTGGTCGAGGTGATGCACCGAAGGTTCCTTGCGGCGATTCCGCACACCGTCACCAGCGGCCTGTCGAAGAAGTCGGTCGCCGCTTAGCCCCACGCGCCATACGAACGATGCTGACCCAGCTCGAATCCCGCCGATACGCCGATCAAGGTGCTCAATCACCCGAAGCTCGCCGAGTCGCATCAGAACACGTCGACAAATGCGTGCTGCGGCGTCGTGTGAGGTGTGCTCGGTGAAGTGCAGAGTCTGTATGTGCGAGGTGGTCATGAACTTGAAGTGGTTGAGATCGGTGAGGATGGTTTGCTCTCGGTCGGAGAGGCCTCGCTTCAGAGCAGCCAATGTCGACGCCCGAAGCTGCCGCCTACGGCGCTCGGGAGACCGCGCAACAGGGGCCGCGCCGTACGACATACTTTCGGGCGCAGAATCGTCCGTTGGTGCGCGGTTGCACGCTCGGGTTGAGGTTTGTTGGTCGACGCGATCGGAGCGGCGACCGGACCCCTGTTCCGACCGGCTCATGGGGTCCTCCGGCGGCGGCCCGTTACCCCAAGCTCAGCTTCTGTCTGCTCAGTCAGTGCAGCGAATCCGGCCTCAAGTTCGTCGAGCGGTTGGCCGTATCGCTCGCGGCTTAGGAGTCGCAGCCCGGTCGGGTCGACGGTCGGCGTCGATGGCGGTTGGGTACGTCCCGATGCGTATGGCGAGACCTGCCCGTTGGCGAGCAAGCTGGCATAGACCTCGTACTGGCCGAGACTCTCGAAGTCGATCGGGGCGAGTTCTGGATGCCCTTTGGCGAGGACGACGGCGTCGTCATGTGGCAGTTGAAAAGACACTCGCGAGCGGGCGTTGGCGAGCACCGCTGATCGCATCTCGCGCGGTAGCTGATCAACGAACTGGTGCGCCAAGGTGAAAGCCACTCGGTAGCCACGCGCTTGGGCGAGCGCCTCGCCGAGATCGGTGCCTAGGTTCAGGTAGTCCTGCACCTCATCGACGTAGACCATCACCGGGTGGCGCTGATCAGGCGGTACCGAGGCGCGAGCTTGGGTCGTTGCCCACAACTCGGCCAACAACATCGAGCCCAACAGACTTGCAGCCTCGGGTCCGATGATGCCGCGACGAAGCGGCACGAGCAGCACCCTCCGCTCCGTGAAGATCTGTTGCAGGTTGAAGCGCGGCGAGCGCTGCCCGATGACACCACGCAGGCCCGGCCGCAGCAGCGGTCGCAGCTTGTTCATGACCGGCGCCACGGCGGCGGAGCGTTCCGCCTCAGTCCAGTTGTCGAAGGTGGCCCAGAACGGTTCAAGGGTGAGCGGGTCGCGGATCGAGGTCGTGAGGCTGCGCCGAAAGCCGGGGTTGGTCAGCAGCAGCGGCAACATCACGAGGCTGGCGTCCGGTCGCCGGGCGAGGGTCAGCAGACTGGCGTACAGGATGTCCTGGCTGCGTGGACCGACAGCCCTCCCGAAGAGCTGCTTGAAGATGGCCAGCAAGCGGTCGGCAGCCAGCTCGGGTCGACCGGGGTTGCTGGACAGCGGATTCAACCCGACCGGCGCGCTGTCGTTCGGGTCGAGGATCACCACGTCCTTGCGGCGGTGAGCCGGCATGCGGGCAAGGACATCGTCGACGAGGTCGCCCTTCGGCTCGACAAGTACGACGGCACGTCCGGCCTGGAGGTCTTGTTCGATCAGTCGACCGAGCAGCACTGACTTACCGGACCCGGTCGGACCGAGGCACCACAGGTGCTGAGTCGCGTTGTGGACGTCGAGTGTGAGGTTGGCCGTGGAGCCTGGTGCGGTTGCGGTGGCCACGATGCGCTTGCCGGTGGTGGCTGCCGTGAGTGGCGGCAGCAACTTGGGATGTGGTGCTGGCTGACCAGGAATGTCATCCTCGCCGAGCGGCCAACCGGTCAGGCCGACCAGTTCCCCGACGCCGAGGCGCAGTGGCCACAGCCAGGGCTTTGTGGCCTCGCCGATACGAACCGGCGACTCACGACGCAGTGTCAGCTGGACCCCGGCGCCTTCGGATGTCCGGATCGCGGCCAGCACGTTGAGCAGTAGTGCGCGGCGGCGTTCGGTGGTCATGGCAGTCACACCGATCCGAATAGCGCAGGCATAGCCGTGATCGCTGACCTTTGCGCGTAGCGCGGTGCGCTTCTCGCTGTCGAGCGGACCACCGTCGCCGCGCCATGCGACCTGATACCAGGTGGCGGTTAGGGAGGACGGGCTCTGCGTCGGCACGGCCAACGGAACGCGACGCGGTCCGAGTAACAGTTGAAGTACAAGCTGCTCGCGCGGGCCGACCTGGGTGAGCGCGCCGAGCACCGCGCGAACGACGGTCTCGGGATCTTCAGTACGGAGTGCACGGTGACGGGTCGAAGCTCGCAGGGAACGAGCGGTCATGACAGCCGCGCGCTGCTTGATGATGTCGGCGGGAGTAATCAGGTCGCGCAGCGGTGTCAGCACCTGTGTGAGTGCCGAGGGTGCGGTGCCGATGAGGTAGGAGATTTGCCCGTTGGTCGATCGCACTTCAAGCGCGACGCGGGGGCTGCGTTGGTCGGCTGCCCACAGACGTAAGGCGGCGACCACCTGATCCGCGTCGAGTGGTCGCCGCCAGTGCAGTTCTTGCCAGGTCCAGGGCCGCCTAGGCATCCGGTGCCTTTCCGTCGTCAGGCTGACGACGCTCGGCTTCGGCCTGGGCTGCCTTCTCGGCGGCGGCCTCTTCCATTGCGATCTGGACGACGGCCCGGCTCAGCTTGCGCAGGTCAGCAGGGCGCTTGCGCACGCCGCGGACTGACAGATCGCGACGCTTGCCACGGTACTTTTGCGGCGAATCCTTAAACGTTCTCGACATGGCTGTACCCTCCTTTCATTAAGTGGTTGGTTCGCCGCGTTGATTTGCGTAAACGGCTAGAACCTTAATAGTTAACGTTGATTTCAATAAACGGTCAATGATGTTTGTAAAAGCCACAATGCCGACCGGAACGAAAGCTAAAGTGAATTACCAGCCGTTATTCTGACTGCGCAAAATTGCGACTGCGAGCGCGATGAAGCCACCGACCGCGGCGATGACGAGCAACGCTGCCCACACTGCCTCGATGAGCTTGACGGCGATGTAGACGGCGGCTGCGGCCACCAGCAAGGTGATGCACAGACCGACGAAGCGGTCCAGCCACGAGCGGTGATCAGCCACGGCGGCGTGCTGCGTCGAGCATCGACTGCATGGCGTTGTGCGTCATGGCGTACAGCCGCTGCTCGGCCCGCTGCTGAGTAAGCCGGATAGCGGCCTGGCGCTGGGCCTGGATGATGCGGTGGTCATGCCGGTCGGCCAACCAGCCGACCAGCACAACCAGCGCGACCACCGCCGCGATTACGCCCATGATCGTGACCATCACTAGATGCGACGCACGATGTGCGCCGTGTCGACCACCAGCTCCGCCATTGCGGCAGCTGTGATGTTGGCTAGGCCTTCCAGTCGGGTCGTCGCAATCGGGACCGTCTGGGCGAGCTGCTGCTCCATCTGGGAGAGCATCGCTGCGCTCTGCATCGCACGGGTGCCGACGTACGACACCGCCGCGACCTTGTCGGCCTGGATCTCGGCCTCATTCTGCAATCGGGCCAGCCGGACGCTGACGCCGTCGTCCATGCGGGCGATGGTCCGGCCGGCGCGGCGGCTGATGGTGTTGCCGCCGTAGCCTCCTCGGTATTGCTCGATGTTGCTCACGGTTCCTCCTTCTCTTCGGCGACGAGGCTCGCCGCTAGTGGAAACTCGGGATGATCGAGGACCCATGTCGGGTCGAACCACGGGCAGTCGACCTCGACTGCGTCGGTGTGGTGGAAGGTCATGACCGGCTCCGGCGATTGGTTGGGGTGCGGGCACTGCCGCTGCACATCGATCGTCGCCTCGAACATGCCGTCATGCGCATGCCTATGGAATGCGCTCCTTGTCGGCGCGGTGACAAACATTTCTGAGGCCTCGGGCGCTGTGTCACAATGGATAAATGCGATTGACGCAGGCCAGCAATATTTCGCATGATATTGACGTCGACCACGTGTATGCGGGACTGCTTCTGCAGTGTGCAAACGGCGACGTCTTACTTCAGGACCGTGATAATAGGGCCGGAATAGAAAACGCTGGTCTGATAACTACATTTGGCGGATTAGCAGAGGGCGACGAGTTCGAGTATGAGGCGGCGATCAGAGAAGCACGCGAAGAGCTTGGACTAGACCTTAAGCCGGAAGATCTTGAACACCTATGCGACATCCGAAAGACCGAGCGTGACGGCTCGTCCACGAGGGTGAGCGTATGGATCGTGGAAGGCGTCGAGCCAAGAAGCATTCAGGTGTTCGAGGGACGCGGATTCGTACGGGGCACTGTTCGC
>JAFAZI010000038.1 GCA_019239875.1 Frankiaceae bacterium
AGTTGAGGGTGCTTCCGGAGCGAATGCGGGAGTCACTGCTGCGCGGCCTGCTCGGCTGTGACGTCGTCGCGTTCCACACTCAACGATTCGTCCGCAACTTCCTGTTCTGTGCCCACGAGCTCCTCGGCCTTCCGGTCGACCTCGACCGCGGAACGGTGCAGATCGGTGATCGGACCGTCTGGGCACGGCACTATCCGATCTCCATCGACGTCGAGGCGGTCGAGAAGCTCGCTGCGAGCGACGAAGTCGCGCTGCATCGGGCGCAGATCGACGAGCGCCATCTCGACGGGGAAGACAAGCAGCTGGTCGTGCGAATCGACCGGACCGACCCGTCGAAGAACGTCCTTCGTGGCTTTCGGGCCTTCGATCTCGCTCTCGAGCAGCATCCGGAGCTGGTCGAGCGTGTGACATTTCTCGCATCGTTGATGCCCAGCCGAACCGACGTCCCGGAGTACGCCGACTACTTGTCAGCCATCGGCGGCCTCGTCGCGGAGATCAACGCCAAGTACTCGACGAACGGCTGGCAGCCGATCGACTTGCGGCTTCAGGAGGATCTTGCGTTCGCCGTCGCGTCGTACGAGCTCGCTGATGTTCTAGTGGTGAACTCCGTCAACGACGGCATGAATCTCGTCGCGAAGGAGGCCATGATCGCGAACAAGCGCGACGGCGTCCTCGTGCTGAGCGAGAACGCCGGGGTCCACGAGGAACTGGGCCGATTCGCGGTGACGGTCCATCCCTTCGACGTTCAGCAGCAAGCAGACGCGATTTTCGAAGCGCTCACGATGGATCGCGAGAAACGCCGCTCACTGCTGGAAAACGCGGCCGCGATCGTTCGACACAACGATGTGGAGCGATGGCTGGAACGCCAGCTGCATGACCTTGCCGTGGTGACCGAGCGCGTCAGCTCTCGTTGATCGGTTCCGGAGAGTCTGACAACGCCCCGGTCTCGTCATGGATGTCGATCGCGACCTCGCGAAGGCGTGCCGCGTGCTCGCGGCCGTGGTGCGCGCAGAAGTACAGGTCGCCACCACCAGGCATGACCGCTCGAACCAGGGCGCGGGCACCACACCGGTCGCAGCGATCTGCTGGCGACAGGGGAGGCGCGGTGGCGGTGGTGTTCATCATGTCTAGTCAACACCTAGTACCCGATCGAGATTCCGACGACACCCACGTCGACACCTGATCGCAACACGCGGCCAGGGGTGGTTGCGCGGCGCAAGCATGTGCACGGATAAAGTCGTGCGGCGGCGTAACCCGTCCGCCGCATGGGCTTAACGAAAGGACGGCCGCCCCGAGATGGCTACCCAGTCGGCGGTGACACCCGGGCAACGATCCACGGAACGGGCGGCGATCAGCGAGAAAACGCTGCGCACCGACCGTTGGTGGCTCCTCCCGCTCATCACGTTCATTGGCTTCAGCGCGTTCATCGTGTACTCGACGTGGGCGGCGTTTGCGAACCACCCGTCGCAGTACTACTCGGATCCGTACCTGTCGCCGTTCTACTCGCCGTGCTTCGTCAAGGGCTGCCCGTCCGACATCAACTGGGGAAGCCTCGACATCCACTGGCGCTGGCTGTCTCCCGCGATCTACATCCTGATCTTCCCGCTGGGCTTCCGGGCGACGTGCTACTACTACCGCAAGGCGTACTACCGCTCCTTCTGGCTGTCGCCGCCGGCGTGTGCGGTGGCCGAGCCGCACAAGTCCTACACCGGTGAGACCCGGTTCCCTCTGCTGGTCCAGAACCTCCACCGTTACTTCTGGTACTTCGCGGTCCTCCTCGGCGGCATCCTCACCTACGACGCCGTGCTTGCCTTCATGTACAAGGACGCAGCTGGTGGCCGCCACTTCTTCCTCGGCGTCGGAACGCTGCTGTACGTGATCAACGCGGTGTTGATCCTCGGCTACACCTTCGGCTGTCACTCCTGCCGGCACATCACTGCGGGTCGGATCAACAACTTCTCGAAGCACCCGGTGCGCTACAAGTGGTGGAGCTTCGTGTCGTGGCTCAACAAGCACCACATCCGCTGGGCCTGGCTGTCGTTGGTCTGGATCGCCCTCGTCGACCTCTACGTCCGCCTCGTCGCCACCGGTCACATCCACGACTACCACCACGTCTTCGGGGCAGTGTCGACGGCGGTGGGGCACTGATGACAGCCCCGACCGGCGCGCATAACGCGAGCCACGAAACGCACGACTACGACGTGGTCGTGATCGGGGCCGGTGGCTCGGGTCTGCGTGCGGCGATCGCGGCCCACGAGTCCGGCGCTCGTACGGCGATCGTCACCAAGTCGCTGCTCGGCAAGGCGCACACCGTCATGGCAGAGGGCGGCATCGCCGCATCCATGGGCAACGTGTGGCCAGAGGACAACTGGCAGGTGCACTTCCGCGACACGATGCGCGGCGGCAAGATGCTCAACAACTGGCGCATGGCGCAGCTGCACGCGCAGGAGGCGCCCGAGCGGGTGTGGGAGCTCGAGGAGTGGGGCGCCCTGTTCGACCGCACCAAGGACGGCAAGATCTCCCAGCGCGACTTCGGGGGCCACCGATACGCACGGCTTGCCCATGTCGGCGACCGGACCGGTCTGGAAATGATCCGCACGCTCCAGCAACGCGCGGTCGAGCTCGGGATCGACGTGTACATGGAGTGCACCGTCACCCAGCTGCTCAAGGACGGGGACCGCATCGCCGGCACGTTCGGCTACTGGCGCGAGACCGGGTCGTTCATCCAGCTGAACGCGCCGGCAGTGATCATCGCCACCGGCGGAATCGGCAAGTCGTTCAAGGTGACGAGCAACTCCTGGGAGTACACCGGAGACGGGCACGCCTTGGCGCTACAGGCCGGCGCGAGCCTGATCAACATGGAGTTCGTCCAGTTCCACCCGACGGGAATGGTCTGGCCGTTGTCGGTCCGCGGCCTGCTGATCACCGAGTCGGTGCGTGGTGAGGGCGGTGTCCTGCGGAACAGCGACGGCAAGCGCTTCATGTTCGACTACATCACCGACTACTTCAAAGCCGAGACCGCGGACACAGAGGAAGAGGCAGACCGCTGGTACGACGACCACATCAACAACCGGCGGCCACCCGAGCTCCTGCCGCGTGATGAGGTCGCACGAGCGATCAACTCCGAGATCAAGGCCGGCAGGGGATCGCCGCACGGCGGCGTCTTCCTCGACATCGCGACTCGTCGCAGTGCCGCTGACATCCATAAGCGGCTGCCCTCGATGTACCACCAGTTCAAGGAGCTCGCGGACGTCGACATCACGAAGGACCCGATGGAGGTCGCGCCGACCTGTCACTACGTGATGGGTGGCGTAGAGGTGGACCCCGAGACGCAGGCGGCGACGGTGGCCGGTCTGTACGCCGTCGGTGAAGCCTCGGGCGGAATGCATGGCTCCAACCGCCTCGGCGGGAACTCCCTGTCCGACCTGATCGTGTTCGGCAAGCGCGCCGGCGAGTCGGCGGCCGAGTATGCCGCGAAGCTTGACCGGCGACCTGCCGCCCCAGCCGCCGACGTGGCGAACGCGATTGCCGTCGCGCTCAAGCCGTTTGACGACAACGGGGACGAGAACGCCTACACCGTGCAGCAGGAGCTGCAGGACGTGATGTTCTCCCTGGTCGGAATCATCCGGACCGGGGCTGAGATGGAGCAGGCGCTCGCCGAGATCGAGAAGTACAAGGCCCGGGTGAAGCGGGTCACCGTGCAGGGCGGTCGGGCGTACAACCCGGGTTGGCACGTCGCGCTCGACATCCACAACATGCTGACCGTGTCAGAGGCGTGTGCCAAGGCTGCGCTCGAGCGCAAGGAGAGCCGGGGCGGTCACACCCGCGACGACTACCCGAAGACCGATCCCGAGTGGGGAAAGATCAACCTGATCGTCACCGAGGAGAACGGCGCGATCAGCATCACCCACAAGCCATTGCCGCAGATGCCCGCCGACCTGGCGCAGCTGTTCGAGGAGGCCAAGTAGTGGGCCACACACAGAAGATGCGGGTCTGGCGCGGCGATGCCGCCGGCGGCGGATTCGTCGACTACGACGTCCCCGTCGAGGAGGGCGAGGTCGTCCTCGACGCCATCCATCGGTTGCAGGCGACGCAGGCGAACGACCTCGCCGTCCGATGGAACTGCAAGGCCGGCAAGTGCGGCTCGTGTAGTGCCGAGATCAACGGCAAGCCACGGCTCATGTGCATGTCGCGGCTGTCGTCGTACGACCCGGACGAGACGATCACCGTCACGCCGATGCGGACCTTCCCCGTCATCCGCGACCTCGTGACCGACGTGACGTTCAACTACGAGAAAGCCCGCGAGGTCCCGTCGTTCGCACCGCCGTCGGACAACCAGGGCGGCAAGTTCCGGATGAACCAGCTCGACGTGGAACGAAGCCAGGAGTTCCGCAAGTGCATCGAGTGCTTCCTGTGCCAGAACACCTGTCACGTCGTGCGCGACCATGAGGAGAACAAGCCCAACTTCGCCGGGCCGCGGTTCCTGATCCGCTACGCGGAGCTGGACATGCATCCGCTGGACACCGTGGATCGGAAGAACACGGCGCAGGAGGACGCCGGCCTCGGCTACTGCAACATCACGAAGTGCTGCAGCGAGGTCTGCCCGGAGAACATCCACATCACGGACAACGGCATCATCCCGCTCAAGGAGCGGGTGGTGGACGTCAAGTACGACCCGGTCGTGTTCATCGCCAAGAAGATCGGGCTCCGCAAGGACAGCGGTCGGACGCCAGTCGGCCCGGCCGGCGGCGGTCCAAGCCCGATCAAGCATCCCGAGAAGTTCGCAGACAGCTGAGTCCTGCGCCCGCCGGCGAGCTGCTGGCGCTTGCCCGATCACTCGCCCACGCGGCCGGCGAGGTGCTCCGGTCGCGTCCGGATGACCTCGACGTGTCAACGAAGTCCAGCCCCACGGACGTTGTCACGGTGATGGACCGAAAAGCTGAGCGCGTCATCCTCGACGGAATCGCGGCGTCACGGCCCGACGACGCGATCACGAGCGAGGAGAGTGCAGCGACGGCAGGCGCCACCGGCGTGAGGTGGCTGGTCGACCCGCTGGACGGCACCGTGAACTATCTGTACGGCATCCCGCACTATGCCGTCTCGATCGCGGCGGAGATTGCCGGCGAGCTCGAGGTTGGCGTCGTCCTCGACGTGGAGCGCCGGGTCGAGTACACCGCCGTGCGCGGCGACGGAGCGCGCCGAGACGGCGTGCCGATCCATTGTTCGACCCAGACTGCTGCGGAGCAGGCGCTGGTTGCCACCGGGTTCAACTACGGTGTGGAGCTCCGCCGCGTGCAGTCTCGTGAGATCGCGTCGATCCTTCCTGCGGTTCGTGACATCCGCCGGATGGGGTCCGCCGCGCTGGATCTCTGCGCGGTCGCCACGGGGCAGGTCGACGCGTTCTTCGAGGCCGGGATGAACGAGTGGGACTGGGCTGCGGGCGCCCTGATCGCCCGCGAGGCGGGAGCTCGCGTGTCGGGTCTCAACGGCCGGGAACCGGGCACCCACACCACGTTGGCGGCGAATCCGCAGCTGTTCGACCTGTTGCATCATGTATTAGTCGCTTCGACCGCGCACGCAGCGTCACCAGACGGCTGATCGCGCGTTGGACCGGTATATCGGTCGACCACATGCATGGCAGGAGGCTTGATGCGCACCGCCGGTAAGGCCAGGACGGTGGCGTACGTCAGCGGGGGGTTTCTCGCGCTGACCGCCGTCGTCGGTGGTGCCGCGGTCGCACTCACCCATACCGGGGGAGCGACGCCCGCCATCTCCGCCACCGTGCCCGGTGGGGACCTGGGGACCCTGGCTTCGGTTTCCTCGCGCCCAGCGCCGCCGTTGCCCACGGACGGCAACTCGGGCGGGTCTGAGACCGCGTCGGGCACCGCGTCGCACGCCTCCCTGCGGGTGCCGCCGTTGCGCAAGCTCACGCCGCCCGATGTCATCGTGAAGCTGGACCACCCCGCGTCGGCGCACTCCGTCTCGTGGTTGCGTCGTCAAGCGGGGATTCGCCGGGTCGTGGTCGGCGACCGCGGCCGGCTCACCGTCAATGGCACCCACCTGAACGCGCTCGGCGTACCCGTGACGAAGATCCGAGGCCTCACCCCGTCGCTCACCGCTTCTTCGAATGCGCTCTGGCAGTCGATCGCACGCAGCGAGCTCACGGTGTCGTACGCGAACGGGCGCCGGCTGCGTCACCACCTCGGGCAGACCTTCGTCGCACGAGGCCCACACGGGGCCCGCCAGCCGCTACGAATCGGCGCCTTCGCGACGATCGGTCTGGACGGCGCACAGGCCCTGCTGTCCCATCCGGCTGCGGTGGCAGCGGGGCTCAAGCAGCGCGAGGAGGTTCTCGTTGTCGCCCCGAAGGCGACCCTGGACACGATGACCGGCGACCTCCGCAAGGCGTTCGGTCAGAAGGCTCGCCTGAAGGTGACGAGGGCGCCGACGGTCGACCAGTCACAGATCAGCTCCTACGCCGTCGAGCACATCCCGTCGACGTACCTGGACCTGTACCGCCGGGCCGCCGTCACCTGCCCAGGCCTGCCCTGGACCGTCCTCGCGGGCATCGGGACGGTCGAGACCGGCAACGGCACCAACGTGCACAAGTCGACGGCAGGGGCGATCGGCCCGATGCAGTTCATCCCGTCGACGTGGGCGATGTACGGGTACGACGCCGACGGTGACGGCAAGGCCAACATCCACGACCCGACCGACTCGGTGTTCTCCGCGGCGCGGTACCTGTGTGCTGCGGGCGCGGGCCTTGGCGGGCAGTCCTTAGACAACGCGATCTTCAGCTACAACCACGCCTGGTGGTACGTCCGCATGGTGATCAACATCGCGAACTCCTACGCCTGACCGACCACGCCGGCGAAGGTCATCCGCACCACGGCGCCACCGGCGGCCGCGTTCGACCGGTCGAGGCGCCCGCCGTGACTCACGGCGACCGCCTCGGCGATCCGCAGCCCGAGGCCGCCCTGGTGGCCGTCGACGAGCTGGTCGAAGCCCGGGCCGGAGTCGGTGACGGTGAGCACGAGGTCTGGGCCGTGCACCTCACCGCTCAGCTGCACGGTCACCCCAGCGCGGGTGTGGCGAAGTGCGTTGTCGAGCACGTTGTCCAGCGCCTGGCGTACTCGCATCGGGTCCAGAAACGCCAGTGTCGGCGGAACATCAGCCTCGATGCGCTGGTCTCGCTCGCCCGCTCGCGCCGCGAACAGGTCGACCGAGGCGTGCACCAGCTCGCGGAGATCGACCATCTCGCGGCGGACCGGCAGCCGGCCGTCGTGGGCTCGGGCCAGGGCGAGCAGGTCGTCGGCCAGGCGGGCAAGCCGGTCGGTCTCCTCTGCCGCGCTCGCGACTGCCGCGGTCAGCTCCGCGGCCGAGCGGGGCGCCGACCGCGCGAGGTCCAGCTCCGCCTTCAGCGCGGCCAGTGGCGTGCGGAGCTCATGGCTCGCCTGCTGGAGAAAGCGGCGCTCGCTGCTCAGCGCGTCGTCGAGGCGGGCGAGCATGTCGTTCAAGGTCTCGGTCAGCCGGTAGAGCTCGTCCTGCGCCGGCGGGAGCTCGATCCGTCGATCAAGTCCCGACGCCGTGATCGCTGACGCCTCGTGCTGGATCCGGGCCACCGGGCGCATCGCCCAGCCGGCTACCCGCCAGCCGGCGTACGACGCCACCCCAACAGCGATCGGACCGCCGACGGCGAGCACTACCAGGAGCTGGTCGAGAGCGTCACGGCGGTCGACGGCGGTCTCGCCGACGATCAAGACCTTGCCGCTGTCGGTGTGGTGCAGCGGCACCGCCAGCAGGCGGGCCTGACCCTGCACGCCTGGCACGGCCTTGGTGAAGAAGCGAGGGGCGTCGAGGTCGCGTACCTCGGCGACCGTCAACAGCGGAGCGGCCGGCAGCCCGGGTGTGGCGCGCAACACCGTGCCGTCGGCGCCGAGCAGCTGGTCGAAGGACTCGCGCGGTTCCTCGAGTGCCGGGTTTCGCGTCTCGACCACGGTCCGTTGATCGAGCGGCGCGAGTGTGTTGGCGCGGAACCGTAGCCCGGTGTCGATCTCGTCGGCCAGGGCAGCGCCGATCGCCAGGTACAGGGTCAGGCCGAGTCCGAACAGCAGGGCGACCATCACGACGGCGAAGGCCGCCGTGATGCGTGCCCTAATCGGAAGCCGGGCGTGCCAGGTCATCGTGCAGGCGGTAACCCGTGCCGCGAACCGTGCGCAACGACGCGCGGCCGAACGGCCGGTCGATCTTGTTCCGGAGGTAGGCGACGTAGACGCTCACCACGTGTGGGTCGCCGTCGTACTGGTCATCCCAGACCTGCTGCAACAGCTGGCGCCGGCTGACCGTCTGGTCCGGATGCCGCATGAAGTACTCCAGCATCGCGAACTCCTTCGCAGTGAGGTCAACGGTGCTAAACCCTCTCCTGACTTCGTGGGTGGCGGGATCGAGGACCAGGTCACCGACCGTCAGGACGGTCGGGCGAGGCCGGGCGCCTCGCCGGATCAGTGCCCGCAGCCGGGCGTTGAGCTCCGCGAAGTCGAACGGCTTGAGCAGATAGTCATCCGCGCCGACGTCGAGCCCTCGAACCCGGTCCGGGATGCCGTCGCGCGCGGTCAGCATCAGGACAGGTGTCCAGCAGCCAGCCGCGCGCAGCTGCTGACAGACGTCGAACCCGTCGATGTCAGGCAGCATGACGTCGAGGACCATCGCGTCGTAGGGCACCTCGGTGGCGTGCCACACGGCGTCTTCGCCCGTCGCCTCGACGTCGACCGCGAACGCGGCCTCCTGCAGCCCTCGCTGCAGGAGGCCACGAAGCTTGTCATCGTCCTCGACGACCAAGACTCGCAGTGCCATCACCGCCCTGATCCGTCGTCGATCCAACCGTCGGTTGTCGAGTCAGTGCAACACATCGACGAGCTTCAGTCGCTCGGTCGGGCCCTTGACGGTGACCTCCTCGATGCTCCCGATCCCGTAGGCGTAGAACTTGTTGTCGACGACGCCGGGTTCGAGGCTGTCGGTCTCCTTGGTACGGAGCACGTGCTGGTACGACCCGTACGGCACGGTCAGCGAGGCGTGCTTGGAGAGCGCTTTGTAGCTGTCCTCGGCCTGCCCCGGCTTCCACTCCTGACGGAACTTTCGCCCGATCGTCGGGTGGGCCTGGATGTAGACGCCGGGTTGCGCGCCGTGGACTCCTGCCCGGAAGGTGCCGCTCGTCGAGGTGACCTTGCCATGGCGGTTGAGCTCGGCGGTCCGCTCGCCGAAGTACCAGATGTTGCCGCAGCGGTCCTGGGTGTAGAAGTCCACCGTCCGCTCTCGGACGCGGCCGTGGATCAGGACCCTGTCGTTGACGGCTCGGGTCACGACGCCGTCGATCTTCTTGGTCCGGTGCGACGCCGCCACGATGTCGACGATCTTGGTCTTGCCGTCAACGCCTCGGTAGATGTAGGTCGTGCCGACGGGTAGCGGATACCAGGGGTTCGTGATGTTGGGGGAGAAATTCTTGGGATGAATCGTGGGGTGGTAGTGGCTCCCCGGGCCGAACTTCGGCAGCGGGCACTTGTGGGACGCGGTCGCGTGCGCGGTGCCACCACTGGCTCCGATGAGGCTGGCGGCCGCCAGGCTGGCGGCCGCGAGCAGGGGACGAGTCGGTCGCATGAGAACTCCTTAGGTCTCGGTTGCCAGAACCGTAGAGTCCGAATTGTCAGAGGAACGTCAGAGCCGCTCGCGGACTCTGCAGCTAGCCGGCGCGAAGCTCTCGGGCGATGCTCGTGCGGCGGGCGCGGATCGCACCAGCCAGGGCGACGAGAAGCGTCGACGCCGCGACGCTCAGCACCGCCAGCGTCAGGGCGGCGAGGCTCAAGTGGGCGAGCGATTCGACGCCCAGGTCGTTCGCGAAGATCCGCCATGAGACGCGCCCGAATGCGACGCCCAGCGGGACACCGACGACGAGGCTGGTCATCGCGACGGCGATCGACTGCCAGCCGACGGTGAACGTGATCTGCGGCCTCGTCATCCCCATCGCCTTGAGCACCGCGAAGGCCCGGCGCCGCCTCCCCACGCTGGCCACGACGACACGGCTCAACGAGAGCAGCAACGCGAGGCCGAGCACGATCACACCGGTTCGCGTCAGCGCTCGAGCCTTCGCGTAGCCGCTGAGTTGAGTCGGGCGACCGTCGACGATGATGCACGTGTCGCCGGCACAACCGAGCTTGCCAAGGGTGACGCGGAGCTTGGCCAGTCCGCCGGAGCTGAGATTCATGATCAAGTAGTTGTACTTGCCGCCCGAGCCGGGATCTTGCGGGAACAGGCTGGCCATCCCCGCTACCCCCCGCCCGAGGGCCGTGGTCTGGAACCGCGTCGGACCCAGTTGCGGGAACGTCGCGACGCCGACGATGTGCAGCGCCCGGGCGCGGCCGTCGATCGTCGCGTTCACCGTGCTTCCCACGTGGGCCGCGATGTCGTGGAGGGTCCGGGATCCGACGACGATCTCGTCCGACGTTGCAGGTCGGCGCCCGCTTCGAATCGTCGGGAACGGCGAGCCGGGCGTCAGTCCGGTGATGCCGACACCGGGGACGATCGTGCTGCCGATGCGCGCCGACCCGAAGGTCATCGCTGAGGCATGCTCGACGTAGGGCAGGGCGAGCACGTGGGGAACCGCGGGAGTGGGGATCGTGCCGAAGTTCGTGCCTGCCGCGACATCCCAGTTCCAGCCGTATAGATGCGGTGTGTGAGTCAAGCGATTCAGGTTCGAGACGAAGACGAGTGCGCCAGTCGTGAACAGTACGGCGGCGCAGACGCCGGCGATCCCGGTGCGCGCCCGGGAACCCGTCCCGCGGCGGTCACGCTGGAAGGCCATGCCGACCCCGACGACGGCCGACACTCTCGCGCCGCGACGGGCGAGTCGGGTAGCGAGCCGGACCGGCGCCGTCCCCTCGACGTCGACGGCCTGTCCTTCGCTCTCGGCGGCCGCCCGCAGGCTCGGGAGGACGGCGAGAGCGGTGGTCGCCACGATGATCAGGCCGGCGCCGAGCCCGAGCAACGCGAGATTGACCTCGAAGCCAGGATGCGGCTCTGCGGCGCGGGCCGAGCCGATCGGGCCGAGCGGTGAGAGCAGCGTGGCGACCCCGACGGCGATGACGGCGGTCGCGACGGCGCTCGCGGCGCCGGCGAGCAGGCCGACGGCACGGCGTCCGCGACGTCCCATGCCGACCGACCTCAGCACCTGCAGCTCCTGGAGCGCGTCGTTCAGGTTGGTCGCGATGCCTTGTCCGAGGAGCCCGACTGCGATCAGCAGCCCGACGATGCTCAGCGCCCAGAGGGCTGCCTGCTGCGGGCGAAGGGTTTGTGCCGCCGCTGCGGCACCCTCGACGGTGCTGACCACCGAAACCAACTGCCCGTTGTAGTGCTGGGCGACCTCCGCCACCTTGCTGCGGAACGACGTGATCGTCGTACCCGGCACGAGATGGATCAGGTCGACGGAGTAGAAGGTCGACCGCGGGTGGGCGAGGCTGAAGGCGTAGGTCAGGAACGCGCGCGGCACGCGGGTGTTGCTGTCGAAGAGCAGCTCGGTCGGGTAGCGCACGATGCCGACGACGGTCAGGTCGACGGGGATGCCTTTGTCAGGGATCGGATTGCCGCGCCGGTCGGTTGCGGCCCGGGGGAAGATCTTCAGCCCGCCCGGGTGGCTTCCCACGTGCCACCCCATGATGCTGGCCATCTCCGGGTTGATAACCATCTCGTCGGGTCGATCGGGGGATGGCAAGCGCCCGTCGATCACGCGCAGCAGCTCCGTCGTACGGAACAGCGTCTTGTCGCTCGGGATGAACGCCGTGGCGGTGTCGGTGAGCGAGAGGCGTTCGTCGAGCGTCCCGTCCGGCTTCTGCTGGAGCAGCTCGAGGCCGCCTTCCCGGGTGACGCTGCCGACCTCGGGCAGCTGTTCGACCGCGTCGAGATACCTGGCGCCACTGCCATACGAGTGGGTGCTCTGATCTCCCGCGACGTCGGCGTTGGCCAGCCGGCTGTCGGCCAGCATCCGGGGGAACGCGGTTGCGGTACGCCGGGCGGCCGTGCCGGCCTCGATCGCGCCGCCGGCGAGCACGCCACTGATGAGGGTCAGCGCCGCCCACTGGCGCCAGCTCGGACGTGCGATCACCCGAAGCGCCCGCACCACCCCCGCCATATCGCTGATCCTGGCAGGAGCACTGTGCGAGCGCGAGGGGGAAGGCCGGAGTCCGGCGGGGATGCCAGCACCCCTACGGCCGCCGACCGCTGGCCGTGGTCAGGCCAGGATCTTGTCGGCGATCGCGGCTCGATGCTGACGACCCGACCCCTCGAAGCCGTTGTTCCACTGGGCGCGCTTGTAGTAGCGGTGCAGGATGTGCTCCCAGGTGAAGCCGATCCCGCCGTGGGCCTGGATGGACTGTTCGCACGCGAACACCGCGCCCTCGCCCGCGCTGACCTTCGCGCCGGAGACCGCGGCCTCGGCATCATCGGAACCAGCGCTGACCGCCCACGCAGCCCAGTAGGCCATCGAGCGTGCCAGCTGCAGCGCGACGAAAGTGTTGGACACCCGGTGGGACACGCCCTGGTAGGTGCCGATGATCCGCCCGAACTGCTGCCGCTCCTTCGTGTACGAGGCCGCCTCGTCAAGCGCTCGCTGCGCGACTCCGACCGACTCGCAGGCGAGCAGCGCCAGGGCGTTTCGGCGTGCGGTCGCAAGCGCGTCGAGGCCGGCGTCCAGCTTGCGGGCGGGAGTGCCCGACAGGACGAGCTCACCGAGCCGACGCGTGCGGTCGATGGTGGACCGCATGATCACCGTCTCAGGATTCGCCGCCACATCGACGGCGTACAGCCCGTCGTTGGCCACGACGATGACGTCAGTGGCGAGCCCGAGGTCTGGTACCTGCACCTTGGTGCCGGTGATCGTGCCGTGCTCGGCCGAGGTCGCGCTGTCGTTGGCGGCGCCGGAGATCGACGACGGGCCGTCCGTCTCCGCCCACGCCAGACTGACCCGGCGTTCGCCCGCGGCGACGCCGTCGCGCAGCTCCGAGTCCAGCAAGGCACCGCAGAGCCCGATCGTCGACCACCATGGAGCGGGGAGCAGTGTGTATCCCGACTCCTCCGCCAGCACAGCATGCTCGAGCGCGCCGAGCTCCGGGTCGAGCCAGCCAAGATCAGCGAGCTCCTTCCAGGTGTTCGAGTCCCAGCCGGCGTCGGAGTCCGCCAGCTCGACGATCCGGGCGGCGGGGAACCGGTCGGCGAGGTAGTCCTTGGCCGACGCGCGCAGCAGTTCCTGCTCGTCGGAGAACGCGAAGTCCATGCTGGTCCCTATCTCGACTTCGGCAGGCCGACGACGCGCTCGGCGATGATGTTGCGCAGGATCTCCGACGTACCGGCCTCGATCGTGTTGCCGCGCGATCGCAGCTGCTGGTAGGCCCAGTAGCCGTCCCAGACGCCGCCTTCCGCGTCGAGCTGGTGGGCGAGACCGTTCAGCTGCTGCGCCAAGGACGTCAGGCGCTGGTTGGTCTCGCTCCAGTGGAGCTTGGCGACCGATCCCTCCGGGCCGGGCACGCCCGTCTTCTGCAGCGCGGTGAGGGAGCGGTAGTTGGTGAAGCGCAGCGCCTGCAGATCTACCCAAAGCTGCGCGATCTGGTCACGGACCACTGGGTCGTCGGCGGCGATCTGCCCGTCCGGACCGGGTTGCTTCGCCAGCTTGATGATCTGGTTCAGGGACTGCTCCAGGCCGGCGGTCAGGGAGAAGCCGAGGGTGCCGCGCTCGTGCAGCAGGGTCGTCATCGCGACGTTCCAGCCCTCGCCGGGCTGGCCCAGCATCGACTCCCGCGGGACCCGGACGTCGGTGAAGAAGATCTCGTTGAACTCAGGGTCGCCGGTGATCTGCTTCAGCGGTCGAACCTCGACGCCCGGTGAGTGCATGTCGACCAGGAGATAGGACAGGCCGCGGTGCTTCTCGGCGTCAGGGTCGGTACGGACGACGAGGATGCACCAGTCCGCGATGTGCGCCCACGACGACCAGACCTTCTGGCCGTTGACGACCCACTCGTCGCCGTCGAGCACGGCGCGAGTCTTGGCGGCGCCCATGTCGGAGCCGCTTCCGGGCTCCGAGAATCCCTGGCACCAGACCTCCTCGCCCGACAGCAGTGGCGCGAGATACCGCTTCTTCTGCTCGTCGGTGCCCCACGCGATGATGGTGGGGCCGGCCATGCCCAGGCCGATCCCTCCGACGTGGGCGGGCGCGCCGATCCGCGCTGACTCCTCGAGGAAGATGCCCTGATAGGTGTGGGGTGCGCCGCCCCCGCCGTACTCCTTCGGCCAGGTCAGTCCGACGTAGCCGGCGTCGTAGAGCTGCTTGCTCCACGCCTTGCTCTCGGCCTCGTTGAATCCGCCGCCGAAGGTCGGACGCGACACCCAGTCCGGGCCGAGGGTGGTCTCGAGCCAGCGCCGCAGCGTGCCGCGAAACTCCGCCTCGTCAGCGGTGTCTCGGAAGTCCATGCCGCCCCTCCCTCTCGGTCCGAACTCGGTTCGGTCGGGTGCAGCGTATTCGACGCCGCGTGCCGACCGGCGGCTCAGTCGAGACGGCGCAGGTCGGCCTTGTACCGCGCGCCGTTCTCGACGTACACCGCCACCGCCAGCTCGATGGCTTCCGGTACGACGGAGTCCGGCTTGATCTTCGCGGGCACGCCGAGCGCCATCGCGCCGCTCGGAACCTCGAGGTCGTTCGGGACGACGGCGCCGGCGCCGACCAGACCACCAGCACGCACGACCGCGCGGTGAAGGACGACCGAACCCGACCCGACGAGGCTCTTGTCCTCGATCGTGCAGCCCTCGAGATGCGCGTTGTGACCAACGACACAGTCGTCGCCGACGCGAGTCCATTGATCGTGCGTGCAGTGGATGATCGTGCCGTCCTGGATCGATGTGCGGGCTCCGATGTGGATCTCGCCGTAGTCGGCCCGGAGCACGGCGCCCGGCCAGACCGACGAATTCGCCCCAATTGTCACGCTTCCGATGATGACGGCGTCAGGGTGCACGTAGGCGCTCTCGTCAATCGACGGCATCCGCTCACCGAGGGCGTAGACAACCACTTGGCCTCCTTTGTCGAACGCATCCTGACAGCCGGTGACGAACTGGTGACCGGCGGATCAGCAAAAGCCGAGAAACGTGGGGTACCGTGCCGCGCACGCCGGGAAACGCGATGCCGAGATCGGGATTAAATCCGCTGCGGATGCGTTTACGTCGAGCGCAGGGACTCTGACTAGCTAGGGCAGGTAGAAGAACTAATGGCAACCGATTACGACACTCCGAGGGCAACGGACGACGAGGCCACGGAAGACAGCATTGAGGAACTGAAGGCGCGGCGCGATGCGCAGGCCGGCGCGGTGGACGTCGACGAGGCCGAGTTGGCCGAGTCACTCGAACTGCCGGGCGCCGACCTCTCTGGTGAGGAGCTGACCGTCCGGGTCGTCCCACGCCAGGCCGACGAGTTCACGTGCTCGCGCTGCTTCCTGGTGCGGCACCGCAGCCAGCTCGCGGACGAGAAGAAGGGCGTCTGCCGGGAGTGCGCAGCCTGACTCCACGACGGCGTCCCAAGACGGACGAGGACGTTCCAAGCGTCGTCGTCCCGCTGGTCGACGGGTCACAACTGTCCAACCGCGAACGAGCCAGCCTGCTCAGCAGGCTGGCCGTTGTGCTTGGCGGGTCGGCCCGTCGCGCCGGCGCAGCCGCTGTGACCAGCGGCCGGTGGCTGACCGAGACGGTCGAAGAGTTCGCCCCGCACGTGCCGGTTCGGGACTACCGGACACTGCGCGACCATCACGACGGGCTGTCCGGCAACGAGCTGGCCCGCGCGCTCATCGACACGGCGGCGCGCGCCACCGGCGCGGTCGGTGCAGCCGGTGGGCTGGTCTCGACGATCGAGTTCTCGACCGCGCCGCCGCTGCTGCTGACGTCGCCGGTGCAGGTCGCCGCGGAGACTCTCGCGGTCGTCGCCATCGAGCTGAAGCTGGTCGCCGAGCTGCACGAGATCTACGGCCGCACGGCGGTCGGCACGCCCGCGGTGCGGGCTGCGGCGTACCTCGGATCCTGGACCCGGCAGCGACGGATCGACCCGTTCGGCGGCGGAGCCGGGCTGACCGCCGTCGTGTCGAGCGCGGCGCGTCGGCAACTGCGACGGCGGATCATGCGGCGTGCCGGGTCGAACCTCACGACGATGATGCCGTTCATGGCCGGCGCGGTGGCGGGCGCGTCGTTGAACAGCCGCGAGACCAAGCGGCTCGGCGAAGCCCTGGTCAAGGACCTCGGCGGCAAGCCCTAAATCCGCGCCCGCCTCTCGCAAGCAACGCGGATTTACTGTCGCGGTGGTGATTTTCTTGAACCCAATTTGACAGTAAATCCCCGCCGCTCAGTCACCAGGGTGGTGGCGCGGGTCGAACGATCTCGACGCCGGGGGGCAGACCACGGCCAGCATTGCGCGTCACCGCGTCAACGATGCGGCTGATGACCAGCTGGCTCGCGGTTCGCGGCTGCCGACCCGTGAACGACACCACGTCGATGCCGGCCGCCTCCATCCATACGCGCTTCGCGTATGTCTGATCGAACGCGTCAGGGCCGGCGATGTCAGCCGAGTGCTGGTCGCGACCGTCGACCTCCGAAGCGGTCGCCGAATCGATCCAGAACCCGTCTGGGCTCACCAACCGACCGGTCGGAAGCCGAAGCAGCGGATTCCACAGCGGCTCGGCGAGGCCAGGGCACGCCAGCACCAACGCACGGACGTCGTACTCCGGGGCAGAGCGCACTCCCGCTTCGAGTTGCTCGAGCATCCATCTAAGCCTCGAGCGGCCCCTTGCCGGGCCCTCTGCGATCTCCTGACGAAACTGTGTTGCCGAGATCATCTTCCGCTGAACTACCGCAGCCGCCACTGCGAGAGAGTCCCGCCGGCTCTGGAATCGAGCAACGAAATCCGTAAGGGCTCGATGAGCGGGTACGACAGGCAAACCGTTGACGAAGGCGGGCTGCGGCATCCGGGTCGTGCGAGAAATCTTGATGAACCCGCACGAAACCCGCTGTACGGGCTCGGGGACGAGGATGCGCACGAATGAATCCGTGGGCAGGTATGGCACCCCGTACACAGCGAGGGCGGTCTGGTCGGCCAGCTGCGACTCGGGTCCCGCGTGCAGCACCGCCGCTCGCAAGCGTTGCGCAAAGGTCGGATCAGCCCTCGACGCTAGGTAGACCCCAGGCGCGACGACTGTCCAGCTCGTACGAATCAACCGCCGGAGTTCGGCTTCGGACATGACCGTCAGCGCCTGGCAACGAGTGATCAGGTCGTCTTGTGCGGCGAGAATCTCGATGAGGCTCAACATGGCCGCCAGCCTGCGCGAGCGTCGTCGGCTGCCGGAGCGCCAGCTAGCCGCCTGTGAACGACGGGACGTGTCGCGCACTCTGGGGACAGCGAAGTGAGTTTTTGGCGATTTGGGCCTGCAAAAAATCCGCGACGCGACAGCAAATCCGCGTCGGTCGGGTCAGCTGGTGAGGAATTGGCGGATCAGATCCGCGGTCGCGTCCGGGTGCTCGAACTGCGGAACGTGCCCACAATCGCTCAGCACCACGGATTCGGCTTGCGGGAGCGCCTGCATCACGTGCTGCTCGAACGCCATCGGCACCAGCCAGTCGCGGTCGCCCCACACGAACATGGCCGGCGCCTCCAGCAGCGGGAGCCGCTCCCAGAAGCCGTCCGCGCCGAAGGCGGCCTCGACGTAGATCGACTTGGCCGCCGCGAAGAACGCGCGACGGTGCTTGTAGTCGCGCATCACCCGCAGGTACTCGTCCGCCGCCGAGTCATACCAGGTCCGCGGCAGCCGCTCGGGGTCGGCGAAGAAGGACCGTACGGCGAAGACCACCGCGAGGTGTGGCCACGGCAGCCGCGCGATCGCCGCATCCGGCGGCAGCAGCCGGACCAGCGGCACGAACTGCCGCCCGCGCCGGAAGGCAGGCGACGGGCAGAGCAGCACGAGCCGGTCGACCGTGTCCGGATGCGAGAGTCCGGCCTCGAGGGCCACCCGCCCGCCCATCGAGTTGCCGACGAGCGTCGCCCGGGGTGCGCCGATCGCCTGCTGGAAGGCTTCCAGCCAGGCGGCGAACTCGGCGGGTCGGTACTGCCAGCGCGGCGCCTGTGAGGCGCCGAAACCCGGGAAGTCAGGAGCGATCACCCGGTAGTCCGGAGCAAGGGCCGCCACCAGCGGCAGCATCGATGCGTTCGTGGCGCCGAGACCGTGGAGCAGAATGACGACCGGAGCGTCGCGGGGGCCGGCCTCCAGGTAGGCCGACCGGACACCGAGCACCGTGACGGCATTGACGACCGGGTGGGTCGCGGGCCGCTCGCCGACGTCGAAGGCGCCGTCCATCTGCAGGGCGAGCGCGAGGTCGCCCCGCACGGTCAAGCCGTGATCGAGGTAGGCGCTGACGCCTGAGAGGCGTCCTTCGAGGACGGCGGCGAGGGTCGAGGGATCCGCCGTGACGGTCGCCCGCGCGCGCGAATCGCGGCCGCGGATCAGGCGGACCCGGCCGCGGTTGAGGCGGATCGTCCAGGCGCCCACGGGCGGTGCCTCGAAGACGATCGAACCTCGCTCGTCGGCGAGGGCTGACATGACGCCTTGCCGGACGCGGGAGTTGAACAGCGCATCGAGATTGGGGATCGCGGCGAGGGTGCGAACCGCGCCGCCTCGTTGCGCCATGAAAGAACCGTAACCGTCGAGTCGTGAAGTCTCGGGCGACGCGCCGTACCGGTCAGTCCAACCCAGGCGGGAGCTCGCCTGACGCCCGCCGCCACGTCGCCGCAACTCGGCGCTGCGCGAGGAGCTTCACCAGGGCCACGATCGCCGCCGACGCGGCGGCCCAGGTCGCCGCCTCGGCCCACTTGATGTCCGGATGCTCGGGGTTGGTCGGCGGTTCCTTGCCGGTGGCCTTCCGCCACGTCGTGTCGATCGCCTTACGGGCGACTGTGGTGCCGATGGCGGCACTCGCGCCGGCGAGCACCTTGTAGCCCAGCTTGCCGGCGTTCTTCTCGGAGTCGTCGTCGGTGGGCGGCACCGTGGCCACACCCGGCTTGTCGCGCTTCGCCATACCGACAGCCTGACACGCCGGAACCCGACGCAAACCCGGGACACCGCTTCGGTGTGTTGCCTGGAAGGTCAGGGGAGGGTTCCGCCATGGCAAAGAATCTGCGAGCGGGAGACCGAGTGAGCTGGCGATCGCACGGCGGGACCGCGGTCGGGCGAGTGGTACGACGCATCACGTCGCGGCAGAAGGCTGGCGGGCGCCAGGTCGCGGCGAGCAAGGACAACCCGCAGTACCTCGTCAAGAGCGACAAGAGCGGCGGCACCGCGGTGCACAAGCCAGGAGCGTTGCGCAAAACGTCGTGACCCCCTGACACGATGGCTCCGTGCGTTCGCTGTCCATCGCCCAGGCGCGTCGGCTCGCCATCGGTGCCCAGGGTCTGACCGGCACTCGCGCGACCAGCGAGCCCACCCGGCGGCACCTGCGCAAGGCCTTGTCGCACACCGGCCTGTTCCAGATCGACAGTGTCAACGTGCTGGCCCGCGCGCACTACCTGCCGGCGTACTCCCGGATCGGTCCGTACGACGTGAGCGTCCTCGACCGGATGGCGTTCAAGCACCGCGAGATGTTCGAGTACTGGGGCCACGAGGCAGCACTTCTCCCCGTCGAGCTGCACCCGCTGATGCGGCCGCGGATGGCGTACTGGGAGAGCCGGCTGACCACCTGGTCGGAGCTGCAGCGGGTGTTGAAGGAGCGGCCAGGATACGTCGACGCGGTGTATCAGGACGTCGTCGACCGTGGCCCCGTCTCGGCGGGGGAGGTGGCCGAGGACCAGAAGCGCGGCACGGCGAACTGGGGGTGGAACTGGACTGACGCCAAGATCGCGCTGGAGTACTTGTTCTACGTCGGCCGGATCACGACGAGCTCCCGGCGCAACTTCGAGCGGCTCTACGACATCCCCGAGCGAGTCATCCCGGCCCAGATCCTCGCGCTGCCGACGCCCGACGAGCATGAGGCGCAGCGACAGCTTCTGCTGCTCGCCGCCAAATCGCACGGCGTCGGGACGCTGGGCGACCTCGCCGACTACTACCGGCTGCGCAACCCGGCCGCGCGGCCGCGACTTGCCGAGCTCGTCGAGGACGGCCGGCTCGAGGAGGTCGAGGTGCGCGGCTGGTCACAGCCGGCGTACACGCTTCCCGGCGCCAAGATCCCGCGCCGGGTGGCCGGGCGCGCGTTGCTGGTGCCGTTCGACCCGCTGATCTGGGAGCGCGATCGCACCGAGCGGCTGTTCGACTTCCACTACCGGATCGAGATCTACGTCCCGGCGCGAAAGCGAAAGTACGGCTACTACGTTCTGCCGTTCCTGCTCAGTGACGCCCTCGTCGCGCGCGTCGACCTGAAGGCCGACCGGGCGCTGGGTGTGCTGCGGGTGCAGGCGGCGTGGGCCGAGCCAGGTGCGCCGGGGGAGACGGCGGCGGAGCTGGCGGCGGAGCTGGTCCTGATGGCGCAGTGGCTGGGGCTCGGCGACGTCGTCGTCGAACCAAAGGGGGATCTGGCCGCGTCTCTCACGATCGCCATGAAGGCGGCTGTCTAGCCAGGTACCTCGCTTGGCAATACATCGGTAGACGATATACTACGTGAGTGCGTCGATCGAGCTTGCTGCCGCTCGTGGTCATGGTGGCGGCGGCGGTGGCGCTTCTGATCGACGTCGGATTCCGTCATGAGCGCACAACGGCGTTCTACTACTGGGCGGCCGACGCCGGCGGCACGAAGGAGCAGCGTGCGCACGACCACGCCTGGGTCGCGTCTCACCACGATCTCGTGCTCGCCGACGGCCGCTGGGCGTGTGCCTGGGTCGCGCGAGAGCCCAAGGTCCTCGACCGGGCTCGGCCAGGGCCTGCCGGCTTCGAACACCTGGTGGGGCAGTACCGTGCCGCGCTGGCTGGTCGCGCTCCCATGCCGATCACGATGAGCAACCGGGTCATGATCGGCGTTCAGGCCTGGGCCCATCTGTGCCCGGGCTCCCGCGACGGAACGTTCGTCGAGGCCGGCGACGATTGATGCCGACAACCGAGGCTGAGAGCACCCGCATTGCTCTGCTGCGCGGCGCGAGCGTTCTCTTGGTCGTTGCGATCGCCGTCGCCGGCGGCGTCATAGCCGTTGATCATCATCAGCGAACGGCGACATTCCTCTACTGGTCTGCACAGACCGGCGGGTCGTCGGAGCACGGCCAGCACGACCGCGCCTGGGTCGAGACACATCGACGCCTGGTGCTGGCCGATGGGTGGCAGGCGTGCGCGTGGCTCGCCGCACAGCCGCCGGCTCCGCCCGACGCGACCGTCGCCACCGACGGCATCGAGCAGATCGCCTTGCGCTATCGCGCCGGGCTCGCCAGTGGGCCCTTCCGTCCGCTCGCACCAGCAAATCGCGTGAGGATCGCTCTCAACGCGTGGGCACACCTTTGTCCGGGCACTGGATCCGGGAAGTATGTCAGCTATCCAGGAGACTGAGGGGTCTCCCGCCGTACGTCGCAGCAACGCCCTCGAGGCGGCGCCGGCGGCCTAACGCGCGGCGCGCGACTCGAGGCGAGCCTGCTTCAGGGCCGTCGCGAGCTCCTGCGGCTGGCGCGTCGACACCAGCCAGTAGGGCACCGGTTCCGGGTTCGCGAGCTTGATCATGACGGCCGTTCCGACCCAACCTCGCACGACGAGGTACGCCGCCGGGTCTGCCTTCGGGCCGAGCTGAAGCTTCGCCTGATCGCGATCCAGCGGCGTGATCGTTGTCATCTGTGACACGGGCAGCGACTGCTTCCCGGCGTACAGCACCCCGTCGGTCAGTCGGACGCGCTCCCGGCCCGCTAGGACGAGCGGCACGATGAAGAACCCGATCATGAAGACCAGAACCGGGATCATGACGTGGTAGTCGAAGCCGGCCCCGACCTCGAGTGTTCCGAGCGCGACGATCAGCGCGAGCACCACCCACCATGGCCAGGGCGCGCGAAGGCGCTCGTCATGGGTGGTCATGGGCCAAGGGTAGGGTTCCGCTCGCGATGAGCCATGACGCAACCGAGAGCCACCCAGCGACGCTCGACGTTCTGCTCCGCCGCCTCGACCCCGAGCTGCCCGTCCCGTCGTACGCGCATGACGGTGACGCTGGCGCTGATCTGGTGACCGCGGTCGACGTCCATCTCGAGCCTGGGGAGCGCGCGGTCGTGCCAACCGGTACGGCGATCGCCCTCCCGCTGGGGTACGCCGCCTTCGTCCATCCGCGATCCGGGCTGGCCGCGCGGTGCGGGATGGCGCTGGTCAACGCGCCGGGCACGATCGACGCCGGCTATCGCGGCGAGATCCAGGTCATCGTCGTCAATCTGGACCCCAAGGATCCGATCCGGCTCAGCCGCGGTGACCGCCTCGCCCAGCTGGTCATCCAACGCGTGGAGCGGGCTCGGTTCGTCGAGGTCGACGAGCTGCCGGATTCGGTGCGCGCCGACGGCGGTTTTGGTTCAACCGGTGGTTGGGTTGACCATGGACAGCAGAACCCCAGGAGGAGTTGACAGTGTTCCGACGTCGCCGCGAGGCGGACGACCTCGATGAGTCCCCCGACCTCGAGGAGTACGACGACACCACCGACGACGGAGGCGGTGCGACCGAGGCTGAGCCGTACGCGGTCGTCGTGCGCGGCCGGCCGACCGGGCCCTGGGACCTCGAGGACGCCAAGGACGACGGCATCGACCGGTTGGACCTCGGCGGACTGCACGTACCAGTGCCCGACGGCATCGAGCTGCGGGTCGAGGTCCAGGACGACATCCCGGTGGCCGTGAGCCTCGTGGACGGCAGCAGCCTGCTGCAGATCCACGCCTTCGCGGCGCCGAAATCCAGCGGCCTGTGGGACGACGTGCGTACCGAGATCGCCCAGTCGCTGAAGGGGTCCGGTGGTTCGGGCGAGGACACCGACGGCCCGTTCGGCACCGAGCTCCGCGCCCGCCTACCGGTGGAAGGCGGGCAAAGCCAGCCCGCGCGGTTCATCGGTGTCGACGGCCCGCGCTGGTTCCTTCGCGGCCTGCTCACGGGTGCCGCGTCGACCGACCCGGTCCAGGCCAGACGGCTCGAGGACGCCTTCCGGCAGGTCGCCGTCAATCGTGGCGGTGAGGCGATGGCACCCCGCGACATGATCCCGTTGCACCTGCCACGCGAGGCGTTCGAGGCCCATCCCGAGCTGGAGCCGGAGGAGGAGCCCGACCGCACGCTCCGGTTGCCGGAGCGCGGCCCAGAGATCACGGAGATCCAGTGAGCGAGGAGAACCCCGGGCGACTGCGTCGGGCGGTTCGCCGGCTGGCCAGCGATGAGCACGAGATCGAGGCCGACGACCTCCAGAAGAAGGTCGAGAAGGACGGTGCCCACCCTGTCGCGCGCTGCCAGCAGCGTGAGGTCGTCACCGTCCTCGGGACGGTGCGCTCGATGACGCTTCGGCCGCTGGCCGGGACGCCCACTCTCGAAGTGGAGCTCTACGACGGCAGCGGGACAGTGATGCTGACCTGGCTGGGCCGCCGCGAGATCGCCGGGATCCAGCCGGGGCGGCAGCTTCGGGCGACCGGGCGGATCACGACCGACGGCGCGCAACGGGTCATCTTCAACCCGCGGTACGAGCTCGTCCTAGCCGCCAGTTGAAGCCTCGCCGCCAGCTGGAGCCTCGCCGCCGGCTGAAGCCTCGCTAGGGGTTGAGCCTGTGGCGTCGGGCTCGGTCGGTGCCGTCGCGAGGATGTCGTGGAGCGCGACCTCCTGGTCGGGGGCCGACACAAACAGCAGCTCGTCGCCCGCCTCGAGCGGATCGTCCGCAGTCGGAGTGATCACCCGCTTGTCGCGGAGGATGGCCACCAGGGCCACGTCCGGCGGCCAGGCGATCGACCCCACTCGCTGCCCGGCGTGCTCGGTGTCCGACGGCAGCGTCACCTCCACCAGGTTGGCCTCGCCGTGGCGGAAGGACAGCAGCCGGACCAGATCGCCGACCGTGACCGCCTCCTCGACGAGCGCGGAGAGCAGGCGTGGTGTCGACACCGACACGTCGACGCCCCAGGACTCGTTGAACAGCCACTCGTTCTTCGGGTGATTCACGCGTGCGACGACGCGCGGTACGCCGTACTCGGTCTTCGCGAGCAGCGAGACCACGAGGTTGACCTTGTCGTCCCCGGTGGCGGCGACGACGACGGCGCTGTCCTGCAGCCGGGCTTTCTCCAGCGAGCTGAGCTCGCACGCGTCGGCGAGCAGCCACTCAGCGCCCTCGACGGTGTCGACCTTGAAGGCCTTCGGCTCGCGCTCGATCAGCTGCACCTTGTGCCCGTTGCCGACGAGCTCGCGAGCGATCGAGCGCCCTACGTTGCCTGCCCCGGCGATCGTGACTCTCATTCGCTCTCCGCCGGTTCTGCCGCGAGGATGGCCTCGATCCGCTCCATGTCGCTGCGGATCACCATGACGTGGAGCTGGTCACCGTCTTGGATCGCGGTGTCGCGGGTCGGGAGCACCGCCTCGCCGTACCTGGTCAGGAACGCGACTCGTGTGCCGTCGACCGCCTGCTGGAGGGCGCCGACCGACTGCCCGATCCAGTCGCGGTGGTACGCCATCTCGCAGAGCGCCAGATGCCCGGTCGGGTCGGTCCACTCGCTGTGCCCGCCATCGGGCAGCATGCGCCGCAGGATCGAGTCGGCGGTCCAGCGAACCGTCGCGACCGTCGGGATGCCGAGCCGGCTGTAGACCTCGGCTCGTTTGGGATCGTAGATGCGCGCGACGACGTTCTCGACACCGAACGTCTCCCGAGCCACCCGCGCCGCGATGATGTTCGAGTTGTCACCGCTCGAGACGGCCGCGAAGGCGGATGCGTTCTCGATGCCGGCCTCGACCAGCGTGTCGCGATCGAACCCGACACCGACGACCTGCTTGCCCTTGAACTCGCCCTCGATCCGCCGGAACGCGCTCGCGTCCTGATCGACGATCGCGACCGAATGCTCGGCCGCCTCGAGGCTGAGCGCGATGGTGGAGCCGACCCGGCCGCACCCCATGATCACGACATGCACCGGGGGAACGCTACACGCACCAACATCGCCTGACAGGTGGGCCGTACGCTTGCCGCGTGCCATCGCTGGGGGACCTGTCGAAGCGGGTGTTCGTCGGCCGCCCGTTGCGGAGCACGCAACTGGGCGAGACGCTGCTGCCCAAGCGGCTGGCGCTCCCGGTGTTCGCGAGCGACGCCTTGTCCTCCGTCGCATACGCGACCGAGGAGATCCTGCTCGTCCTGTCCCTCGGCGGACTGGCTCTTATCCACTACACCTGGTACGCCGCTGCCGGGGTTGCCTTCCTCATGCTGGTCGTGGTCGCGTCGTACCGGCAGAACGTGCATGCCTACCCGAGCGGCGGCGGGGACTACGAGGTCGCGACCACCAACCTCGGGCCTCGCGCGGGCCTGACCGTCGCGAGCGCGCTGATGGTCGACTATGTCCTCACGGTCGCCGTCTCGGTGAGCTCCGGCGTCGCGAACATCACCTCCGCGGTCTCCTCCCTCCAAGGCCATGCGGTTGGGCTCGCGGTCGGCCTGGTCGCGGTCATCACTTTGCTGAACCTGCGTGGCGTCCGGGAGTCCGGGACGGCCTTCGCCATCCCGACCTATGCCTTCATCGCCGGCGTCACGGCACTGATCGCCATCGCGGCGTTCAAGTACGGCACCGGGCACCATCTGACGGCCGAGAGCTCGAAGTACTCGATCAAGAAGGCACAGGACTACACGGGCTTCGCGCTCGTGTTCCTGCTGCTTCGTTCCTTCGCCTCAGGATGTACGGCGCTGACCGGTGTCGAGGCGATCAGCAACGGCGTGCCCGCCTTCCAGAAGCCGAAGAGCAAGAACGCCGCCACGACGCTCGCGATGCTCGGCGCGATCGCGGTGAGCATGTTCCTCGCGATCACCGCGATCGCAATCAAGAGCCACGTCCATATCGTCGACGGTGCCCACTTGCACGATCTGGTCGGCGCGCCACACGGCTATGTCCAGAAGACGGTCATCGCGCAGGTTGGCGGCGCCACGTTCGGTAATGCCTCGTTCGGTTTCTACTACCTGCAGGCGACGACCGCGCTGATCCTGGTGCTCGCCGCCAACACGGCATTCAACGGCTTCCCCGTGCTCGCCTCGATCCTCGCCGAGGACGGTTACCTGCCACGCCAGCTGTCCAACCGCGGTGACCGGCTCGCGTTCAGCAACGGCATCCTGCTGCTCGCCGGCTTTGCGATCGTGCTGATCCTCGCGTTCTCCGCATCGCCGACGAGGCTGATCCAGCTCTACATCGTCGGGGTGTTCGTGTCGTTCGTGAACAGCCAGGCGGGCATGATCCGACATTGGAACCGCAACCTGCCGCTGACCGACGACGTCGCGCGCCGGCGGCAGATGAAACGGTCGCGGGTCATCAACTCGATCGGTCTGGCCGTCACGGTGCTGGTGCTCGCCATCATTCTCGTCTCGAAGTTCGTCGAGGGCGCCTGGATCGCGATCGTCGCGATGATCGTGCTGTTCGCGATCATGCGGTCGATTCGTCACCACTACGACCTCGTGCAGCTCGAGCTGGCGCCGGACGACGAGGACGACGTGCTGCCGTCGCGCGTGCACGCCGTCGTCCTCGTCTCGAAGGTCCACAAGGCGACACTGCGAGCGATCAACTACGCGCGGGCGACCCGACCCTCGACCCTGGTCGCCGTGACGGTCGAGATCGACCACGAGGCGACGCAACGGCTGAAGGAGGAGTGGGAGCGCCGCGGCGTACCGGTTCCGCTGAAGATCCTCGACTCGCCCTACCGCGAGGTCTCCCGCCAGATCATCAAGTACATCAAGGAGATCAACCGGGCCAGCCCGCGTGACGTGGTCTCCGTCTTCATCCCGGAGTACGTCGTCGGTCACTGGTGGGAGCAGCTGCTCCACAACCAGAACGCGCTGCGCCTGAAGGGCCGGCTGCTGTTCATGCGCGGCGTGATGGTGACGAGCGTGCCCTACCAGCTCGCGTCCTCGGAGGCGGTCGTGCAGCGCGTCCGTCCCACTGTGGGCGACGTCCGGCTGGGCCGGGACTTCAAGCCGGTCGCTCCCGCACCGCCGCCCGCCGACACCCCGTGATCCTCGACGTCGGGGCGGTCGGCCACGGCGGCATCTGCATCGCGCACGCACCTGACGGGCGGGCGGTCTTCGTGCGGCACGCGTTGCCGGGCGAGCGGGTCGAGGTGACGGTGACCGAGGAGCGGCCGTCGTACCTGCGTGCCGATGCGGTCGATGTCCTACGACCATCACCGCATCGGGTCCAGCCGCCGTGTCCTTGGGCGGGTCCCGGCAGGTGCGGCGGCTGCGACTGGCAGCACGTCGCCCTCGACGAGCAGCGGCAGCTGAAGGCGACGGTGGTGGCCGATCAGCTGCGCCGCATTGCCGGCATCGATCGACACGTCGAGGTCGAGGCCGTGCCCGGTGATGCGGCGGGCCTCGGGTGGCGCACCCGGATCCGGCTAGCGGTAGGGCCCGACGGCGTCGCCGGTCTGCACCGGCACCGGTCACACGAGATCGAGCCGATCGGTGAGTGCTTGATCGCCCATCCCGAGCTGCCCGTCGCCTCGGTGGTCAGCCAGCGGTGGCCGGACGTCGACGGGGTCGACCTGACGGTCTCCGACGCCGAGACTGCTGTCGGTCGGACGTGGCGGATTCCGCAGGGCGGGTTCTGGCAGGTGCATCCCGGTGCGCCGCAGGCGCTGGCCGACGCGGTCGCCGAGTACGCCGACGTCGACGCCTCGGACTCGTGCCTTGATCTCTACTGCGGCGTCGGCCTGTTCACGGCTGTGCTCGCGGCCCGGGCCCCGAGTGGCCGTGTGATTGGTGTCGAGAGCTCTGCCGCCGCGGCCGCGGCAGCGCGCAGCAATCTGGCCGACCTCGGCAACGTCACGATTCACACCGGCCGGGTCGATCGGTGGCTCGTGCGAGCCAAGCCGAGGGCGGACGTCGTCGTACTCGATCCGCCGCGCAAAGGGGCCGGACGCGCGGTCGTCGACGGGATCGCGGCGACCGCGGCGCGGCGGGTCGTCCACGTCGCATGCGACCCCTCGGCGCTGGCACGAGACATCTCGTTGCTGTCCGACCATGGGTACAGACTCGAGGCGATGCGCGCGTTCGACCTGTTCCCGATGACGGCCCACGTCGAGTGCGTGGCGCTGCTCGTCAATGGCTCTCGATGATGGCGAGGCCGAGCGG
>JAFAZI010000090.1 GCA_019239875.1 Frankiaceae bacterium
CCGACCTCGTGGTGCTTTACGTCGACAAGGACTACGAGCTCATCGCCGAGGTCACCGGCCAACTGATCGAGCGACTGGCAATTACCGCCTGACCTGATGTCAGGGCGCGGCCTTGCCGGTACGCATTCGGAATACACCCCAACATCGCGGCGACGCACCGTCGGTGCAGATCACGGTGTCGACCTAGGCGGTTGAACGCTGCTGCTCGGCGATCCTGGCGAGTTGGATGCGCGAGTCGATATCGAGCTTCCGGAATATCTGCCGCAGGTGGTAGTCGACGGTGTGTGGGGAGATGAACAGCTCCGCCGCGGTTTCGCGATTGGTCAGGCCCGCGGCGACGTGCTCGGCGACGCCACGCTCGGCGGCGGTCAGACGTGCCCAGTCCGTGTACTCGCCGGCCGCCAAGCCCGGGGTGGTTGTCGCGAAGCGAATGACCGCACCGATGAGCTCCGCGCCGTCGTAGATGGCGTCGCACGCCGCGGCGATCGCGCCGCATGGCAGTTGAATCGGCGGGGGTGGGCGGTCCGCGTTGCGGCAGCACTGCTGCGCCCAGGTCCACAGCGTGTCGCGATCGCTTGAGCCGACGAACTGGCTGCCGGCCGCATTCACGTAGAACGCCTTCGCGTCAACGGCTGCGATCGCTCCCTTGCCGCGCCGTCGGGTGCACAGAAATCTGTCGTAGAGCGCGAGGGATTTCGACCCAGTCTCGTTGATGAGCCGTTGTTGTGTCTCGTGGACGACCCGCCCGACCAGTGCGTTCATGAGCTCCCATGGCGCGGGGTCGGCGATGGTCATGTTGACGACGCCGAGAAGGTGGCCGGTGGACGGGTCCGAGACGGACCGTGAGGCACACGAGACGTGGGTGAAGGCGTCAGCGTTGTGTTCGAATCCTCGGACGAGCGCCGACCCTCGGGTTCGCGCAGCCATCCCGATCGAGTTCGTGCCGATGATCGACTCGTCGCAAAAGAAGCCCGGTGCCGCGCCGACAGTGTCCATCTGCAGCGCTGTCCGAGCGGTGCCGGTCCAGCGTTCGATCACATGCACGCGTGAATCGGTAAGCAGCAGCGCGCTGCGAATGTCTGGCAGGTCCGCGCTGACGGCGGTCATTGCTGGTGCGGCCGCCCAGCGCAGCTTGCTGTCATCGTCGACGTCCGCGTCGTAGGGCGGATGAATGAGGTCCGGTTGCAAGCCGGCGGCGGCGGACTGGGCCCAGGAGGCTCGAACGTCGTCGCCAATCGGGTCGTCAGCGTGGGAGCTGTTCGCCACTCGAGCGAGGACATGGTTGAGCGCACGCCGACCGTCGCCATTGAGTTCGTCCACGCCGGGCCCGCCCCTCCAGCCGGAGAGTCGCACGGCTGCCGCGGAGCTGGCAAGCAGCGCTGGTTCGTGGTCCGAAGGAACTACGTGATCACGTGGGGTGCGCTCCGGCCCGGTCGCCTAACTTTCTCAGCGTCGAGCGAAGGCGAAGGGAGACCTCGAACGGACCTTCATCTCACGGGGAAGGTTGCCATCGTCACCGGCGCCAGCAAGGGAATCGGCCTTGCGATCGCCCGTGCACTGGCCGAGGAGGGCGCGTTCGTCGTGGCCGCGTCTCAACACGGGAGCCCCGAGCTGGACCTCATCGCCGAGCGCTGGCACGCCCGATCGATCGCCGTCGACCTCAGCACGGCGAGCGGACCAGGCTCGATGGTTGCGGAGACGATCGAGCACTTCGAGCACCTGGACATCGTCGTCAACAACGTCGGCGCGGTTCGCCCGCGACCACAGGGATACCTGTCAGTGAGCGATGAGGACTGGGCAGGCACCTTCGCCATCAACTTCCTCGCCGCCGTCCGCACGATGCGGGCGGCGCTGCCATACCTGCTGCAGCGGACGAGGTCATCCATCGTCACCATCAGCTCGGTCAATGCAGCCCTGCCCGACCCCCTTGTCCTCGACTACAGCGCCGCCAAAGGCGCCCTCGCCAATCTGTGCAAAGCGCTGTCGAAGGAGTTCGGTGACCGAGGGGTGCGTGTCAACACGGTCAGTCCCGGTCCAGTCGAGACCGACCTGTGGCTTGGTGACGACGGCATCGCCGCGACCATGGCCAAGGAGCAGGGAGTGCATCCGGACGACGTGCAAGCCGGCGCCGCGGCACAGAGCGTGACCGGCAGGTTCACTCGGCCGCAGGAAGTCGCCGATCTCGTCCTGCTCCTGGCGAGCGATCGCAGTTCCAACATCACCGGCGCCGACTTCGTCATCGACGGCGGCCTCATCTCCACCATCTGACCAAGGGAGACACCATGCCACGACCAGTCATGTTCATCCACGGACTCTGGCTCCACGCGAGCAGCTGGGAGCCATGGGTCGAGCTGTTCGCCGCCTCCGGATACCGCCCGAGTGCGCCGGGGTGGCCCCACGAGCCAGCCACGGTCGAAGCCGCTCGTGCAAACCCGGACGCGGTCGCGAACCTCAGCATCGATGACGTCGCCGGCCACTACGCCGAGCTGATCGACGCCATGGATGAGCCTCCTATCCTCATCGGCCACTCCTTCGGCGGTCTGTTCGCCGAGAAGCTCCTCGGTGAGGGACACGGCGCGGCGGCTGTCGCCATCGATCCGGCACAGATCAAAGGGGTGCTCCCGCTCCCCCTCGCACAGCTTCGTTCCGGGTTGCCGGCGCTTGGGAACCCCGCGAACCTTCATCGAGCAGTATCACTGACCGAAAAAGAGTTCCGGTTCAGCTTCGGCAACGCCGTCAGCGAAGAAGAATCGGCGGACCTGTACAACCGCTGGACCATCCCCTCACCCGCCCGACCCCTGTTCCAAGCGGCCGCGGCAAACTTCGTCCTGCACTCACAGGCGAAGGTCAACACCGACAACAGCGATCGCGGCCCACTGCTGCTGATCTCGGGTACGGCCGATCACACCGTCCCTGACGTCGTGACGAGGTCCACCCTGAAGCAGTATCGCGACTCCACAGCGGTCACCGAGCTCAAGCAGTTCGAAGGCCGCGGGCACTCCCTGACGATCGACAGCGGCTGGCGCGATGTCGCCGAGTCGGTTCTCGGCTGGCTGAAGGACAACGGCCTCGGCTGATCACCAAGAGCGCGGGTCCTCTGTCACGTCTTTCGCATCACCGAGTCGGTCGACAGCGGCGGGTGGCCCGCGGTGGTTCCGCCGTCGACCGGCAGCACCACTCCGGTCACTTGGGCTGCCCGGTCGCTCGCCAGGTAGACAGCGGCGTTCGCAAGGTCCTTTGGCGAGCCGAGCCGCTGGAGTGGCTGGATCTGTGCGACGACCGACTCCGTGTTGAAGATCGCGTTGATCTGAGTCGCGATGTTGCCGGGCGCGATCACGTTGACCCGCAGGCCGAGCTCGGCCAGCTCGATCGCGGCACACCGACTGAAGTGGATGACACCCGCCTTCGCAGCCCGGTACGACGAGAAGCCGACACCTGGCTGGATGCCAGCGATCGATGTCGTGTTGATGATTGATCCGCCTGGTGCCATCTTGCGCGCGGCAATCTGCGTTCCGAGCATCACCCCGAGCAGGTCGACCGCGATGACCTTGTGGAAGTCGCGCAGGTCGTCCATCATCAGCCGGCGGAACGAGCCTGAGATCCCCGCGTTGTTCACGACGGTGTCAAGCTTGCCGAAATGCTCGACTGCCTTCTCGACAAGGTTGGTCACGCTCTCGGCCTCAGAAACGTCGGTGTGAACGAAGATCGCCGCGTCGCCAAGGCTCGCTGCGACCTGTCCGCCGGCCGCATCGTCGACGTCCGCGATCACGACCTTCGCACCCTCGGCGACGAACATCTCGGCTGTCGCCTTACCGATGCCGTTCGCCGCACCGGTGACGATCGCTACCTTCCCGGCCAGCTCTTCACTCATCGTCGGTCTCCAAACGAATGCCGGCTGTCAGGCCGAATCGAAGTCGAGGTGCACCGCGACCAGGCCGCGGAGCATGTACGTCGGGACGTACCGGAACTTGCGTCCACCCTCCGGCCCATGCTTCTCGTCCGAGATCCGCAGGTTGCGGGTGCGATGCAGGATCCGCTCGAGCGCGACCCGACCCTCGGTGCGGGCGAGCGGCGCACCCGGGCAGAAGTGGGTGCCGTGTCCGAACGCCAGGTGGTCCCGCGCGTTCGGCCGCTGCGGGTCGAGGGTCGCCGGATCGTCGAACTTGCGCGAATCGCGGTTCGCAGCACCGTTGAGCAGCATCACCGTGGCGCCGGCCGGGATCGGTACGCCGCCGACCGTCGTCGCGACCCGGGCAATGCGGAAGTCGCCCTTGATCGGGCTCTCGATGCGTAGCACCTCGTCGACGAAGTTCGGCACGGCCTCGGGGTCGGCGCGCAGCGAGTCCTGGATCTCCGGGTTCTCGGCGAGGATCTTCAACGCCGACGCGAGCAGCCGCACCGTCGTCTCCTGGCCCGCCGCGAAGAGATTTGCCGCGACCCGCACGACGTCAATCACTTCTGGCGTCGAGCCGTCCGGGAAGGTGGCCTTGGCCATCTTGGTCATGATGTCGTCTCGCGGCGCGCCTCGGCGGTCCTCGATGTAGGCGCTGAACTTCTCGTACAGGAACTCCAGCGGCGTGTGCGCCATCTGCTTGGACTCGCCGCCGCCGAACCCGGTCGTTCGCGCCAGCCGGTCGCGAAACTCCTCGAGGTCCTCGCCCGGTACGCCGAGCAGGTCCGCGATCACCAGCATCGCGAACGGCGAGGCGAAGTCCGAGACGAACTCGCAGCTCCCCCGCTCGATGAATTCGTCGATCAGCCGGTCGGCGATCGCCCAGATCGCGGCTTCATTCTCCTTCAGCCGGTTCGGCGTCAGCATTCGCATGGTCAGGCCGCGATGCGCCGTGTGCTTCGGCGGGTCGAACGTCGGCAACTGGTCGCTGAACGGAAGCTCGTCGCGGTGCTTCTCGATCAGCTCGGTGACGTCATCACCCTCGAGCGGCACCGGGAACCCGGGGAATGGACCCGTCACCGAGTTCGCCGCAGAGAACGTTGCCGTGTCGCGATAGACCTCGAGCGCCTCGTCGTACCCGGTGATCATGATGACGCCCTCGTGCGGCTCGCGGTGCACCGGACACTTGGCACGCAGTGCTTCGTAGTACGGGTACGGGTCGCCCAGGATCGACCCGCTGCGAAAGAAGTCGATCTCTTTGACATTACTCGAGTCGATGGTCACAAGCGGGGCTCCCGGATCCGGTCCAGTCGCGCCGATCCGGTGTCGATCGGCAGCGGCTGGTTCCACACCTCGATCGGGTACGACACCAGCGCGAACGAGAACAGCAGGTGCAACAGGTTCTTGGCGTCGTCGGGCAGGTCGTCGAGGTCGAACTTGTCGCAGTAGGCGATCGCCTCCTCGGCCCGCGGGAAGCACACGTCGTAGAACGCCTTCATCTCTTCCATGGTGCTGTCGAGCCGTTTCGCCCACCTGTCGGGCTCTGCCGCGAGGCACCAGTCGGCGGCGTACGGCTCGAGGTCGGCGAACTCCGCCGGCAGCAGCGCACTCATCGGGAAGCCCCAGCCGCCGTGCCTTCGTGAGCGGCAACCCAGTCGCCGACCGACTTGTGGAAGTGCCGCACCAGGATCTCCTGGTCGTTCAGCGGGTACTCGTCGAACGCCTCGGACTCCAGGCCCAACTGCGTGCCGTCGAGGGTGCCGGCGTCCTGCAGCGCATACTCCTTCACGGTGATCGCGGCGTACTCCCGTGCCAGTCGCTCGCGGGCGGTCCTCGCGGGCGTGAACCACAGGTCCGCCTCGAAGACGTGTGTGTTGTGTGAGGTCGGCCAGAACCGGTAGCTGAGATACCAGTTGCGCTCGTAGATCAGGACCTCGAGGTTCGGGAAGATCTGGAAGTTGTCGATCCCCCAGCGCTTCACGCCGCCGGGGTTGATGCCCGGCAGCTCGGAGTCGAACTCCGTCGCGTCCCACGGCCCCATGTTGCCGCTGCGGAGGAGGACCTCGGTCGGATACATCGTCTCGACCGGCCATTTGTGCTTCTGCGAGCCGCTTGTCGTCACGACGCGGTGGGGTCCATCGAGCTGGTAGTGCGCGCCCTCGAACTCGGCGTTGGGGTCACGGTTGTTCGGCCCGAGTTGATACGTGTGCAGCGGCGGCACGTGGTAGTACTCCTGGAAGGCGTCGATGAACACCTTCCAGTTGCTGTTGTTCTCGGCGCGGAACGAGTAACGCTCCGTCATCAGCTCGAACGGATAGCCCTCCAAGGCACCAACCATCGGCCCGAGGAAGTCGCGCAGTGTTTGCTGCGGCTGCCGCGCGAGACAGACAAAGATGAAGCCGGCGAACACCTCGCACTGCACCTCGGCGAGCCCGAGCTTGTCCTTGTCGACGTCGAAGAACTCGTTCTCCTGATGGACGTACGTGCAGGAACCGTCCAGGCCGTAACGCCAGCCGTGGTACTTGCAGACGAACTGCCTCGCGAACCCCTGTGCCTCCTGCGTCGGCTTCGTGTCCCAGACCAACTTGTTGCCGCGGTGCCGACACACGTTGTGGAACGCTTTGACGCTGTCGTCGGGACCGCGAGTGACGATCACCGATGTCCGCGCCGCGACGATGTCCTTCGTGAACCAGCTGCCCTTCTTCGGCAGGTCCTCGATCCGGCCGACGTTCAGCCAGGCCTGCCGGAAGATCGCGTCCTGCTCGCGGCGGTAGAACTCCGGCGAGATCGAGTCCTGGAAAGAAATCGGCGCGGTGCCGAGCTCTGAGTAGTGCTCGGTCCACGTCCCCTCTGCTGGCCGCGGGAAGCTGGTCATGGTCGTCTCCTCGTCACGTCTCGTACACCACCCGCACCACGGGTGACACGCACCTTGCCTGACAGGTCAGCACCCAGCCCGCATCGACCTCATCGTCGGTGAGGACGTCATTCACACTCATCGAGACCTCGCCCTCGATGACCTGCGCCATGCACGTGGCGCAGTGGCCCGTCTCGCACGACGACGGGGCCGGGATCCCGTTCCATCGCGCGGACTCGAGAATCGTCAATGTCTCGCGTTGCTTCACGGTCTTGGTCTCGGAGCCAAGCGTGATCGTGAGGCATGGCGCGGCCTCGTCGATATCGTCCGCCGCCGAGGCGGGCGGCGGCGTCGCCACCTGGAGTGGAGCGGCCGCGAAGCGCTCGAGATGAATCCGGGCCGGACCGACGCCCGTGCGCTCGAGCCCCGCTTTGACGACGTCCATGAAGCCACTCGGGCCGCAGATGTAGAAGTGCCCCTCGTGATCTGAAGCCAAGAATGTCGCAAGCGTGACATCGTCGACGAAGCCGCTCTCATCGTCTCGGTGGTGTTGCACGGTGAGCCGGTCGGGAAACTGAGCGACGAGCTGGTCGAGAACGGCCGCGAAGATCACCGAGTCGCGGTCCTGGTTGGCGTAGAGCAGTCGCACCGACCGCTGAGTCTCATGCAACGTCGACTTCACAATCGACAGGATCGGCGTGATGCCGCTGCCCGCCGCGAACGCGACAACGTCGTGCCCCTCGGCAGCGAGGAACGCACCCGCAGGCACGCTGACCTCTAGCTGATCGCCGGGGCGAAGCCGATCATTCAGCCAGGATGAGACCGGGCCGTCCGCGACTCGCTTCACCGTCACTTGCAGCTCGGCATCAACGCCAGGTGCGGACGACATCGAGTAGCTGCGCAGGTGGGGTACGCCGTCGACGACGACGCGCAACGTGACGAACTGACCGGAGCGGTAGGCGTACCGATCCGCGAGATCGCCCGGGATGTCGAAGACAATGGAGACCGCGTCGGCGGTCTCCGGCACGATCCGACTGACCGTCAGGGCATGGAAGCGTCCGCCGTGCGTCATGCCGGCTCCCCCGGTCCAGCGGTCGGCAACGACATCTAGCTCAAGGGCGAGGCTCAACGGTGACATCAATCGAGGCGGGGCCGCTGTCCGGAACGGTCGGCTGTCGCCAGCACTCGATCGGGAACGAGACCGTGATCAACGAGGAGAACAGCCAGAGCAGATTGCGGTCCTCGTCGGAGATCCCGTCGATCGGCGCGCCCTGCAGGTATTCGGTGCTGCTGTCGAGCAGCGGGAACGCCGCGTCGTAGAACTCCTGCAACTCGTCCATCGTGCTGGTGATCCGCTTGCCGTACCGGTCGGCCTCACTTGGCAGCGCCCAGTCGGCGTACGGCTCGAGGGCGGCGAACTGAGTCGGGAACGCAGCCACGATCAGACTCCCTTGGCCGCGACGGCGCCGGCGTTGCTCAGGTGCTTCTCGACGTAGTCGCGACACACGGTGTGCAGGTGACGGAGCATGACCTCCTGGTCACACAGCGGGAACTCGGTGACCGCACCCGACTCGAGCATCGTCTGGGTCGCTTCCAGTGTGTTCGCGTCCTGCAGGCCGTACTCCTTGAACGTCACGACCGCGAGTTCCTGTTGCAGTCGCTCGAAGGCGTTCTTCGGCGGCGCGAAGTACAGCGTCGTCTCGAAGATGTGCGTGTGGTACGACGTCGGCCAGTAGTGATACGTCAGGTACCAGTTCGGCTTCCAGAGCAGAAGCATGAAGTTCGGGAAGAACAGGAACGAGTCGATGCCCCAGGCCGGGCTCTTCGCGGGGTTCACGCCGGGCGGCAGCTCGCCGATGTCCGGGCCCTCCCATGGACCGAACAGGCCGCTGTGCAGCGTCCGCTCGATCGGCTTGACCATGTTGAGGTCGGCCGGCGGGGACATGCCGCCCCACGACGAGACCATCGCGTGCGGCCCGTCGATGTCGTATGAAAGTGCTTCGTAGCCGTACTTCGCAAGCTTGCGCGACTCCTCCGAAACGGACTGCCGGTTGTGCAGAACTGGTGCGTGGTAGAACTCCATGAAGGCATCGATGAACAGCTTCCAGTTGCTGCCGATCTCCGCGCGATACGTGTGCTTCTGCGTCATCAGCTCGAACGGGTAGCCCTCGACGCCCGCACCCATCCGGCCCATGTACTCCCGCAGCGGCTGCGGGTCGGGATTGAACGTGACGAAGATGAAGCCTTCCCAGACGTCGATCGAGATCGGCGCCAGGCCGAACTGCTCCTTGTCGAGGTCGAAGAACTCGCCCTCCTGCTGGACGAAGGTCAGCTTGCCATCGAGGTCGTATCGCCAACCGTGGTACTTGCAGGTGAACTGCCGGCAGGTCCCGTCGACCTCCGCCTTCGGGAAGTCGTTCCACACCAGCTTGTTGCCACGGTGACGGCACATGTTGTGAAACGCCCGTAGCTCTCCGTCTCGGTTCTTCACGATCAGAACGGATGTCTTCGCCGCGTCGAGCTCCTTGGTGAAGAAGCTTCCGGCCTTCGGCAGCTGCTCGACGCGGCCGACATTCAGCCACGTCTTCTTGAAGATCGCTTCCTGTTCGAGCGCGTAGAACTCAGGCGAGATCGAGTCGGCGTAGTTCGCGGGCTCGGTCGACAGCCCGAAGTGCTCGGTCCACGAACCCTCTGCCGGCTTGCTGAAGTGCGCCATGCTCAGACTCCTGCCGTCTTGGTGCGCGAGACGATATCAAGGATTCCAGTCTTGAGAACACCGTTTCCGTTAATGAAAGGCACGCTACTGTAATCGGGGGCGAACCGCCAGACCTCAGCACAGCGGACGGATCGTCGCCGGCCCGCCTGCCAAGTCATCGAAGCGTGCCGCGACGACACCGAGTGATGGGAGAGAAACAGTGCCTGACCCGACCGTGACCGTCCTGCGCGCCAAAGGCGTCCTCGATGTTGATAGCGGCGTGGTTCTCGAGGGCGCGAGCGTCGTCATCGAGGGCAATCGCATCACCGCGGTGCACGATGACCCGACGGTCGCCAGCGGCGCTGATGAGGTGATTGACCTTCCTGACCTCACCCTCGTACCGGGGTTGATGGACATGGAGGTCGACCTCGTCCTCGGCGGACCCAAAGCGAGCTTGAACGACCCGGTCCGGATGGACCCGGTGAAGATGGGGCTCCGCGCCGTGTTCAACGGTCAGCGAACCCTGAACGCGGGCTTCACGACAGTGCGCAACCTGGGGCTGTTCATCAAGACGGGCGGTTACCTGGTCGACGTCGACTTGGCGCATGCGATCGACGCCGGGTGGGTGCAAGGCCCTCGCGTGATCCCGGCCGGCCACGCCATCTGCCCGACCGGCGGGCATCTCGACCCCAGTGCGCAAGGCGGATACGCCCCGGGAATTATGCGGATGAGCGTCGAGGAGGGCATCGCGGATGGGGTCGACGAGGTGCGCAAGGCGGTCCGCTACCAGATCACCAATGGCGCCAAGCTGATCAAGTGTTGCGCCTCAGGCGGGGTGATGACGCCGACCGGTCCGCCAGGTGCACAGCAGTATTCGACCGAGGAGCTCACCGCGATCGCTGACGAGGCGCACCGTCGGGGACTTCGCGTCGCAACGCACGCTCATGGCGACACCGCGGTCAACGCGGCGATCGACGCCGGCATCGACTGCATCGAGCACGGAATGATGATCGGCGACGACACCATTCAGCGGCTCGTCGACACCGACACATTCCTCGTCTCCACCTGCGCGTTGACGGAGAACTGGGACATCAGCGAGCAGCCGAAGTCGCTGCAGGCCAAGGCCGCCGACGTCTTCCCGAAAGCGAAGGCGTCACTGACCAAGGCGATCGAGGCAGGAGTCAAGGTCGCTTTGGGCACCGACGCGCCAGCGATCTGGCACGGGCGCAACGCAGAGGAGCTCGAGGTACTGGTCCGGCGGGGCATGACGCCGATCCAGGCCATCCGGTCGGCCACGACCGTCGCCGCCGACCTCATCGACATGGACTCGCTGGGGCGGATCGCGCCGGACAAGCTCGCGGACATCATCGGGGTCGCGGGCGATCCGCTGAGCGAAATCGCGACGTTCCGGTCGGTCCCGTTCGTGATGAAAGATGGTGCAGTGATCAAGAACCGTGGACCGCGGGCAGCCAGCGCCCGTTCCTAACGGGCGGGCACGTCCGCAACGGCAGCCAGCAGCAGGGCCATCTCGGTATCCGCGAGAAGGCCCTCCCGGTGCAACCTCTCGAGCAGGAAGACCGGACTGCCCCCTCGCGAGGCGTGACCGTTGCGGTCGGCGCCATAGGGCGCGGTGAGGTCGACAACACCATTGACCAGGCTGCGCAACTCGAGGGCGGCCGCGATGTAGAGCGCGCCGGTGATGATCGCCCAGAAACCGAGCACAGTGATGGCCAGCCCCAGGCTGAATGCTGGCCGGCGCATCGCCCACATTCCGAGCAGCACCTCGATGATCCCGATCGCGAGCACTAGTCCCCAATGCCGGATCTCCCGCCGTGCGGAGATGGCCCCGACGGCGTTGAACACTCCCGACACAGTCAGCCACGCCCCGATGAAGACCCCAAGCACCAGCAAGGAGGGCCCTGGCCACGCAAGGAGCCAGACGCCTGCGAGCACGCCCGCGACGCCGGCCAGGACGCCGAGCCAGTGCGGCGCTCGCCCCTCGACTGCGTTGATGGCAGTCGTCACACCGCGGAATATGAAGATGAACGCCGCGAACACGGCCAGCTGCGCCACGGTCCACCGCGTCGCCAGCACGGCCAGTCCGGCCGCTACCGACAAGATCCCGACGATCAGCGGGACGAGCCAGCTACGACGCATGGGACGCCGCGATCCGCTCAGCCCAGCACCCTGCATCGCGCGATTCATTCTCACGGTGACCACCCAGTTCCGACGGCACGGCGCCCGGACGGCGCCGTCTGCAATTCGCCATCGTGCGTCGGTCGGCACCGTCGCGCATCCCTCGTGTTGGTGGTATCGCCACACATGTAGACCACGAGATCCATCGCAGCTGCGGTGCACGAGGGGCGGGCCGCTACCCGTCCTGGGGATGTGCTGGGCGGCGATCAAATCGTCCAATAGCCCAAGGCAGGTCCGCACGGCGCGTCAGACACTTCGAGTTGCGAGACCGACGGAGAAGGGAGCGGACCATGCGAGTGGCCCTGATCGCTCCACCGTGGGTTCCCGTCCCGCCGCCGGCGTACGGCGGCACTGAAGCCGTCATCGACCGGATCGCGCGCGGTCTCCTCCGTTGCGGTCATGAGGTGGTGCTCGCCGCCGCCGCCAACAGCACGACACCGGCGCCGCAGGTGAAGGGGACCGAACATGCTCCCGACACCGCGAGCCTCGTCACCGACGTCGCCACTGAGCTGCGCCACGTCCTCACGGGTTACGCGGCGCTCGACGGTGAGGTCGACCTCGTTCACGACCACACGCTCGCCGGGCCGTTGCTCGGGCGCCAGCCGGTCGGCGCGGCGATGGTCACCACCAACCACGGCCCGTTCGACAGAGCACTGAAGCCTCTCTATGCCGCCATGGTCGGCACGGCCATCACGGCGATTTCTCACCACCAGGCCTCAACGGCCGGTGAGGTGGCGATCCGCGCTGTCATCCACCATGGGATCGACGTCGACGACGTTGCACAAGGCACCGGCACCGGTGGATATGCGAGCTTTCTCGGACGGATGACGCCGGACAAGGGTCCGCGGCAGGCGGCACTGGTGGCGAGGGCCGCAGGTGTTCCGCTGCGGATGGCCGCAAAGATTCGTGAACCGGCTGAGCGCGACTATTTCGACTTAGCCGTCCGGCCGCTGCTGTGTTCCGACGTGGAGTACGTCGGGGAACTCGGGCTGCATGACAAGTTGGGTCTGCTCCGCGAATCCTTCGCGCTGCTCAATCCGCTGCAGTGGCCGGAGCCCTTTGGGTTGGTGATGATCGAAGCACTGGCATGCGGCACGCCGGTCATCGCGACACCTTGCGGATCGGCGCCCGAGATCGTCGACGACGGCGTGACGGGGTACCTCCGCACTCAGCGTGAAGACCTGGCAGGCGCATTACTCGATGCTGTCAACCTCGACCGGGTCGCATGCCGTTCGGTGGCGGTCAATCGCTTCAGCTCCGACCGCATGGTGGCCGACTACGTCCAGCTCTACGAAGAACTGCTGGAGGTCGACGCCGAATCCCAGCGGCCGGCACGAATCACGTGACGTCGTAGCTTGTGCGGCCGGTCGCCTAATGCTCATCAGGCGGGCGGGTCTCCATCCGCAGTTCGACCTGGGGTGGAAGGCCGTCGACGGTCACCCGGGCGGCTGACACGTCGAGAGCGACGCGCGACTCGGCAAATGCCAAGCCTTCGATGCGCAACGGCAGCAGCGCGGATGGCATGGCGGGGGCAATCCACAGCCGCCCCTCAGCGAGCTCCGGCTCCATGCGCAGCAGCGTCCGCAGCAGCTGGACGGGGGTTGACGCGGCCCACGCCTGCGGCGAGCACGACGTCGGATACGGCACCGGGTCGGGGTAGCGATCGCGGTCGAAGCCGCAGAACAGCTCGGGCAACCGATCACCGAACCGCTGCGCTCCGTCGAGGATTGCCTCAGCAAGACGCTGGGCCTGCTTCACGAATCCGTACCGCATCAACCCCGCCGCAATGAGTGCGTTGTCGTGCGGCCACACGGATCCGTTGTGATAGCTGACGGGGTCGTAGGCCCCCATCGCGGTGCTCAGCGTCCGCACTCCCCATCCGCTGAACATGGATGGCGACATCAGCTGTTCGGCGACGAGGGGTGCTTTGTCCGCATCGACGATGCCGGTCCAGAGGCAGTGACCCATGTTCGACGCACATGCATCAACCTGCTTCTTGTCACGGTCGAGCGCGACCGCGAACCATCCGCGGTCGGGAATCCAGAACTGCTCGTTGAACGCTTGCTTCAGTTGCGCAGCGCGGTCCGACCAATGCCGGGCCGACGGCTCGTCGCCGAGCCGACGAGCAAGCCTCGAGCGCGCGCGGTAAGCGGCATAGACGTAGCCCTGCACCTCGCAGAGCGCGATCGGGGCCTCTGCGATCCGGCCGTCCGCGAAGTTGATGCCGTCCCACGAGTCCTTCCAGCCCTGGTTCTGCAGACCCCTGTCGGTCGCCCGTTGGTACTCGACGAACCCGTCCCCGTCCCGGTCACCAAAGGCATCGACCCACTCAAGCGCACGATCGGCGTGCGTCAGCAGGTCGACGATGTCGTCGCGGCTCGCCCCCCACTGCGCCAGTTCGCCCAGCACCACGACGAACAGTGGCGTCGCGTCAACCGTGCCGTAGTAAGCGCCGCCACCGCCCAATGAGAGGCCGGACGGTACGCCGAGCCGTACCTCGTGAAGAATCCGGCCAGGCTGCTCCTCCGTCAACGGGTCGATGTTCGTGCCTTGATGACGAGCAAGGGTCCGCAGCGTTCCCACGGCCAGGCTTCGATCGACCGGCAAGGTCATGTAGCTCGTGAGGAGCGAGTCACGACCGAACAGCGCCATGAACCATGGAGCCCCCGCGGCGACCGCCGCCACCGAGGGCTCGGCGGGGTCGAAGATGCGCAACGCCCCCAGGTCCTGCTGGCTGCGACGCAAGACCCGGCGCAGTCCTTCGTGACCGACCGTGGCGACCGGAGCTTCCTCGCGCCAGC
>JAFAZI010000050.1 GCA_019239875.1 Frankiaceae bacterium
CCCGCAGCTTGTCGCCTATGCGGGAGAGCTCCCCCAGCCCGGGTCGTTCGCGACCAAGGAGGTCATGGGCCAGCCGATCCTGCTGACGCGCGCCCGCGACGGCAGGTTCCGCGCCTTCCAGAACATCTGCCAGCACCGGCAGGCGCCAGTTGCCGGCGGCTGTGGCATCGCGAAGCGTCTCGCCTGCCCGTACCACTCCTGGACCTACGACCTCGAGGGTGCGGTCGTCGGGATACCCGGCGAGGAGGGCTTTCCCGCCGCCCGAGCCGACGGGCCGCGGCTGACCGAGCTCCCGGCGGAGGAGCGAGCGGGGTTCCTTTGGATCTGCCTGACGCCGGGCGCCGCCATCGACATCGCCGCGCACCTCGGTGACCTCGATGCCGAGCTCGCGTCATGGGACATCGGCGCTTGGACGCCGATCGGCGAGAAGCGGCTCGACGCCGCGATCGACTGGAAGCTCGCCATCGACACCTTCTCCGAGAACTATCACTTCGCGACCGTGCACACGACGACGTTCGCGACCGTCGCGCACAGCAACTGCACCGTCTTCGACAGCTTCGGCCGGCATCATCGGCTGGTCTTCCCGATGCGAGGCATCGAAGACTTCGCCGAGGTTCCGGAGGCCGAGTGGAAGCCGCTCGAGAAGGTTGCGGTCATCTACGCGATCTACCCGAACGTGGTGCTGTCCGTCACGGCGGTGAACGGTGAGATCTTCCGCGTCTACCCGACCGACCGCGCCGGTCACTCTGTGACCTTCCATCAGAACGCGACCTCCCTCGACGTCAGCACCGACGCCGCTCGACAGGCGTCGAACGACATCTTCGAGTACGCGCACCACACCGTGCGCGACGAGGACTACGCCTTGGCGACCAAGATCCAGGCGAACCTCTCGACCGGCCTGCAACCCACCATCTTGTTCGGGCGTAACGAGCCCGGCTTGCACCACCGACACGCGGTCCTCGCGGCCGAACTCGAGAAAGGCAGAATGAGCACATGACAGTCCTCAAAGCGGGATCGCGGCTGAAGAGCCAGGTGGACGACACCGAGCTGATCGTCACGAAGGCACCGGCCGGCGATGTCGAGCTGCTGATCGGCGGCCACCCCGCGATCGACATCAAGGAATCTGCTGCCGATGGACTGTCGCTCGACCCAGCGCACAGCGAAGGCACGCTGCTTGGCAAGCGCTACGGCCGCGAGGCCGGCGACATCGAGCTGCTGATCACCAAAGGCGGCGCGGGCAGCATCAGCCTCGACGGCGAAACCCTCGCCCCGCAGGAGAGCAAGCCCCTTCCCAGCAGCGACTGACCCAGCTGGTCCGAACCTGGCGCGGTCATAGCCACGCCAGCGTCGGACAGGTCTTCAGAGGTACGACGCACCCGCGGCTTCGCCCTGCAGCTCGCCCGGCTCGCCGACGAAGTTCACCGTGCCCTTGCCCATCACGTAGCAGATGTCCGCGAACTTCAGGGCATAGGTGAGGTACTGCTCGACGAGCACGATCGTCGTACCGTCCTGCTTCAACCGCGCCACCGCCTGATACAGCAGCTCGACGATCATGGGTGCCAACCCGACGGAGATCTCGTCCATCAACAGGACCTTCGGGTTGGACAGGAACGCGCGACTCATCGCAACCATCTGCTGCTCGCCGCCCGACAGTGAGCCACACCGCTGCTTGGCGCGCTCACGGACCGGCGGGAACATCTCCTCGACCCGGTTCATCTGCTCGCGCTTCCAGGACGCATCCACGCCCTGCGCCGAGTCGGCCGCGATCTGAAGATTCTCACCAACCGTCAAGCCGGGAAAGATGCCGCGGCCTTCGGGGATCAGGGCGATGCCCCGCTTCGCCCGGTCATACGTCGAGAGGCGGGTGATGTTGGTGTTGCCCATCACGATCGCGCCGCTGGTCACCTTCACCGACCCGGTGATCGCGCCCAGCGTGCTCGTCTTGCCGGCGCCGTTCGGACCCAGCAGGGCAACCGTCGAACCCTCAGGGACCGACAGGTTGAGGTCGCGGATCACGGTGGTCTTGCCGTAACCGGCGTACAGGTTGCGAACTTCCAGGGCAGCGGTCATCTCAGACCTCCGCCTCGGTGCCGAGGTAGGCCGCACGTACCGCGGCGTCGGCCCGTACGTCGGCCGGCGCGCCCTGCGCGATCATCGTGCCGAAGTCGAGCACGTAGATGTGCTTCGACAGCGCCATGACCAGGTCGATGTCGTGCTCCACCAGCAGGATCGTCAGCCCGAGGTCGGCGAGTGAGGACAGCACCTCGTGCAACCGGTCGGTCTCGGCGCCGGACAGACCACTGGCCGGCTCGTCGAGCAGCAGCACCTGCGGCTCCGTGCAGAGCGCCCGGGCCAGCTCCACGAGTCGGGACAGGCCGGTGGGCAACGACCCTGCCGGACGATGCGCAAGATGCGTGATGCCGACGAGCTCCAACGCCTGCTCGACCCGTGCACGGACCTGCGGGTCGTCCTTGTGGCGCAGCGAGAACAGGTCACGCCAGATCCGGTTGGTAGACCGCCCCTCGACGGCCACCTGCAAGTTCTCGAAGACGGACAGGCCCCCGAACAGCTCCAGGATCTGGAACGTCCGGGCCATGCCGGCGCGCGCCCGCTTGTCGGGCGTCATGCCGCCGAGGTCGCGGCCACCCAGGAGCACCGTGCCCCGGTCCGGCGGAGCGATCCCACTGATCGCGTGGAACATCGTCGTCTTGCCCGCGCCGTTCGGGCCGATGAGCGACGTCACGCGTCCCGGCTCGGCGATGAGACTCGCGTCCCGAACCGCGACGAAGCCGTCGAAGCTCTTGGTGAGGTTGTGCACCTCGAGCTTCGCCCCGTTGAGCGTGGCGGCCGGTGAGGTCATCGCCGGCTCCCGGTGAGGAGCCGCTCCGCGAAAGCCGAAGGCTCCAGGCCGTCGCCCACTGGCGGCGCGGACTCCACGCGCTGCTGGACCAGGGCGTACGCAACCAGACTTCGCTGCATCGGGGATGCCTCGTCGGTCGAGTCACCGCGGAACCACCGGAGCAGGCTGCCGATGAGCCCACCGGGTAGGTAACCGATGAACAGCGCAATGATGCCGATGATGATCAGGCTCGCCTGGTCCTTGCCGACGAGGACGTCGAACGCGACGAACAGCGTCGCCGCCGCAATCGCCGACGTTCGGTACGACAGGCCGAAGACCACCACTGCCCCGAACCAGTAGAGACCGGCGAGCGGTGACAGCGGGCCGCTCGGCTGGAGGTTGAGAGTCCCCTGCTGCTGAGCGATCAGGCTGCCGCCAATCGCGGCGATGAAGGAGCTGGCGCCGAAGATCAGCAGCTTGTATCGCCGCAACGAGATGCCGACGCTGACGGCGCCCTTCTCGCTGTCACGCATCGCGCCGAGGATCCGGCCGAGGACACCGCTTCGCAGGTTGCGGACGAGCAGGAGCACCAGCGCCAGGATCACCAGCTCGAAGTACAGGAACCGGCGATCGCTCTGTAGCGACAGGCCAAAGAAGTGCGGCCGCGCGACCCCCGACGTGTTGTTGTTCTTGAACCAGCTCTGCGACTGGAAAACGAAAGCGTTGACGATCACGGCGAACGCCAGGGTCACGAGCCCGAGGATCAAGCCCTTGCGGCGTAGCGCGGAGTAGCCGATGACGATGCCGACCGGCACCATCAACAGGCCACCGATGAGCATCGCGACGATGACCGGCACGTGACCCACGGCGGTTCCCACCGGGATCGGCAGCCGGCCTTGGATCAGGCGCTCGGTGACGTACCCGCCGAGGCCCGCGAACGCCGATGTCGCGAGAGAGATGTGACCGCTGTAGCCGGTGACCGCAACGATCGACAGGAACGTGACGGCGAACGCGACCACCTCGCCGGCGGTCTGCAAGTTCGACCCGTGCAGCACCAGCGGGATCACGACCAGGCCCACCAGGATGACGAGGCCACCCCAGAACGAGGCGGCCGGGCTACGCCGGGTGTTGCGGCCGAACGCTGCGGTCACGAGACCGCCGGTGCCCGCGGTGCCCGCCTCGTCCAGCGTTCGGTAGATCAGCAGGAACGCGAGCAAGGCCAGGATCGGGATCTGCACCTGGATGTCGTCGCGCACATGCGGAAGCCAGGTCAGCCAAGACGGATAGTGGGGCGAGTGAAGGATCGAGGTCAGGCTCTGCACGACGCCGAGGCCGAGTCCGGCCGCGATCGCCGCCCCGATGTTGCGCAGCCGGGCGATGACCGCAACCGAGATGGTCTGCAGGATCTGGATCGCGAACAGCCCGTTCTGTAGCCCCAGCTGCGGTGCGTCGAGCGTTCCGGCAAGGGCGGCGAACGATGCACCGATCGCCCACGAGAGCATCGAGATCCGGTTGGCGTTGACAACGCAGAGCTCGGCGAGGCCGCGCCGGTCGACCACCGCCCGCACCTGGCGGCCGAGCGGGGTGTACCGGAAGACCGCGATCAGGATGCTCGCCGCAGCCACGATGACGAGGACATCGCCGACCACCGCCCACGACACCGGCACCGCGCCGTTGCCACTGCCGATCTGGAACGCCTGTGACTGGGAGAAGATCGGGTTCGGCTGGTAGCTCTGCTCGCCGTAGACCACGGCGCCGATTCCCAGCAGCAGGATCAGTACGCCGAGATTCGCGACGAGCTTCTCCGCCGTACCTGCCGACCGCCGTTCCAGTGACCGGAAGACCACGAGATCCATCAGCGCGCCCATCAGCGGGCCGACCCCGAGAACGACGATCGCCATCGCGATCACGCGCGGCACCGAGTGGTAGAAGGTCAGCTCGTACATGACGAACGCGGAGATCGTCGCGATGCCCGCGAACGCGAAGTTGAACACGCCGGTCGCGCGGTAGGCGACGACCAGGCCGAGGCCGGCAAGCGCCGCGATGGACCCGGTGTTCAGCCCGGCGACCACCTGCTGGCCGACCAGCGTCCACCGGCCGTTCGCGGCGAAGAGCACCCACGCGATGAACACCAGCGCAGCGATGACGCCCAAGTTGCGCAGCCGCTTCGGCACCCAGCCGAAGACCTGATCGACCCAGCCGGACCCCGCTGAGGAAAGGCGTGGGTCGATCGCCGATTCGACGCTCACAGACGCTGGACTACTTCTTGACGGCGGGCGGCGTGCACATGCGACACGGCTTCAAGTTGCGGCTCGTCACATCGGCCTTGCCGACCTGCTGCGCGCTCTTCGACGCCACCATCGCGCATCCCGGCAGGTGGTAGCTCGTGCCGGTGGCGAGCGCCAGATAGGGCTTGGCGCTGCTCGCTGCCTTCGTCGTCGGGCTGTCGGCGACCGCGTCGGTCCGTGACAGCAGGACGGCGTGCAGCTCGGTGACCATGTCTTCCAGCCGATCCAGCCGGCCGGAGTCTCGTCGCAGGTCGTCGATGAGGAAGATGCGGTTGCCGATCGCGATCAGGACGACGGCGAGCAGGCCGTCGCTCGCGAGGTAGGGCACCTGCTTGGCGACGATCGGCGTACCCGACGCTCCCCACCAGCCGAGGAACAGCGCGAGCAGCCCGAGGCCGACGAAGACGTATCCGAGATAGGGCCGGATGCCCTGCATGATCCACCCGAAGCCGACCGACGGGGTGATCTCGACCTTGGTCGGCTCAGCTGGGGTTGCGGCCTGGGCCGAAGGAATAGTTGTCATAACCCTTCCGACATCACTGTGAAGGTAGGCGAGCGGGGAAGCGGAACCGTCCGAGCAGGCTGAGCAGGCTGATCGCGATCAGCGGGAAGAACCACCAGATTCGATGCTGCAGCCCGGACAGCGGGTCGGCCAACGTGTACGCCGCACCGGGCAAGGTCGGCGGCAGGCCGTCCGACGGACTCGTGGAGATGTCCGACCCGCCACCGGGCAAGCCGCCGCTGCTGCCCCCACCGCCGCCGAAGCTGCTCGAGCCGCCGCTGCCGCCGGTGGTGGGGTTGCTGTTCTTCTTGCCGCCGTGGTGCTGGTTGGTGGGGTCGCAGCATGTCGTCGGCTGATCTGCGGGCTGCGCCAGGCTGATCGCGTTGAGCTCTCCGAGTCCGATCTGCCCGCGGTACTTCGCATTTAGCGGCAGGCCGACACCGGCACAGGCGTCGAGCGGCAGGCTGTGGGGCAGCGGGCACGGCACGCCTTGCGGCAGACCGATCGTGACCGGCGGGGCGCCCTTCACGGTGTGCTTGATGAACAGCTGAAGGCCGTCGACCTCCACCGTGTGACCGGTCTGCCCGTCGTGACGGACCACGGCGGCCTGCCGGATGCCGAATCCGGCCGCCTTGAAGATCCCGTCGACGGCCTTCTGGTAGGCGTCACGGACGGCACTGGGCAGCTTCGTGCCCTTCACCCGCAGCCCGTGGCGGTCGATCGTCGCGGCCTTTCCGAAGGCGGTGACGTCGCCGATCTGAGTGCTGGCGTGGTCGACCGGCTTCGCCTTCGGCGGCGAGTCGATGGTCAGCGAGGACCGCACCGATCCGATGTGCACGAGCTTCGTGCCGATATTGATGTCTGAGAGCACCGCGGTCGCATCGGTGTGAAGGCCGGCCGGGGTCACTCGCTGGTTCGTCGTGGTTCGGATGGACCCGATCGTGACCGCCCCGACGAGGGAGACGTCGGACTCCTCGGCCGTCGTGGATGTCGTGGTGGCGGTGGCGGTTGCGGTCGAGTTGCCCCCGGCCAGGCGGACCGGCCCTTGCTTCACGACCACCGACGCGGCCTTCGACCCGATCTTGGGTGACGTCGACGACTGGTTCGCCGGGTAGGTCGCGTGAGCGTCGACCGGGTCGGGTGGCGGGAAGCTGTTGATGGTGCCCGCCGAGGCCTGGTTGATGGGGATCGCGCGGCAGAACGCAGCGGAGGCGAGGCAGATCAGGGCGGGAAAGCTTCCGAGCCCGTTCAGGTTGACGACGTGGCCGTTGGACTCAGAGGTGCCGAAGCTGTCGAGCTGCGCGTCGCTGGAGGGGAACTGCACGTCCGTCAGGTCGGGGATCGACGACGGCTCGGGATTGGAGGTCAGGGCCAGCTGCGCGCCGATGGCCGAGACAACTGAGGAGTAGGTGTAGTTCGGAGCGCCGCTGGCACCGGCGGCGGGCGCCGTGATGACACCCGCGGCGGCGAGCCCGATCGACCCTGCGAGGCAGGACAATCGCGCGACACGGCGAACCCCACGTCCAGCGAACGGCACGTGGTCCCCCTTCATCGGTGAAGGCGAAATGTGACCGTGGTCACGATAGCGGATTTTGGGTCATCGCGTGACACAGGTGTCTTACTTACCTTGCGCATGCACGTTCTGGATCAACACCACACGGCTGACAATCGCTGACACGCGTGTAACAATCCTTCAGAATCCGACCACCGCAACGATGCGGAGGACCCCGCGTGACCTCTCCTAGCCCGCGTATCGCCGGCTTCACGGCGATCGCCAGCCTGCTCGTCCTCGGCGCCTGCGGCGGCACTCGACTGCCCGAGTCTGCGTTCAACCAGCGCGTCATCACCACCACCGGGCCGGCTGGCTCCGACGGCACGGGCCTCCCAGGAGGCACCGGCACCGGTACGGGAAGCGGGCAGGGCGGCACGGGGACCGGCGGTTCCGGTCTCGGCGGCACCGGTTCTGGTGGCTCCGGCCTCGGCGGCACCGGCAGCGGGACTGGTGGCTCGGGCACCTCCGGCACGGGCGGCGGCGGCACCACCGGCGGCACCGGCAACAACGGGTCGGGGCAGACCAAGACGAAGTCCGGCGGCACCGTGAAGAACACGGCATCCGACCGCGGGGTCACCCCCACGTCGATCAACGTGTGCAACGTCGTCACGAAGGGCGGCCCGTTCGGCCCGTACCAGTTCACACCGAGCTACTACGGCGCGGCGGCGTACTTCCAGGCGCTGAACGCCGCGGGGGGTGTCAACGGTCGCAAGGTGAACTTCGTCACGCACCCCGACGACGGATCCGACAGCGGCAACCTCCAGCAGATCCACACCTGCATCGACCAGAACAACGCGTTCGCGTTCGTGGCGAACGACATCTACCAGTACGCCGGTGCGGGGTACGTCAACCAGAAGGGCATCCCGGACATCGGCGGCGCGCCGATCTCGACCGCGTACTACCTCTACCCGCACCTGTTCGCGATCTACGGTGACCACACCCCGCGTAACGGCAAGACCCTCGGCGACAACGGCTACAACTACCGGACCGACCAGGACGCGCTGTTCCTCAAGGACAAGCAACACGTGACGCACGTCGGCGTCGTGTTCTACGACCAGGCCTCGTCCCAGTACGGCGCGAACAACATCGAGAACGAGTTCAAGACGGCCGGCGTGAAGGTCACGCCGTACCAGGTCAACCTCGGCTTGCCCAACTTCCAGTCCGTCGTCGCGCAGATGAAGTCCGACGGGGTCGACATCGTCGCGGACGCCATCGACCTCAACGGCAGCCAGAAGCTCTGCCAGGCGATCGAGCAGAACGGCGCGTTCCTCAAGCAGATGAAGGTGAAGCTGTCCACAGTCGCCAACTGGACGTCGAGCCTCGGCAATGACCTGAAGTCCACACCCGGCTGCCTCGGCAAGAGCTGGGTCGACTCCCAGTCAGCGAACTTCGCCGACAGCTCCAACCCGCAGGTCGCGGCGTACAACGCAGCGATGCGCAAGTACTTCCCGAGCGACCTTCCGCACAACCACCAGTTCGGACTCGAGGGCTGGGCCGCCGCGATGTGGTTCACCGACGCCGCTCGTTCCTGCGGCGCCAACCTCACCCGCGTGTGTGTCGAGAAGTTCATGAACCGCCCGCAGCCGTACAGCGCTCGCGGGCTCATGGAGACGCCGTTGACGAGTTTCAAGCTCTACAGCTCGTCGTACGCCGTCGGGGCCCATCGACAGTGCGTCTCGATGGCGCAGTGGTCGCTGTCGAAGCACACGTGGGTCACGCGGGCGTCGTTGCAACACGACTGCTACACGGCCAAGGGATTCAAGTTCCAGCTCACGCCTCCGACGTAGCCGCGAACAACAGGCGGGTCGAGGTGAGGCTGACCGCGTGGGGGTCGATCGTG
>JAFAZI010000011.1 GCA_019239875.1 Frankiaceae bacterium
TGGGACTGGTCGACTCAGCAGGGTCTACCAGCGCCGTATGCCAACGCCACGATCGCTGGGGGCGACCGAAACCCGCTCGCTAGCAGTCCGATTACCGGCATTCCGCGCGGGCAGTTCAAGGCCGACGGGGTGCCCCGTAAGAGCCGAACCCATCGTCGTCCGAAGGCGCCGAGCGACCTTCCAAGTGCGTCGGTGGTGCAGTCGCTCATTAAGTTGAGCGACTTTGAGGACTTCTCGCAACAGCTCGAGAGCCAGGTGCACGGCCTGGTGCACATGTGGGTTGGCGGCACGATGGGCATGATTCCGCTCGCGGCCTACGACCCAGTCTTTTGGGCTCACCACACCATGGTGGACAGGATCTGGTACCTCTGGCAGTTGGCGCACCCGGGTGCCGGTCCGCATCCCAGCCTGTTGCACACCGCTCTGCCGCCGTTTCCCCTGACGGTCGCTGACACCCTCGACACGGCTGCGCTGGGCTACGTGTACGCCGGCGAAGTCGTCACCTCCACTCCATAACTATCGGGACGTTCAATGGCTGTCTTCAACGACCCGCCGATTACGGTGACACTCCAGGCGCCGGCAACTCCGTTTGTGCGGGCAGACCTTGAGATCCACGGCGTCGATCATTCCCGAGCGAGTTACGAGGGTCGGATCTATTTCAACCACCCGGATGCCGATCGCTCCAGTCCGAAGGATGTCGATCACGGGTATGCCGGCTCCTTCTACGTATTTGGACACGGCGGCTGCGCGGGCGACGTCGGCCACTGCGAGGTGCCAAGCGGCCCAGCCCGACCGGCGGACTTCCGACCCGAGCATCAACTGGTGCCCATTACTCAACGCGTGATCGTCACTGATGCTCTTCGGGCCGCGGTCGCAAAACGCCGCACTCTGAAAGTCACGATCGTTCCGTTCATCGACCCGATCGACGCCGAGGATTTACCCGAGGCCCTTATCTCGGACATTCTCGTCTTCGACGGGCTCGAGCTGCTGACGTACCAGTAGGGATCACCCGAGGCGGGTTCGAGCATCGGAGACTGGCTTCCCGTATGCGACTGGAGTTGGGCAAGCAATCGTGATGATCGGCGGCCCCTAGCCGCTGTCGGCTAAGGGGTAATTTGCACGAGCGGATGGTCTCGCGTGCAGCGGCGCCAATTGGTTACTCACATCAGGCGATGTTGGATGCCAAGGCGTGTGACGCAGGCGAACTGATCCACTGCGGTCCCGTCGCCCGCAAGAGCATCTGAGAGTTGCCGACGTACACGCCACACCGCAAGGACTGGTCTGATCGGGTGAGTTTCCCGCGCACTGCTTGCGATTTGCGCAATTAGAGACTATACAAACGTTGTGGCGGCTGAGCACCTCCAACTCGCCGACCGACTGCGACAAGCTATTGAGGCCAGCGGCCTGACTCAGCACGCCCTCGCCGAGGCCGCGGAACTGGATCCAACAGCTCTGTCGAAGGTCCTGTCGGGCAAGCGACAGATTAGTTCCCTTGAACTCGCGCGTGTTGCGAAGGTCATTGACGCCTCGGTGGCGTGGCTGTTGCTGGGCGACGAAGCGCTGCCCGAGTACCGGCTAGCTGCCAAGGCTCGTGAGACGGTCGACAACGAAGGGGTAAGGCGAGCGCTGGAGCGGGTCCAGGACTTCCTGGAGACTGAAGATCTCTTGCGAGACCTTGGTTGGACCGCAACGCCGAAGCGTCTGCCAATCGAGGACCTTCAGCCTGGAGCCCCAATCCAGCAAGCGAACGAGCTCGCTGCGAAAGTGCGGGATTTGGTTGGCGAGGGCGACGAAGATATTGAGGAACTCGCCCAGTACTGCGAGGAGAAGCTCGGAATTGACGTCGCAATTGAGCCCCTCCCGCCTGGTGTCGACGGACTGAGTATCGCCTGCGGCAACTACCAACTTGCGCTAATCAGTAGTGCGATTCCAGCAACTCGGCAGCGATATACGCTCGCTCATGAGATAGGGCATCTCGCAGCCGGCGACTCGAACGAGTTGACAATCGACGAGACACTTACGGGCCAAAGTGACGTCGAAGCTCGAGCGACCGCTTTCGCAGCGGCGTTTCTAATGCCGGAGTCCAGCCTTCGTCGGTCGCTCGGGTCAGTTGGTCCGACTGAGGCAACCATCGTCGACATGCTGGTTCGGTACAAGGTCAGCCTCGACACCCTCGCAACGCGGCTGTACTACCTCGAACTCGTCGACGCAACGTCTCGGGAACGCATTCGTGGGATGTCGGCAAGGAGGCTCGCGCTTCTAAGTGGGAGACGACATGAGTATTTCCGACAACTACAGGACCACGAGTTCCGGCGGCTGCCAGTCGGCCTGCTAGGCCGCGCGTTGGACGCCTTTCAGCAGGGAGCCATCGGTGCCGCGGTGTTGTCGAGGCTTACCCGCATTCCGGTGGAAGCGATACTCAACCAATTTGGTCCACTACCGGCGTGGGACGATGCGTCTGAGGGTCGTCGCGAGTTGGTCTTTTAGCTGTCAGAGCACTGTCCGACCGTAGGCATATTCTGCCCTTGTGCCGGCGGACTCGCTCTGCGTCGTGGCTGTCGACGCGTGCACGCTCCAGAATTTTGCGGTGGTCGACGCCCTTTCGGTCATTGAGCAGCGCTACGGCGGGCGGGTCATCTGGACGGAGGCCGTGGCTCACGAGGTGCGGCGCGGGCTACCAGCCGAACCGCTTCTACAGCGAGTGCTGGACTGCCAGGACGCGTGGCTCGGCCAACCGATTGAGTTCAGACAGCCTCGCCAGCTGATCGCGATCGATCTGATCCGGCGCGGCCTTGGTGGCACCGATAACGAGCCCCTGCAGCACCTTGGCGAAGCACAAAGCATTTATGCAGTCGAGGAGGCCGACGTCCGGGACCGGCTCCTCATTAGCGACGACCGGCCGTGCGCCGACTTCGCGATGCGTCGACCAAGCGGCGTCCGAGTCCTAGACGCCGCGGACATTCTTGCCGAGGCATTTGCAATGGGGGATCTCGTCTGCCCTGCGCCGTACGGGTACCTGCTGGCGATCGATGCCTACCCTCGACCTGTCCGCGTGCCTCGGCATGAAGACGTGTGTTGATACTTGCGTAAATCGCAAGATCCAGGGTACGGTCTTGCTCTATCCGCAACTATGGCTGTGACTTGGAGTTTCGATGGCAAAGAACGTGCACGTCGTGCCGCACGACGATGGGTGGGCAGTACGACGCGAAGACTCTGCTCGCGTGTCTCGCACATACGACACGCAAGCTGAAGCAGAGGCGGCTGGGCGCGATGCCGCTCGCCAAGATCACGTTGAGTTCCTGCTTCACGGCCGTGATGGCCGGATTCGCGAGCGGGACTCGTATGGCAATGACCCCTACCCACCCAAGGATAAGGACTAGAGGAGCCACCATGACTGGCAATGAGCTCGGTCGGATTCTTGCGTTTGCTGTAGCCGTCGTGGCGCTTGTCAAGGCGGCGCAAGCGGCTCAGATCGCCTACCGGCGCCTCTGAGGTTGTCATGGCAAGCACTGCGGGGTCGCCGAATGCCGAGACATTGCGCGACGTTCAAGGCGGTCTTATCGGCTTCAACAAAGACTTCCAGCGGCTGGTGTTTGTCAACTTCGCCGACAAGGCCTCAGGCGAGTATTTCGTACGCCTGCTTAGGCCGTTTGTGGTCAACGGCGAGCGCGTCCTCGAGTTCAACCGGTTGTACAAGGGAATCACTTCTGACGGCTTGCCTGGCCACGATATCCAGTCGATATGGATCAATCTGTGGCTGAGCTTTCCGGGGTTGCAGATGCTCGACGCCCCATCACTTGACGCCTTCCCGGAGGACTTCAAACAAGGTATGGCGGCGAGAGCCAGTCTCATCGGCGACCAGGGCCGCTCAGCACCGGATCGTTGGCAGTCCCCGTTCGAGAACGGTGCGCTCCCGCACGCCATCGTTGTTATCGCTGCCGATACCAACGCTGGAATCGGTCAGGGCTACGCCGACGTCGCTGGGATTTTGAGTGCCTCAGGCGCCAGCGAACTCCTTCCTCCGCAGGACGGACATACGCGGCCTTTGGGGTTCCGCGGCCGCGAGCAATTTGGGTTCAAAGACGGGATCTCACAGCCAGGGATCAAGGGGTTGACGGTCTCGAGCAAGTCCAAGACCGATGTCGTGGCTGCCGGCGAGTTCCTGATCGGGTACCCGAATGAGGATGGCGACGTCAGCGGACAACCGTCACCGACGCCCCCACCGCAGCCGACGCCTTACAACCCCACGCCACCTCCACCGTTGCAAGCGCAACTTCCGGGGTGGGCGACGAACGGGACGTTCGTTGTCTACCGCCGTCTGCAGCAAGACGTCGGCGCGTTCATCAAGTTCAAGCAGGAACGAGCGGGAGCGCTGAACCTGACGCCGGACACACTCGGGGCCAAGCTCCTCGGTCGCTGGCCAAGCGGTGCACCCATGGAGCACGTGCCAGGCGAGGGGAAGGATATCGACCCCGCGCAGTCTGACCCATCTGAGCACGACCAAGCCGTACTGAATGACGATCACATCAACAACTTCAACTACGACGAGGACCATGACGGGACGAACGTTCCGCGCGCTGCGCACGTTCGGAAATCCAATCCGCGCAGCATCCAGCTGCCGGACGGCGACCGATCCAACCGTCATCGAATCTTGCGGCGCGGCATCCCGTACGGCGATGACTTCGTTGAAGGCGAACCGCCGTATGGCGAGCAGCCGCAGCCGGCTCAGGATCGAGGCTTGCTGTTCGTCTGCTTCCAGGCATCGATCGCGCGGGGCTTCGAGTTCGTTCAGGGCCGATGGGCTAACGCACCCGGCTTTCAGGAGCCGGGGGACGGCGAGGACCCAATTATCAGCCAGGACAACGATCCGCGGGTCTTCCGGCTGCCTCGCGCCGGAGCGACCGCCACGGAACTGAGCATCGCCCAATGGGTGTTCACGATGGGTGGCGGGTACTTCTTCGCGCCTTCTTTGACGGGCCTTCGTGTGCTGTCAGTCGCCGCTGCGGGCTAGCAACACGAAGGGGCTCGGGTTTGGGCCGGCGAGGATTTTGTCCGTGCTGTCGAGCAACAGGGAGTCAGATCGATGGCGAACCGGAAAGACGACAGCAAAATCGGAGCGTTCTTCGGCGGCGGGATCGGCGCAGTGTGATCCGAGCCTTCGCTTAGATCGGTTCGATGAGCTGATCACGGATGACAGCGAACAAAGGATCAGCGGATTCTGGAGTGAAGGGCGGCGAATGCGTGAGACAAATAAAATCGTAAGGGACGTCCGCCTGAAACTGCTCCCACCGCGTCGAGGCGTATGGGACAGGTGGCTCGAGGTGGGAGACGTCGGGCGGGCTACCGCTTCGATGAATGAGTTTCTCCAGCTCCGGCCGACGCATCGCAGCGAGTTGAACGTTGCGATGCGGTCGGGTAGCTCCGAAGTCCTCCATCACGTAAGCCAGTTCGTCGCCGCCGCCGCCCTCGCCATACACGTAGACGAGGTCGGTGATCCATCTGCAAGCGATCGCGAAGATGAGGTGGTTGCCGTCGTTCAGCCCGGAGAAGCCAAACCGAGGCTGCGTCCGATCTTCGGGGTTCTCAAATAGCAATTCGGAAAGCACATACGTGTAGCCCGCATCGCCCAGTCCAAGATCAGCGTGAGCGTCGACGTGGGTGACGTGGAAGGGCGGAACGAGCATGCCCGCTTCGATGGCCTCACGCCACCGTAGGAAGAGTTCACCGTGATTTTCGGTGACGAAGCCTGGCATTCTCTGCCGCAGACCGCACCGGTTGCTTAGGAAGGCGAGCGCCTCCTCAGTTGGCCACACCGCGTGATCGTCCGAACTGAGCCGAGTGCGGTAGTCCGGCCCGTGCGCAGGCGGCACCACGAAAAAGTCCAGGTCGATGTCGAGGACCCTTTGCGGCCTTTGGGTCGTTGGAGCCTCGACGGCCGGGTTCATACCGAGAACCTAATAGTTGGAGCCAGTCGCGTCGAGATTGCTTCGACCGCCGGGCGTGGTTCTCCTCAGCCAAGCGCCGCCGACTGTGAACGGCAAACCGGGCCTAGGAGTCGATTAGTACGACGAACATCCTCGACCTCGAAGGGGGAGGTCGCTCTCTATCGCGCGAAAGGCCAGTAGCGTTCGAAGGCGCCTCGCACGCCGTCAGATTCCGATGCCTGACCAAAGCTGCACCAGACACGTTGTCGCCTTGCCGCCGACGGATCTGGTCAGCGCCGGCGACACCAGGAGGCTCATCGACGAACCCAGCGCGAACACCGCTCACCCAGACCAGAGGATCGCGATGTCCCGATTACGCCAGAGCGGCGTGTTGGCAGGCGAGCCGCTTTCGCGGGGCGGCCGGTTGCGGCGCTCCTTCGGCAAACCGTCACACCGGGCCACATCAGCTCTTGATGCGGCGAGGCGGATCCCGAGGAGGTCATCGCAGCGCATGGGGTGGCCCGGCTGCGTCGATGATGTGGTATGGAACGCCTTGACGTCCCGTTCGCCTCGTTTCATACTCCGACGTATGACTCCTACTCAGTCCACGGCAGACGTAACGACTCGAACCGAAGCCGACCAGGAGTACCAGGCGCTCCTGGATTCTGCGATCGCTGAACTTGAGTCCAGCGAGGCCGACCTCGATGAACTGGACAGCAGTAACCGAGACTCGTATGCCTACAAGCCTACGGTCGAGGCCATGTACATCGCGTACGGGACGAGGCTCAAGCCCGACGGGGACAACGACCTCTAGCCCGATCGCGATCCTATCCGATAACGGGTCGACGCTAGACGCATGGTTTATGCGTCGAACCGTTAGTTGTCGCGCCGGCCAGCGAGTCTCGGCGTGCGCCGAGAGGCGGGCATAGTGGTGAGTTCTCTTCAATCAGAGACCGGGCCGCGAGCAGGACGCGAGCTGCGAGACCAGATCGAGCACTTTTCCGCCATCCACCTGAAACCGTCTTATGGCGACTTCGTCCTGATCGCCTATTCCGAAGAGTGCCGAATCTACGCTGGCGCGCTTCGACTTCACTTGGATGAGCATGGGTGCGAAGTCGTTTGCGCTCGCATGGCAGCGCAGAACGATCCCACGATCGCGGATCGTCTCGCTGTATGTCTCCCGCCGAGTATTCCTAAATCGCGGCAGATGCTCATCATTACGCTAGAAGCCGAGAGCATGTCGCACTTTGCGGTCTTCTCTGAAATAGCCGCGCGTTATGGCAAGGATACCGTCCGAACCGTTCGGTTAACTAGCGTTGGTCCCCGACTTTTCGAGCAAGGTTTGTTGATGTCGGCCGACGAACTGAGCCAGCGCAACGCGACCCTGCTTCGCGAGCTTGAACGCGACTCATCGGTGACGGTTCAGACTGACGCAGGCACTGACCTCGAAATCAAGTTCGATCACGACCTCTACGAATGGATGAGCATCCGCGGAACTGCCGCTGCTGGACGGATCACTATCCTGCCAGCCGGCGAGATCGCGACGTATCCAGTCTCGGTCGACGGTGTGTTCGTGGCGGACGGCGCAATCCATCCCAATATTCTGATCGACTTCGACGTGCGACTTGAGCGCGCGCCGCTCACTGTGGAAATTGAACGTGCACAGGCTGTGTCCTTCTCCTGTGAAAATGCCGAAATCTCGCAGCTCACGAGCCGGATGTTCGCGCAGCCTTATGGGCGACGAGTGGGCGAGGTCGGGTTCGGTACGAACGCGAGCCTACTTGGTTTCACAAGAGAGAACTCACATCTAAACGAGCGGTTCCCGGGCCTTCACTTCGGATTTGGGCGACATAATCAGCGGCCCAGTATCGTTCCCTATATTTCACTTTCGCATTATGACGTGATCATGCGTGGGGGACGAGTTGCCGGATGCTCCGGTAATGGCCCGAATCTTGATCTTGCCAATTTCGAGACCGATTACTCTGCAATTCATCCATTCTGCGACAAGGATGAGGATCTCGGTGACTGCTGTAGCGATGGTCTGCCGCAATGGTAGGAGTTTGGTCGGCAGGCGATTACGAAATTCGCGCGCACCAGTTTCACGGATATCTGACGGCAGCGGTCGAAGAGAGATGGCTCGCCCCGAGCGACACGGGGTTCTATTTCCGCCTCGGGGGCAGGGCGTTATTCTTCCACGCCCGCTCGCAAAGGTGGGAGAACCTGTTCCATGACTAGCGCCGGTTTAGAGGCCGTGCCAACAGGCATCTCAAGCGACGAGCAGTTCTCCAGTCTGTTGCCTCCGCCCGAACTGACGGCACGCTTGTTACGGCAGTTCGCCCGGAGCCGGGTGCGGGAGTCGCAGGCAAGGGGAACGGCGTTTGAATGGGTGGGCCCCGGAGTCGCATGGCGAGGTACGCGAGGAGAGCTTTCCGGTACCGACGACGGCGGGGAAATGACCGATTGCGGGTCCCTCGCCTCGCTGCCTGCGACGGCTGCCGTTCTGACGTCAGAGTGCAGTTCCTCATGGGTTGGTTGGTGGCTGGAGGAACTAACACGTCGCTCCCGCAGGCTCCCTCAACCCGCCGTCCCAGTCGAGCGAATCGATGACGAGGACTCGCAAATCCCACCTCGGGTTGCCCTGGCAACGTCCCTTTTAAGGGAATACTGGCCGGCTGCCGCGGTCGAGTCGCACCTCCTTGTGAGGAAAGTTCTTGTCATTCGAGGTCTTGATGCTAGGAGCGCGTCCGACCTGCGTGTATTTGGAGCAGTAGCGATCTCGCCGGACAGTTGCCACAGCGCCTTCGAAGTTGCTGGCGAGTTGACCGCATCGGCCGCCCGACTTCTGCTCGACCTGCGAGCCCGGGAGACACCGCCGATCATCAATGGTTCGCGACTCCGTGTATTTCCCGGCTCGACTCTGAGAGACCTCGATGAGGGCCTCGCCGTAGCCGTTGCGGCGGCACGGCGCGTCGCGCTGGCGCGGCGGGCGGTGCACGGTGGCATCGCCGATCCGGCCTACCTCGAAACTGCTCTCACAGAGTTAGAAGGCGTCATCGACATTCTCGGACAGAGCGCCGAGTGGTCTGACTGGGGGCTTCGTCTATTTGCGGCTTTAAAAACTGTTCCGCGCGACAACCAAACTGAATTCAACGCACCGTGA
>JAFAZI010000075.1 GCA_019239875.1 Frankiaceae bacterium
CTATCTCGGCGTCCGGGTTCCTGACGTCCGCCGCATCGTGCGGGCCGCCGCGAAGGCGACGCAGCCGACGTCGGTGGTCGAGGTCGAGGCGGCCGCGGCTGCGTTGTGGCGCGGCGCGGAGTATCGAGAGGAGCGGTACGCCGCAACGGCGACGACCGGCCTGCCGGTAGCGACCGGCGCCCTCGCACTGCTCCCGCTGTACGAGGAGTTCATCGTCACCGGCGCGTGGTGGGACCACGTGGACGACGTGGCGCACCGCATCGGTGACCTGCTGGAGGCGCACCCCGCTGAGCTCACGCCGGTGCTACGGGGCTGGGCGGTCTCGTCCGATCGCTGGCTTCGGCGGGTGAGCATCATCGCCCAGCTCGGGGTCAGACGACGCGTCGACCCGGAACTGCTGACCTATGCGATCGAGGAGAGCATCGGTGAGTCCGACTTCTTTGTGCGCAAGGCGATCGGCTGGGCGCTGCGTGACTACGCCCGGGTGTCGCCAGCATGGGTGCGATCGTTCGTCGACGCGCACCCTGACCTCAGCCCGCTGTCCCGCCGTGAGGCATTGCGACATCTCGGTTAGTGCCGCTTCGGCACCGGGAGTGGCTTGATCGAGTTGCCCTTGCCGATCGTGTCGCAGTTGCCGTGGAACGGCGTACCTTCCAGCCGCTCGAGCAAGAAGTCGGTCGCAGTGGGTTCGAACTCCGCGCCGGCGACCTCGTGCCCGAGGCCCTGGTAGGACCGGAACAACACGTTGGCACCCTGACGGCAGTACTGGTGCGCGAGAGCCTCGACATCGCCCACCAGCATCACCCCGTCACCGGTGCCGTCCGAGTCGCCGACGCCCATGAACAACGGCACGTCAGGATGGCTTCGGTGGCGGCCCATGATCAGGTGGTTAAGGGGACGGACGAAGCTGCGAACGGCGTAGAGGTCGCGGTACTTCCGCTTCACGACATCGCGCAGTCGCAGCCCGGGATGGCTGCCGAGGAAGGTGGCAATGCACTGGTCGTGCACCTCGGCGATCAGTCGACGACCGTGCCGAGACAGGTGCTTGTGCAGATTGAACGGGAAGGCTCGGCCGACTCCCATGAGGACACCGAGGATCGTGCCGGAGTACGACGCGCTCCCGTCGACGTAGCGCAGGTTGTGCGCGTAGTCGACGGGGATGCCACCTTCCGCGACGCCGACCAGGTGTAGCTGGCGAGGGTGGTAGGTGCGGGCCAGCTCGCTCGCCCAGTCAGCGGCGATGGCGCCCCCTGAGTAGCCGGACAGGACGACACGGGTTCTCCTGTCGATGTCGAGGAAGGACTCGGTCGCAACGATGGCGTCGAGCGTCGCGTACCCGGATTCCTGTCCGGCGCCCCAATGGTGCTGCTCACCCTCGAAGTCCGGGACCGTGACCGGTTGGCCCGCGGCGAGGTAGTGGGCGATCAACAGCCCCTCCTCCTCTGCCTGCGACTGGTTCGTCTGATTGCCGGGATAGCCCCCGGCGAGGGTGTAGCTCGGGTCGCACTGGGGGCCGAAGCCGTCATAGAAGCTGAGATACGCGATCAAGCCGCCACTCGGTTGTGCCGCGGTGGGTTCGATGACCGTGGTGACGGTCACGGTGGGCGCTCCATGCTCATCACGGGTCCGATAGAGCAGCTGTTCCGCGGCCCACGGTCCGTCGGTCCCGCCAAGGGTCACGGTGACCGCTCGCTGCTTCAACACCGTTCCGGCCGGCACCTTCGCCAGCGGCTGGTGTCCGTCGTAGTCGTAGAACGGGTCCTTGGTGGGAAGCGGCCGCTCCTCGGCCGCACTCACTGGGGTGCCGCCGAGCACGAGGGCGGCGAGCAGCGCGGTGGCTAGCCAGCGCATCGAGGGCATTCTCCCGGCCGCACCACTCGAGCATCCCATTCGTCGCGAAGCAGCCCGTAGTCGATCTCGTCGGTCCACTCACCCTTGAACCACTCGTTCTGCAGGAGGTGGGCCTCGCGTCGCATGGCGAGGCGGCCACAGACCGCACTGGACGCGGCGTTGCGGGCATCGACGCGCGCGATCAGGCGGTGCAGCTCGAGGTCGTCGAAGGCCAGGTGGACCACCGCATGCATCGCCTCGGTCGCGAAGCCGCGCCCAGCGACGTCGGGATGGAACACGTAACCGATCTCACCACCGAGATGCTCCTTGCTGTACCAGCGCAGCATCACGTCGCCGACCAGCTCACCGGACGCTCGCTCGAGGACACCGAGGTTCAGGTTCTGCCCCTCGTCGTCGATCGAGTGCCGCGACCAGACCGTTGTGACATAGGTCTCGAGGGTCTCCCGGTCCTGCGGTTCGAACGGGACGTACCGACAGACGTCCGCCCGCGACCGATAGGTCAGGAGGGCATCGACGTCGGCCAACTGGAGGGGCCGGAGGTCCAGCCGTGCTGTCGCGACCGGATAGGTCGGTGCGAGCAGCATCAGTACAGGCCGCCGTCGACCCGGATCAATGCCCCGGTGGTGAACGAGGAGGCCGGGCTGGCGAGGTACAAGGCAGTCGTCACGATCTCGGCAGGGTCCCCGGGCCGACCGGCGGCACTTCGCGATGTGTGCCGCTGGTCTTCCGGCCACGCGTTCGAGATGTCGGTCAGGAACGGCCCGGCCGAGATCGTGTTGACCCGAACCGTCGGTCCGAACTCGCGGGCGTACGCCATCGTCGAGGCGTTCAGCGCCGCCTTGGCACCGGCGTACGGCGCGAAGAACGGCTGCGGCATCAGCGCCCCGGACGACGACACGTTGATGATCGATCCACCGGCGCCGGCGGCCATCCGCTCGCCGACGAGCGCCGTGAGGCGGAACGGACCTTTGAAGTTGACGGCAAGGATCTTGTCGAACAGCTCCTCGCTGGTCTGGGCGGAGGACGGCGCGAGCGGCGACATGCCCGCGTTGTTCACCAGGATGTCGACCTTGCCGAACTCGTCGTACGACGCCTCGACGAGAGCGTCGAGGTCGTGCCACCTGCCGACGTGGCAACCAACCGGCAGCGCCTTGCGGCCGAGCGCGCGCACCTCGGCAGCCGTCTCCTCGCACGCCTCGACCTTCCGGCTGGCGATCACCACGTCGGCGCCCGCGGCGGCGAACGCCAAGACCATCTCGCGGCCAAGGCCACGGCTCCCGCCGGTCACGACTGCCACGCTGCCGGTCAGGTCGAACAGGTCATGCGTGGTGCGATCAGCCGGCATGGTCGTCATTCCTACACTCACCTGATGGCCGACGTCGCGCACATTGCTGCGGTCGTGCCGCTCGCGGTCGGCGCGGGTGGCGCGTTTGCACTGGCGAACGTCGCGCAGATGCTCGCCTCCCGGCGGGTCGACGTGCCGGACGAGCTGAGCCCGCATCTGCTGATCCGACTGCTCCGCGATCCGCTCTGGTTGCTGGGGTTGCTCGCGTCGATCGGCGGCTACCTGATGCAGGCGGTTGCGTTGTTTCTGGCACCGGTCGTGCTGGTGCAGCCGCTGATCGTCAGCGAGCTGATCTTCGCCTTGCCGCTGGCCGCATGGCAGGCGGGCAAGCGGCTCGGCCGACGGGAGTGGATCGGCGTGGTTCTCGTCGCCGCCGGGCTTGCCCTCTTCATCATCGTCGGCCGTCCGGCCGGCGAGGGATCGGACGCCACGGCGTCGAACTGGCTGTTCTCCGGAATCTCCGGGGTCGGTGCTCTCGTGATCCTGATCTCGATCGGGGAGTCCCGGATCGGGCGGCCAACGGTTCGCGCGAGCGCCCTCGCCGCGGCGGCCAGCATCTGCTTCGGCTTCCTGTCGATCCTGACCCGAGTTGTCGGACACTCGTTCGCCGATCACGGGATCGGCGCGCTCGCCTACCCGGAGCCATACGTCCTGGTGGTGGTAGCGATCGGTGGGCTGCTGTTGTCGCAGACCGCGTTCCGGATCGCACCCCTGTCAATCTCGCTGCCGATCATCGACGTCGGCGAGCCCGCTGTCGCGTCGCTGCTCGGTGTCCTGATCCTGGGCGAGACCGTTCACCTCGGCGCCGGCACCCTGGTGGCGGTGGCCCTCTCCGGGGCGGCGGTGCTGGGCGGCGTGGCATTGCTCGACACGTCGCCTCTGGTGCGGACCTCGCAGGAGGACATCAGCGCCGAGCTCCGCGCGCGGCGGGAAGCAGCGGAGCAGCCCCAGTAGCCCGGTTCGCCAAACTCGCTGCGCATCGAGTCTGCGCACTGCTTCACTCAAATCTCCATCGGCGGGGGAGTGATGATCAGCGCACGGTTGGTGGCAGCGGCCGCGATCCTCGCTGGGCTGCTCACGCCGGCTCTGCCGGTCCACGCGACGCGGCATGTCAACCGCTGCCCGGCGACCACCCGCGAGCCCGCCTTCTACGCACCGGGTCACGGCCGGACCGTCGCGCTGACCTTCGACGACGGACCGGGACCGAGCACGAAGCGGATCCTCGGCATCCTGGCGTCGCACCACGTGCCTGCCACCTTCTTCAACATCGGTGACCAGATCGCCGACCGCCGGGCCGAGGTTCGGGCCGAGGTGAATCAGGGCGAAGCGGTCGGCAATCACACATGGGATCACCACAAGCTGTCGTCGATGACCGAATCCGCGCAGGCGCGTGAGATCGATCGGGAAGCCGCGGCGCAGGAGACGGCGACGGGGCTGCCGCCGTGCATCTTCCGGCCGCCGTACGGGGCCTATGACAAGGCGACGCTGCGACTTGCCGCGAGCCGGCACCAGGCGGTGTGGTTGTGGTCGGTCGACCCGCAGGACTGGAAGGCAAACGGTTCGGCGTCGATCGCCTGGATCCGCCGGATCATCTCCGGCGCCGAGGCGGGCGGAAGCCAGCGGCACCCGGTCGTGCTCCTCCACAACACCGCCGGCGGGAACCCGGCGACCGTCGCCGCGCTGCCGGCGATCATCCACTTCTACCGCTCTCACGGCTACCGCTTCGTTCAGCTGTTCGATCCGAAGCTCGAGGCGATCACTGGGTGATGACCGCGACCGCCGCCTCCCCGGCGGCGTCGACCGCGGGGTCACCCTCGACCGTCACGACGACGGACTCGATCCGGCCGCTGAAGGCGAAGGGCGCCTCGTAGTCGTCACTGACGGGCGCCTCCGTGCTGTAGCCGATCGTCAACCCGTGGCCGGTCAGCGAGAACCGTACGGCGGTGAACGGCGCGATCTCGCCGGTACCGATGGTCACGCCGTCGACGGTGAGCGTCCCGATGCCGGTGTGGTCCGCGGTTCGTTCGAAGCGGAACTCGATCTCGTGACGGCCGGGCTCGAGTGGTGCCGGGCCGCTGATCCGGTGGCGAGCCAGCGCGACGTAGTTGTGCTCGTACCTGACCTCGCCGTCCTGGACGAACAACACCCAACCACCCAGGACGTTGCCCTGCGACGCCACGACCCCGGCCGCGGGCCGGTCACCCACCTCGACCGTCGCCGTGATGGTGTGGGACCGGTTGTACAAGCGCGCGGCGAGCGCCTCCGGCACCATCCCGGCGGACCGATAGACGTAACGGCGCCGGCTGGGCAGGCCAGTCGGGCGATCGAGCACGATGTCGGACAGCGGTCGGTCGTCGAGCGGGAGGACCTGATACCGCTCGGCTTCGGTCCACCAGAGATCGACGAGCTCCCGCAGCTTCTCGGGCTGCTCCGATGCGAGGTCGTGGCACTCCGACGGGTCGGTCGTGACGTCGTACAGCTCCCATGCATCGCGGTCGAAGCCATCAGGTCCGGCATACATCTCGTGGTAGGTGACCGCCTTCCAGCCGCGGTGATAGATCGCGCGCGACCCGAACATCTCGTAGTACTGCGTCTCGTGCCCGCTCGCGGCATCGGCGTCGCTCAGGCTTGCGGCGAAGCTCACTCCCTCGAGCGGACGTTGCGGCGCGCCATCGATCGAGTCGGGGGGATCCACTCCCAGCACGTCGAGCACGGTCGGCAGGACATCGATCGCGTGGACGTACTGGTCGCGCACCTCGCCCCGGGCGGTGATCCCCGCCGGCCAGTGCACGATCAACGGATCCGCGACGCCGCCCTCGTGCACCTCGCGCTTCCAGCGCCGGAAGGGGGTGTTGCCCGCGACCGTCCAACCCCACGGGTAGTTGTTGTGCATTCGCGGTCCGCCGATCTCGTCGAACCGCGCCATCGCTTCCCGGCGGGTCGTGTGCGCGACGTTCCAGACCCGTACGTCGTTGACCGAGCCGGTTGGCCCGCCCTCGGAGCTCGCGCCGTTGTCTGACAGCACGAACAACAGGGTGTTGTCGAGATCACCGGTCGCCCGCAGGAAGTCGACGAGGCGACCCAACTGACGATCGGTGTGGCTCAGGAAGCCCGCGAAGGCCTCCATGTACCGCGCGTAGAGACGCTGGTGCTGCGGTTCGAGGTCCCCCCAGGCGGGGACCCACGGTGGCCGCGGCGAGAGCTCGGTGTTGGCAGCGACGACACCTGCCTCGAGCTGGCGGGCGAACGTGCGATCTCGCCAGGCATCCCAGCCGTCGTCGAACCTCCCTTCGTACTGCGCGATCCAGTCGGATGGCGCTTGGTGGGGTGAGTGACATGCACCGGTCGCCAGGTAGAGGAAGAACGGCTTGTCAGGGTCGACGTTGCGGAGGTCGGAGAGGTACTCGATCGAGTGGTCGACCAGGTCCGCCGTGAGGTGGTAGCCGTCCCGGATGCGAGTGGGTTGTTCGATGAAGTGGTTGTCGTGGACGAGGGCTGGGGCGTACTGGTGGGTCTCACCACCCATGAACCCGTAGAACCGCTCGAAGCCTCTTCCGAGTGGCCACCGGCCGCGCGGCGCGGCGAGGTGGCACTCCTCGTCCGGCGTGAGGTGCCACTTGCCGACGGCATAAGCGGCGTAGCCCTGTGGCACGAGGAGCTCCGGCAGCATGCCGTTGCTGCGCGGGATCATCGCGTTGTAACCCGGGAAGCCGGTCGCCAGCTCGATGATCCGGCCCATGCCGTTCGAATGATGGTTTCGGCCGGTGAGCAGGCAGGCTCGGGTCGGCGAGCAGAGCGACGTCGTGTGGAAGTTGCGGTAGCGAAGTCCACCGGCAGCCAGGCCGTCGAGGACCGGCGTCTCGATGTTGGACCCGAAGCAGCCGAGCTGCGCGAAGCCAACGTCGTCCAGCACCACGAGGACGACGTTGGGCGCCTCGGGCGGCGGTGTCGGCCGCGCCGGCCAAGACGGAGTGGACGTGTCGAAGTAGCGGCCGATGGTGCCCCCGAATTCGCTCACGCTTCGCGACCATAGCCGCCGCGGTCGGGTTCAGCCGGTCAGGTCACGCAGACAGCCGGGCAGTTCGTCGAGCAGCTCGCGGGCGAGGAATCCCACCGGCCCCGTCCGGGCGGCCAGCCGGTCGCCGGCGGCGCGATGCAGCGTCAGACCCCAGAGCGCTGCGGCGATGGGGTCGCCGCTACGCGCCGCGATTCCGACCGCCGTCCCGGCGAGCACGTCGCCGGAGCCCGAGGTGCCGAGGCCAGGATTTCCCTTCGCGACGAGCCATGTCTCACCGTCCGGCGTGGCGACTGCGGAGTTGAGCACCGCGATCACCCCGTACCGTCTCGCCAGCTGCATCGCGAGTTCGTGGTCGTCACCGTCTGTGTCGTCGAGGAGATACCCGGCCTCGGTCAGGTTCGGCGTGATCACGAAGCGTCGGCCAAGATCGCCCACAGCGTCCTCGAGCGCGCCGCAGGTCACGGCCATCGCATCGAGCACCACGAGGATCGAGTCGTCGAGGCCGCGGAGCACCCCGGAGACGAAGTCCTTGGTGGCGTCGGGATCGGCCAGCCCGGGGCCCAACAGCATCGCGTCGACCTTCGAGGCGAGGTCGACGACGTGGTCGACACCGGTCGGGCTGATCGCGCCAGAGGCGGTCGTCGGGAGTCCGATGACGCCGGCTTCCGGCATCGACGTACCGAGCGCTGCCGAGTGCGCGTCGGACGTTGCGACCGTCAGCTTGCCGGCACCCACCCGCAACGACGCGATCCCGCCGAGGAGCACGGCGCCTGGCATCCCTCGTGCGCCGCCGACAACAAGAACCGCGCCCCGTTCCTCCTTGTCGCTGGTGCCTTGCGGCGCGCGCAGCGGCCACCCGCTCTGCAGCGCGTGGGCGTGGACGACCTCGGGTTCAGCCATGCGCGGTGATCGGGGCGTCGTCGTCGCGCTCCAGTGCTGTCGTGTCGTTGAACGTCTCCAGGTGCATCCCGCGCCCGTCCGGGTTGGCCCGATAGGTCGTCAGCGAGCAGTTGCGCAGCTGCTGGGAGTACGACGTTGCCTCGTCGGGCGTGAGGTTCTCGAGGATGTATCGGGCGATCAGGATCGGCACGTCGTGGCTGACGACCAGCACGCGCTCGTCCGGCATCGTCAGCCGGAGTTCGAGCAGCGCAGCCCGTACCCGCATCGCGACGTCGGCCCAGGACTCGCCGCTCGCCGGACGGAACCAGAACTTGCCCACGTAGTCACGACGCTCGGCCTCGAGGGGGTACTCCTTGCGGAAGCCGGCGCTGGTGAGCCGATCCAGGACACCCTGCTCGCGATCACGCAGCCGCTCGTCGATGGTGACCGGCAGGTCGTCGAGCCCCGCCGCCGCCTGGATCAACCGCGCGGTCTCGCGGGCTCGCGCGTACGGCGACACGACCACCTGGGTCGGAAGCTCGGTGCGGGGCCGCTCGGCGAGCCACTCACCGAGCGCGGTGGCCTGCGCGATGCCGGCGTCGGTCAGCTCGACGTTGACGTCGTAGACATCGATGTCCAGCCGCAGCGCATGCGACTCGTATGCGGCATTGTTGGCGACGTTGCCGCGACTCTCCCCGTGTCGTACGAACCACAACGACTCCGGCCAGCCGATCCCCGACATAGTTCTTCCTCTACCCGGCTACCGACGCAGGGGAAACGCCCGCTTCAGCGCAAGCGTCGATCTCGAGCGTGCAGGGCGGCTTGGGTGCGGTCGCTCAGCTGAAGCTTGTCGAGGATTCGGGAGACGTAGTTCTGCACCGTCTTGAGCGAGAGGTCGAGTGTCCGGGCGATCTGGGCATTGCTCGCACCGTCGGCGAGCAGCGCGAGGACGTCCCGTTCTCGGCTGGTGAGGTCGTCGCCGAAATCCGTCGGCGCGATGGGCGAGCCGGTGGTCGACATCGCGAGCACCTGTGTCGCCACCCCGGCGCCGAAGACCGCCCCACCGGCCGCTACGGTCCGAATCGCGGCCGCGATCTCCTCACCGGGTGCGCCCTTCAGCACGTAGCCACGCGCACCCGAGCGCAGTGCCGCGACCACGGTGTCGTCGTCATCCACCATCGTCACGACCAGGATCGCCGGTGGATCGGCGAGCTTGCCGATGCGAGCGGTTGCCTCGACCCCGGACATGGTGGGGAGGTTCAGGTCCATGAGAACGACGTCGGTCGCCACCCGCGCCACGAGGTCGACGACCTCCGGCCCGTCGGCCGCGCTGCCGACCAACTCCATGTCTGGCATCGACGACACGAGGGAGACCAGTCCGTCACGAAACAGCGGGTGATCATCGACCACCACGACTCGAGTGGTCATGTGTAGCTCGCCGCATGGGACGCGGGCTCCTGGTGCGGGACCTCGGGGAGAGGAAGGTGCGCCCGCACCGTCGTGCCTCGACCGCTCGCACTCGGCATCAGTTCGAAGACGCCCCGAAGCTCTTCCGTTCGCTCGCGCATCGTCTGCAAGCCATGTCCGCCATGATGTACGCCGGCGGGACCGACACCATCATCCGCGACCACGATCTGAAGCGCGCCTCCCCGCCGAGCGAGCGTCACGCGACAGCACGTGGCGTCCGCGTGCTTGACGACGTTGGTGACGGCTTCGGTCACGATCCGAAACGCGGCCACCTCGACGGCGGCGGGCAGCGGTGGCAGGTCGTCGCTGCGCAGTTCCACGGCGGTACGACCGGCTGCGCTGATCCGGGTAGTGGCCTCCTGCAGCACCCCGACGAGGCCGAGCTCGTCGAGTGCCGGCGGCCGGAGACCCTCCACCAAGCGCCGGACTTCGAGCATCGTGCCTCGTAGCTCCTGCCGCAGCTCGTCGATCTCGGCAACTGCTTCCGAGTCCTGGCGGATCCGGCCGGCGACCACCTCCAGCCGGAGGAGATGCGCGGCCAGTGCTGGCCCGAGACCGTCATGGAGGTCGCGTCGGAGCCGCCGCCGCTCCTCCTCCCTGGTGAGAACCAGACGCTCCCGAGCCCGATGCAGGTCCAGAGTGAGGCGGTGGGCGTGCAAAACGCCGCCGAGGTGGCCAGCGATGTTGTCCAGCAGCCGGCGGTCTCGTTCCCGCAGTAGCTGCGACGGAGGCCGGTACGACAGCTGCCCGACGGTCTCCCCGTACGCCGACAGCCGGCGCGTCACGACGTCAGGCGCGGAAGCGGCCGGCGCTCCGGCGAGGACATCGCCGCCGGCGTCGGTGATGACGACGTCAAGCAGTCCCAGACCCTCGAGCTCGCTTGCCACGTCGCGGAGCAGCCGGCGCACGTCGATCGTGTCCTCCACGCGCTGCCCGAGGCCGGCGAGCACCTCGTACGGCTGGTCCCACCGGCCGAACGTGAGCCGGTTGACCCACCGTTGCAGAGTGTCGCGGAGCGGCACGACGCAGACCGCGACCACGCCGCCTGCGACCCAGGGCAACCAGTCCGTCTGGCGTCCGACGTGCAGCCCGGCTGCGAGTCCGATGACGAGGGCGCCGTACACCGCAGCGACGACGATCGACAGTGTGGCCCACAGCAGGGTGCGGTTGGCGGCGGTGCGCAGGTCGTAAAGCCCTCGGCCGAGCACCGCGAACCCGATCGCGAACGGCGTAGGGAGCGCGGCAGCGGCGAAGATCCAGCCCCCCGTGTCGGACACGAGCGAGATCGGCGCCGCCAACACGGTGAGGGCGAGTGCGGCGGCCACCATGCCGATCTGCTGTCGCAGGTGGGCATCACCCCGTCGCCAGCGACCGGCGAGGTGAACGACGGCCGCCACGGTCAACGCAGCCGCGAGCGGGATGTGGCAGAGGAAGCCTAACGGGCTGACCACCCGGCCAGCGGCAGCCGGCAGGACCGGGTTGCGCCACTCGCCGAAGCCGCGGAGATCGGCTTGCGGGTCGGTCAACGGATCGACGACGCTGCCGACGATCAGGATGACGAGCAGGGTGCGCATGTGACGCCACCGGCGGCCGGTCGGCCCACCATCTGGAAAGTACAGGGGGAGGCCAGGCGTCAGTGCACACGCGCCAAGCGACCGCACGGTCGCTCCGGCGACCGCCAGCGCCGACGCGCCGTGAACAGTGCCGGGTGCGATGACGATGCCGCGGTACGCAAGGTCGACACCGGCACCACCGATCGATGTCATCGCGCTGCCGCCGAGCATCAGCCAGCCCACGGCGTTGCGAGGTCGCGCGGCGACGATCACCGCTCCGACCACCGCGAACGCGATCGGAACCGCAGCGTTGAGCACCTGGTTCCGGATCGCGTGGTGCTCGTCGATCGCTAGCCCCACACTCAGTGCATTCGCGGCGAGCGCGACGGCGGCGACGGCCACCACTGTGACCGTCGTCGTCCGTCGCCCCCGTGCTGGTTCCACTGCGGACATAGTGCCTGGTCTCGTGCGCGCTTACGAGTGGTAGGAGATGGTGATCTTGACTCGGCCTTGGCTCGCGCCAGGAGCGACCGAGAGACTGCCGGACACGCCCTGGTAGGTCCTGGTCCCACCTGTGATCCGGCCGGTGCCCGTCCCGGTGTTGACATCGATCGTCGCTCGCCCTCGGAGCATGCCGTCGCTTCGTGCCATCGCCACGTCGCACTTCGCCGTGTGGCTCGCGGGGTCGACCTGGCAGCTGGTGACGTCGTACCCGACCGTCTGTCCGTGGGAGACGTCGCGGTCGGTCGCGACGTCGACCCCCTTGATGATGGTGTCGCGGAGCTGTACCGAGGTCAGCCGAATCGTGTGATGAGCGCGTTCCGGCGTTGCGGTCGCGATACCGAGGGTGCCGGTGACGGCGGCAATGACGCCGGCACCGGCGATCAGGCCGAGGCGTCGAGAGGTGGTGGTGGTGAACATTGATCACTCCTTGCTGGTTGGTTGGACGCCAGCAAGATTGCGCGACCTGCTTTCCCACGCGATAGAGCACGCGTTCCCGATCCGGTTGGGAAGTTCTCTCAAGATCGGTTACAGGCGCCGGCTACTCCGTGCGGGAGAAGCCACGGACCGCGAGAACGATGAACAGCACGGTGAAGAACGAGACCACCGCTAGGTCGGTGCTGTTCGACAGCCGATGACCGAAGATCGTGATCGCGGCGGGAAATCGCGCGATGGCCGCCGGCGGCATGTGCTGGGCGTCGAAGATGACGTCCCGCAACGGTGCAATCACGTAGGTCAGCGGATCCAGCCTCGTCAGGACGGTCAGCCACGACGGCAGGTTGCCCAGCGGGAACATGAGACCGGCGAGGAAGAGCATCGGAAGCAGGGCGACCTGCATCACGATCTGGAAGCCCTCGATCCGGCGAAGTCGGCTCCCGACGAAGACACCGAAGGCGGTGAGCGCAACCGCCATGAGCGCCGCGATCGCGACCACCTCGACGACCGCGACGACGGTCAGCCGGATGTCGATCAGCGGTGCGAGGGCGAGCATCAGGCAACCCTGGAGGGTCGCGATCGTCGCGCCACCTGCGATCTTTCCCCAGACGATCGCGGAGCGCTGGACCGGCGCGACGAGCATCTCGCGAAGGAAGCCGAACTCGCGGTCCCAGACGATGGAGATGGCACTGAAGATCGCCGTCGAGACCACGCTCATCCCGATCACGCCCGGGAACATGAACTTCTTGAAGTCGAACCCGCCATTGATGCCGATCAGGTCGTTCAACCCGAACCCGAAGACCAGCAGAAAGAGCAGCGGCTGCACCAGGCCCGTGAGGATCCGCGTCTTCGTCCTTCGATACCGCAGCAGCTCACGGTGCCACACTGCCGCGGCCACCCGAAGCTGGTCGCCGTAGGTCCCGACCTCGTCGGCCATCGGCGCGACGGTGGGGTTCATCGTGGTCATCAGCGTCGCCGGACCCATGCCCGCCCGATCTCGCTGTGCGCCTCTGCCGCCGGTTCCCGGATCTGTCGGCCGGTGTAGTGCAGGAAGACGTCGTCGAGCGAGCACCGATGGATCTGGACGAACTCGACGCCGCCGCCGATCGCCTCGACCGCTCTGCCGACCTCCGCGTCGGGGTTGGTCGTCTCGATCAGGATGCCCGCTGCCCCGAGTGTCGCGTGGTACCCGGCGGCTTGCAGCGCGTCGAGTGCAGCCGCGTCGTTGCGGGTCCGGAGCGTGATCGTGTCGGCGGTGATCGACGTCTTGAGCTCGCCAGGGGTACCGATCGCGGCGATCCGCCCGTGGTCGATGATCGCGATCCGGTCGGCGATCTCGGCCTCGTGCATGTGATGGGTCGTGAACAGCACCGTCAGGTTGGCGGCCGCCCGCATCGCGAGTAGCTCCTGCCAGATCAGTGTGCGCGTTTGTGGGTCCAGCCCCACAGTCGGTTCGTCGAGGAAGAGGAGCTCGGGGGAATGCAGCATCCCGCGCGCGATCTCGAGCCGGCGGGCCATTCCTCCGGAGAACGTGGCGACCAGGTCGTTGCGACGATCTTCGAGGCCCACGAGCTCGAGGACGTGGTCGATCCGTTGCGCGCGGATGCGTCTGGGCATGTGGTACATCACGGCATGCAGGTGCAGGTTCTCCTGAGCCGTCAGTTGCTCGTCGAGCGTCGGCTGTTGGAACACCAACCCGATCCGCCGTCGAATCGCGTGCGGTTGGGTCGCCACGTCGAAGCCCGCGACAGTGGCGCGGCCGCCGGTCGAGCCGGCGAGAGTGCACAGGATGTTGATCGTCGTCGACTTTCCGGCGCCGTTCGGTCCCAGTAGCGCGAAGACCTCCCCGGCGGCAACTGAGAACGAGAGGTCGTCGACGGCGACGACGTCGCCGTAGGACTTGCGAAGCCTCGAGACCTCGATCGCAGTTCGGACGGTGACCCGGCCACGCGGCGGCGACGCCTCGCGTGCCATCACCCCCACGTCGTCCCCTCCGCCGCCGCTCGGACCCCACATTGTTAGCTCGCGGTCAGCGTGGCACATGTCGCGGAGCGGCGTTTGGCGGTCGCGTTATCTGCTGAGTCGCCTCAGTTGAGGGTGGTGGACGCCGCTGCGCTGACCAGCACGAAGCTCCGCCCTCCGGTCGGGGGTGCGCCGGAGCTGTCGGCCGGTGCTTGGTTGAGCGAGTCGAGCTGATAGCCGAGCACGCCGACGACGTCGTACTGCCCGGCCGGCAGCGGAGTCGTTGCATTGGGCGGACCGCAGGTGACGAGTCGGATCGACGTCGGCACGGCTTGCGCGGGCTTGCTGCCGGCCCCGGCGAGCTGCAGCGGGATGCTCGGGCGGGGTCGGCCGACCGCCCGCCCGACCACGACACCGTCGCGCGCCAAGAGGACCGCAGACGTCGCGGGAGTGGTGATCATTCGCGGCAAGGGTGACGTCGACAACACCGTTGCGGTGACGGGCAACACCTCGCCGCCCGACGCGGCCGCGGGAACCGTGATGGTCAGGTGCGCGGCGCGCGCGAGCGGCCCGGTGGACGTCGGCACCGCGCCGCAGTCCGAGTGGGCGGGACTGCTGCTCTCACCATTGATCGAGATCGGCGCCTGATCGCGCCGCGCCGACCCGCTGCCGCCGGCACACGCCACGAGGGTCGTCGCCGCCACCAGCAGAGTGCCGCCGCCGGCAAGCCGCCTCACGAACATTCCAAATTCCTCCCGCGAAACCCTTGCGTAATTGTCCTCAGCAGAGCAATCTGCGAGGCGGTAACGACCCCCATCCCTACGTTTGGGAGTTTTTTGATGCCCTTCGCACCGTCACGGATCCTCGCTTCCCTCGCAGCAACAGCGGCACTGATCGGATTCGTCGCGGTGGGTTCGCCCGCGGCGCACGCCGCGCCGAGGGGGCATTCCTCGACCGGCGACGACACTCCGGTCCAGCTCACGCCGAAGGGTGAGGAGGACGGACCAGGGGAGGACGCCGAGGGCCGCGAGAAGCTGCGCGACGCCTACTACTGGAGTCCGCTGCTGACCAACAAGCGCACCGCTATCGGCACCCCGCATCAGCCGAGCACGAAGGGCACGCCGGGCTCGGCCAGCCTCGCGACCGTCGGGCGCCACTGGAACGGCGGGAGCCCAGACCCGATCGTGCAGGTCGGGCGCACCTCGAACACATTCGAAGCTGTGTCGGGGCGGATCGGTGCGCTAGCGATCCGGCAGGACGGGACGATCATCCTTGGCGCAGCAGCGGGCGGCGTCTGGACCTATGACAGCGGGTCCGGCACGTGGACGCAGCGGCTGCCGAACTCGGACACCCAGACCGTCGGTGCGCTTGCCGTCGCTCCCAACAACGACAACGTCGTCTACATGGGTTCGGGTGAAGGCACCCTCTCCGGTGATGGCGTGTACGGCGACGGCATCTACCGCTCGACCGACGGTGGCGTCACCTGGAAGCACGTGTCGCACCTGTTCGCCGGGCAGTCGGTCTCGGCTCTCGCCGTGGACCCCACGGACTGGCGGCACCTCTACGCATCGACGGTTCGGGGGCGTGCCGGCAACCACCGCACCTCCGCGCCGACGAACGCGCCGTACGGCGTGTACGAGTCGCTCGACGCCGGTGTGACTTGGGCGCTTCAGAAGGGCACCAAGAACGAGCTGCACGGTGCCACGGACGTCGTGGTCGACCCGCAGAACGCGAACCACGTCTTTGCCTCCTTCTGGGGTGACGCGATCTACGAGTCGACCAACGGCGGCGGCAGCTGGCACAGCGCGATGGGCGACCTCCCGACTGGAGACTTCCTCGAGGCCGGTACCCGGTTCTCCCTCGGCATCTCGCACCCTGCGGGGTCGGTGTCGCCGACCCTGTACACCGGGTTCGACTACTTCGACAACGGCGGCGACTACCACGAGGCGCAGGTCTACAAGAGCGTTGACAACGGTGCTCACTGGATCGCCACCGGGACCGGCTCCGGCGTCAACTCGATCGCCGGCTACTGCGGCACCCAGTGCTTCTACGACAACGTCGTGAAGCCTGATCCCAAGGACCCCAACACTGTCTACGTCCTCGGCTCGTACGGGTACGACCTGAGCCCGCAGTCGGGCGGCATCTATCGCTCGACGGACGGTGGCGCGACCTGGAAGAGCCTCGGGTACGACCTGCACCCCGACTACCACGCGATCGCATTCGACCCCAGCGACAGCTCACACATTGCGATCGGCAACGACGGTGGGGTCTGGCAGTCCCACACGGGCGGTGGTCGCAACAACCCCGGTGACCAGCTCGCGGACTCCGACTGGGAGGACCTGAACGGGCAGGTGGACCCCAACACCGCAGCACTGATCCACTCGACCGGGCTGGTCATCACCCAGTTCACCTCGATGGCGACGGTGCCGCTCGTCCCCGGCCAGTACTGGGGCGGCACTCAGGACAACGGGACGCTTCGCAAGTCGTTGTCCAACAGCCGTTGGTTCGACCAGGCCGGCGGTGACGGCGGATACGCGATCGTCGACCAGACAACGCCGAACGATCTCAATCCCTCCGTGCCCGCCTACGTGTTCGGCACCTACTTCGACATCTCTCCGTACCGCTACGACCCGTCCGAGGCCAACACGTTCTTCGGCAACGAGCGCATCGACGGCGGCATCCACATGAGCGACCGCGCTGAGTTCTACGTTCCGTGGGTCGAGAACCGCGGCCACACCAACCAGATGTTCCTCGGCACGTATCGGATGTACCGCACCAACAACGCCGAGACGGCGAACGCTGCCGACGTGACGTGGCACCCGATCAGCCCCGATCTCACGACCGGGTGCACCGGCGCGGCACCTAACGGCGCGCGTGGCTGCTTGATCTCGGCGATCGGCGTCGCTGATGGCGGCGACGGCGTGTATGCCGGAACCGACGACGGCCTGGTGCAGGTGGCGCCCCATGCCGTCTCCGCCGGTTCACCGACCTGGCACCACCGCGGCGCCGGCGTCCTCCCGAGGCGTCCGGTCGACGAGTTCGCCGTTGACCGTTCCAACTGGAAGGTCGCGTACGTCGCGTTCGGCGGATTCAACGCGACCACCCCGAACCGCCCCGGGCACATCTTCGCCACGGACGACGGTGGCTTGACCTGGCGGAACATCACGAACGGTCTGCCGGACGTGCCGGCCGACACGATCAAGCTCGATCCGTCCGACCCCAACACGCTGTACGTCGGGACCGAGGTCGGCCCGTTCGTCACCCACGACGGTGGCGCTACGTGGAACGCCTTCGGGACCGGCATGCCGAAGGTGCCGGTGTGGCAGCTCGACTACGACTCACGGAACGCCGTGCTCGCGGCCGGCACCCATGGGCGCGGTGCGTACACGATGTCCACCGGCGTCCACAGCCCAGCGCTGGTGGTCTCGAAGAGTGACACCGGCACGCCAGTCGGTCCAGGCAGTCTCGTGACGTATGCGATCACCGTCCGCAACATCGGCAACGCGGGTGCGCACAATGTGAGCATCGTCGACCGGACGCCCGCCCACACCCGTGGGGTCGCAGCCCGTAACGGCGGGTACTTCACGCAGAACGGGCGCGTGGAGTGGGACGGGAAGAACATCCCGCCCGGCGGCAGCACCACGGTTCACTTCGCGGTCCGAATCGATCACGACCTTCCCTCGTCGGTGACGACGATCACCAACCAGGGTGTGGTTGTGACTGCGGACGGACTGGCGACGGTCACCGGCAGTTCCCACGACACAGCGATCGCGGCGCCGAATGCCGTCCGTGTCCTGCCGCCGAACAACACGCAGGCAGGCAAAGACGGCCAGATGGCTCAGTTCATCGAACACGTCAAGAACCTGGGCTACCGCAGCGACTCCTACGACGTGAGCACCTCCGGTGGCGGCTGGAACTCGGCCGTCTACGACGCGACGTGCACCACACCGATGACCACGACGCCGGTAGTCGCAGCCGGCAAGTCCACCAGCGTGTGCGTCAAGGTCGACGTGCCCGCGAACGCCAACGAACGCGATACGAACGACACGACATTCACCGCAGTTTCGACCGAGGACTCCGGGGTCACGGCAAACGCCACGCTGACGTCGATCGCGGTGGAGTTCGAAACCTTGCTCGTCGACAACGACACCAACGACCCGGTCAACTCCGCGCCGTACTACAAGGCTGCGCTGGACGCCAACAATGTCCAGTACGGCTATTGGGACCTCGCGGCGGATCCGGTGCTGCCGCGGTCGTACCTGACCAAGCACAGCAACGTCGTCTGGTTCACGGGCAACAGCTACCCGGCGCCAATCGGCCCGTACGAGTCGGAGCTGACAGCGCTGCTCGACGGTGGTGGGCATCTGCTGATGTCGGGCCAGGACATCCTCGACCAGGCGGCCGGCACGACTGATTTCGTGCACGACTATCTGCACATCGACTGGGACGGATCGGAGGTCCAGAACGACAAGGCCACGAATGCCGTGCACAGCGTGAACGGCAATCCCGTGACCGACGGCATCGGGTCCGTGCCGATCGATCACTCCGTGCTCCAGGCTGCCTTCGAGGACGAGATCACGCCGATCGCGCCGGCCAGTGCGGCCTTCACGGACGACAGTGCGGAAAGCGACGCGCTGACGGTTGCCGACAACGGATACAAGGTCGCCTTCCTGGCGTTCCCGTTCGAGTCCTACGGGTCGGCTACGCAGAAGGCGGATCTCATGAACCGCACCTTCAACTGGTTCGGCTCATAGTCCCTCCACGGGCGCTGACTCCTGCGGTGGCGATCGTCTGCCACCGCAGGAGTTCGGCCGTGTGATCGCTGTCATGCCAGGACTGGCGTAGTCCGAAAGGCCCATCTTTCGCGGATCTGCCGTCGGTGGTCACCGGCGGGCGTAGGTTGCGCGCGTTCGACCCTGACGTCGGCCTACGGGGGCCAGCGAATCCTGGAGGGGGCGCGCGATGAGAGCGATGTCCGTCCGAGCTGCTGCGATCACGACCTTGCTGTCGAGTGGAATTCTGGTGGGTGGCCTCGCCACCCCAGCCTCGGCAGCGGCGACGGTCACGAGCTTCACGCCGTCGACGGGGCCGGTCGGGACCGCCGTGACGATCACAGGGACTGGTTTCACCGGCTCCGGCGGTACGTGTACCTCGATGACCGTCACGTTCAACGGGACGTCGGCGAAGTGCACCTACGTGTCGGCGACCCAGATCAAGACGGCGGTTCCGGCGAGCGCAATCACCGGACCGCTGAAGGTGAACGGTGTCGCCGCGGCTTCGAATCCGACCTTCACGGTGACGCTCGGCATCAGCATGTCGCCGACCGTTGGCCGGCCCAAGACGCCCGTCACGATCAGCGGCTCGGGCTACGACCCCTACTCAGCGGTCGACGTCTACTTCGATTCCACCGACGAGCAACTCGTGCTCGCCGACGCCGGCGGCACCTTCTCGGTGACGAACCTGTTCAACGTCCCGGCGAGCGCCGTACCGGGCAACCACTGGGTGAGCGCGGTTGAGCGCGGCGCCACCCCGCGCGGCGCTCAGAAGTCATTCCGGGTCGCGACGTCCTGGAGCGAGTCGGGCTTTGACAGCCAGCACACGAGCAACAACCCGGTGGAGAACGTTCTGAGTCCATCGACCGTGGACGGTTTGAACGAGGACTGGGTGTTTCCCACCGACGGCTATCTCGACCGGTCCAGCCCGACGGTCGCCGGCGGCACTGGAGCGAACGGCACGGTTTTCGTCGGACAGCAGAGTGGATCGGGGCGGCTTTACGCCGTCGATGCCAAGACCGGCAAGGAGACGTGGCACTCCAGCGGCTCGGCGAGCATTGGCGGCTCCCTCGTGTACGGCTCCCGCGTCTTCGTCACGGCGGGCGCAAGCCTTCAGTCCTATCCCTTGACCTGTAGTACGCCATGCGCCGCGACTGGCACGTGGGGTTCGTTCCTGCTTGGCGACCCGGTGCTCAGCGGCACCAACATCTTGATCTCGGATACCAACGGAGTTGAGGTCTATCCCACCTCCTGTGGCGCGACATGCAGCCCCGCCTGGAGCGGGTACGGAAACCTCACCTCCGCCTTTCCGGTCAGCTCGCCGGCGGTTGCTGCCTCGGGCAGATTCTTCGCGAGCGGGCATGACATGACCACCTGGGATGGCCGACTGGAGGCCTACAACGCGGCGGGCTGCGGGAACCCGAACTGTCCGCCGGTCTGGGACGCCAATCTCGGGAGTGAGTGGGACGCCTCGGTCCACACGCCTGTGGTGTCGAACGGGTCGGTGTATGTGACCGGTGACGACACCAGGGTGTACGCCTTCAAGGTCGGCGGGTGCGCCGCCTCGCCCTGCGCGCCGCGGTGGACCTTTGACCGCGGCATCAACATCGGGACAACGCCGGCCGTGTCGCATGGCGTCGTGTACGTCGCAGGAGACTTGGGCCTCGAGGCGTTGGACGCGGGCACCGGAGCGCTGCTCTGGCACGGAGACCTGCCGTCTGTCTCGGACGAGTCCAGCCCCGTCGTGGCGAACGGCGTCGTGTATGTCACCTCCGGCGACCGCGGCACGTCATCCGAGCTCTGGGCTTTCCCGGCGAGCTGTTCCGGCACGTGCGCACCCTTGTGGCACTCGGTCGTCTCGGCGACGGGCTACGCATCGCCGCCGGTCGTGGTCAACGGCACGGTGTACGACGCATCGGGCGACGGTGGTCTCTACGCCTACGACCAGAATGACCCGATCACGCCGGCGGCGCGCCCGCGACTGAGCGCGCTGACCCCGGACCGGAGCTTGAGCCGGATTCCTGGCTGACGTGACGGGTACCGTCACGCCGTGCGCCTGCGCCCGGCGGTTCGGCTCCTTTCGCTGACCGCTGCCTGCACCGCGCTGGTGGTGTTCGCCCCTCCGGGGCACGCGGCAGTCCGACCTTCGAAAAGCTCGGACCGCCCGCACCTCACTGGCATGGTGCTGTCGGCGAATCGGGTCGGCCCTGACGCTCACCGTGTGAAGGTGACGGCCGACGTGCGAGGCGCCCGGCGGTGTCGGCTGTCGGTCACGCCACGGCTGCCTCGACATCCGCCGACCAAGCACTGCCCCGGGCCGCGGGTTCGCTGGACCTTGCACGTCCCGGCTAATCAGGCGGCATCTCGAGTGCGCTATCGCCTGGCCCTGACTGCGACCGGTGCGCGCCACACCACCGTTGTGAGGCATCGCCATGTGGTGCAGGCCCCCACCGGAAAACCGCCCGTGATCAAGGCACTCCGGTCGGGCCGGTCGACCGTCGAGTACGTCGGGGGACAGGTGACGGTTGCCACGACGGTGAAGCACGTCAAGCGGTGTCACCTCTCGGTTGCGCCGGCCGGAGTGACGGTGACGGGGGTCGGTGTCTGCTCGGCGGGAGATCGGGCCTGGCGGCTCCAGCTGCCGCCGAACCCCGCCGAGTCGAGCATCGCCTACACCGCGACGTTGACGGCGGTTGGCTCCCACGGTCGACGTACGACGAACGCGGTGACCGTGACCGCGCGCGCGCACCCGCCGCCCTGTCCCGGCCAGACCAGCACGGCAACGCCGACCACCATGAGCATGTTCAACGATCCGAGCACCGGCCAACCGGCGGATCAGAGCCGAGTGGTCGCGGCCGAGATCAATCTGATCTGCGCGGCGCAGCTGCCGGTGCGTGGGGAGCACACCCAGATCTGGATGGCACAGTTCGTCTTCACTCTCGACGACGTCGCGCAGGCGCTGGTGTGGGCGCACCGCTACCAGCACGCGGATGTGCACCTCGTGCTCGACGGGTCGAACGAGTTCATGTTCAACCCGGATGGATCGCATGTGCCCAACGTCGCCTACGACGACGTGGTGGCAAATCTCCCGTCGAGCTCTCTGGTTGTCTGCGGCCCGAACGCCGGCACCGTGGGGCGGCCGGTTGTCCCGGACGACGAGGATGAGTCCGCGGTGTTTCCGGCCGGCACGGGGTGCGCTGGCGACAACATCCTGCACGTGAAGCTGCTGGCAATCTCGGCTGTCGACCCCGCCGGTGACCCTGCCGTGTTCTCGTCTTCGCAGAACTTCAGCACCGGTGCGATGACCGCTGGCTTCAACGACGGCCTACAGGTCGTCGGCGATGCAGCGTTGTACGGGCTCGACGCGGCGTACATCGACCGGCTTGCTGGCAACCGGCAACAGGCTGACCTCGGACTGCAGCTTGGCCCCGCGGCTCATGACAGCGGTGGGGCGCGGTTGTGGAGCACGTTCTACCCGCGCAACCTCACGGACAAGTTCCCGGACGGCGACCCGAACGCGACGGCCCACGACGCGGCGACCGACTCGCTGGCCGCGACCCTTCGAAACGTGCGCTGCACAGCGCCAGGCAGATACGCGGGCGACCACTCGCATGGCGCGCGGACGACGATCCGGATCGCGATGTTCGTCTACCGCACGCGTGAGGCGGTGACCGCCGCTCTGGACCGGCTCGGCGACGATGGTTGTGACATCGGCATCATCTACTCGGTGATCAGCGCACCAGTGCTCCAAGACCTCGAGTCGCACGGCATTCGCGCCACCCAGCTCTACACGGAGGACTACACGCCTCCGAGCGGGCAGCCGACCCGGCTGTTCGTGCACGACAAATTCGTGTTGATCTCCGGCGGGATCGCGGTCGCGGGACGAGCGGAGTCGAACCAGGATCTGGTGCTCGCCGGGAGCCCGAACCTCACCGACAAGGCGTTGTACGACAACGACGAGGCGGGCCTCGCCTACCAACAGACGGCGACCGCCGCCGCGGGTTCGACTCCGATCTTCGACGGCTACGCCCACGACTGGGACCGGCTGCTCGCGGTTGCTGCGTCGCTGTCCTGAGACTTTGCTCGCCGAGCGTGCGCCGGTACCTAAATTGAGCGAGCCGCCCCCCATATTGGGCCTAGGCGTGGACGGCGCAATCGCAATTGGGCCACCATCCAGGCATGCAGGTCTTGCTGGAACGCGAGGAGCACCTTCGCGTCCTCGATGAGCATGCGGAGCGCGCGCGCCAGGGCAGCGGGCATCTGATCCTCATCTCCGGCGAGGCAGGGGTCGGCAAGTCGTCCTTGATAGAGGCGTTTCGTACCCGGCTCGCCAACGCCCGCTGGCTGTGGGGGGCCTGCGACGGGACGTTCACGCCGCGGCCGCTCGGGCCGTTCCTCGACATCGCCTACCAGCTGGGCGGTCCGCTCCGCGGTGTCGGCGAGGACGGCTCCAGTCGCGAGCAGCTCTTCCAGCTCGTCCTCGACGAGATCACCGTTTCGTCGGTCCTGACGATCGTCGCCATCGAAGACATGCACTGGGCGGATGAGGCGACGATTGACCTGATGCGCCTGCTGGCTCGACGGCTCGGTGGCGCGCAGACGCTGCTGATCGCGACGTACCGCGACGACGGGCTGACGTCCGACCACCCTATGCGGATGGCGGCGGGCGAGCTCCGCTCGGAACGTACGACGACGCACATGGGCCTGGCGCCGCTGTCGCAGTCGGCAGTCGGCCAGCTCGCGAGCGGAACGCACTATGCAACCGGCGAGCTGTTCGCTCTGACCGGCGGCAACCCGTTCTTCGTGACGGAGGTGCTCCAGGCCGGCGCGGATGCGCTCCCGCACACCGCGACCGAAGCGGTGCTGTCCCGAATTGCGCGGCTGTCCGATCCCGCTCGCCAGGTCCTTGAGGCGGCGGCTGTGCTCGGCGCGCGAATAGACCTCACGATGCTGCACGAGCTGATCGGGGTGAGCGACGGCGCGGCGATCGATGAATGTCTGGCGACCGGCGTACTCGTATCCGATTCCGAGGGCATGCGCTTCCGGCATGAGATCGCACGGTGCGCGGTCGAAGCGGCCCTCCCGGCGCATCGTCGGATCGACCTGAATGCGCGTGTCCTGGACAGCTTTCGCGACCGGCTCGCTGACGACGCGCGACTGGCGCACCACGCCGAGGCGGCGGGGGATCGGGCGGCAACGCTGCACTACGCACGTTTGGCCGCAATGCGTGGCGCAGAGCTCGCGGCGCACCGCGAGGCAGCGGCACAGTGGGAGCGCGCCGCCAAGGTCGCTTCGGATCTCCCCGTGGCCGAGCAAGCGGCGATCTTTCGGGGACTCGGCGACGAGCTCGCACTGATCGATCGCTGGGACAGCGCCGGCACCGCACTGGAGACGGCGCTTCGCCTCTGGCGCGAGGCGGGCGACATGCTCCAGGTCGGCGACACCCAACGGGCGTTGTCGAACGCGATGTACCGGCTGTGCCGGGCCGATCGCGCAATGGAATACGCCATTGCAGCAACCGAAACGCTCGAGGCCATCCCGGCGAGCAGACAGCTCGGGGCGGCATACGGGGACCTCGCCTGCCATCACTTCATCACCGACCCGACCCACTCGATCGAGCTGTGCCGGCGAGCGCAGGATCTCGCGCGACAGTTCGACGACGTCGGTGTCCTCAGCGAGGCGATGAACCTCGAGGGGTGCGCGCGCGAATATCTCGGCGAGCCCGGGATTCCGTTGATCTGCGCGGCCCTCGACCTCGCGCTTGAGGCCGGCCTTGCCGAGTCAGCCGGGCGCGCATATGCCAACCTGCATTCGTCCTACGTGCTCTCCAAGGACTTCGCCGAGGCGGCCCGGTGGTACGCCGACGGCATCAGGTACGCCGAGGATCACGACATCGGCATGTACCAGACCTGGCTCAGCGGCAATCACGCGGTTGCTCTTCTCGAGCAGGGACGGTGGGCCGAGGCCGACGCCCTCAGCGCACCGATGCTGCAGCGGCCGGATGTGTCGCCGCAACACCGGACATCGTTCGCCTACGTCGTGGCAGCTATCCAGCTTCGCCGCGCTGCGTCGGCCGTCGCCGAGCCACTCGTGGCCGAGGTCTGCTCCGCGGGGGAGACGGCACCGAACTGGGCACTCGAGGCGATCACGTTGCGAGCAGAGTCGTTGTGGCTCGCAGGGGATGCGGCGGCTGCCGGTGCTGCGCTCACCGCGGATCTCGACCTGGCCGTCTCCCATCCCGACGGATGGCTACGCGGCCTGTACGGTGCGTGGCTGCGGCGCCTCGGGTTGGACGACTCGCCGCTCGACGACGTCGCAGCGCCGTACCTCGCAGAACGCGCTGGCGACTGGGTAGGAGCGGTCTCGATGTGGCACGAGCTCGGGTGCCCGTACCAAGCGGCGCTAGCGCAGTTCGACTCCGACGACGAAGCGGGTATCCGGGCGGCGATCGACACCTTCGACGCCCTTGGCGCGGCCGCGATGGTCCGGGCAGCGCGGGTGAAGATGCGCGTTCTCGGCTTCAAGGCGATCCCGCGGGGACCACGTCCGCAGACGCGATCGGATGCCTTCGGTCTGACGAAGCGAGAGCGTGAGGTGCTCGAGCAGCTTGCCGAGGGACTCACGAACGCTGAGATCGCAGAGCTGCTGTTCATCTCCGAGCGCACCGTCGACCACCACGTGTCGTCGTTGCTCACGAAGATGGACGTGTCGTCGCGACGTGAGGCAGCGCGGAAGGCACAGCAGCTCGACCTGATCGGTCACGGGAGCTTGTGAAGGATCCGCAACGACCTGTCGTGGCGCAGCTTTCACAATCCTGCAACGTCGCGGTTGTCCACAGTTTGAAGCTGTGGAAAGTTGCTGAGGCTCTGACGAGTCCATAACGTCCCGCGCCGTGGACGCGAAAACCGTTGTGGAGCAGGAGGTTCGCGAGCTAGTCCGACGACGTGGGCTCGACCCGGTCGGTGAGCCCACGACGGTCCGCGAACTTGTCGACACGGTCGTGTCTGAGTGCGATGGCGTCATCGACTCCGACCTCATCTCGCAACAGGTGTACGACGCGGTCGCGGGGTTCGGCCCGTTGCAGCAGTACCTCGACGACGGAGGCATCGAGGAGATCTGGATCAACGCCCCAGCAAGGGTTGTTTACGCGTAGCGCACCGGCGGAGCACTTCAGTCAGACTGACTAGGCGTTGGCAGGTCGATCCTGAGAAGATCCAAAGTGAGCGGCGGGATGCCCATGCGGCTCGTCGTGCTGTTCGTGTATTCCCTGGCATGCGGATATAGGGCAAAAGTACCTGTCGTGCGAGCGAACGCCTCGAGTTCGCTGGTGGTCGGAGGATCGTTTGGGGGCAGGAAAAAGAGACCGCCGTACTCGAAATCGAGTGTTGCGAAGACGTCTGCCACATCCTCTGTCGACTCGTCGTCATCTGGCTCCGAGGTTTGGAAGATCTCGATCACGTAAGAGGTGCGAACCACGAAGTGGGTGTGGCCCTCGTCGTACTCAATCGACGGCTGCATCGAGAGGTTGTAACTAAGTTCGAGGTCTGGGTTTGGGAAATGGTCGAGAGTTACCGCACTGCGGATCAATCGCACGTCTGCGAAGTGGGCTCGACCGCCGATCCTGGCGGCGTCGAGCCGATCCTCCTCGCCTCCAACCTCAATGTCGTGCGTCACGCGGGGACCGCGGCAATCGAGGGGTAAGGCTTCCAGTCGTCCACGATGCCGGTGCTGGAGGCGGTAGGTACCGCCTCCAGCATCACGACGCGTTGCGGCTGGTTGTACGCGATGCGAGTTCGCGCCACCCAGTCGCAGTGCGCGGGCATCTCGATCTTGAAGCGCAGGTGTGCTTCGACCGCACGCGCATAACGCTGCAGAGTCGAGAGCTTGGGGTCGCTACGCTCCGTCTCGAAGCCAGACACAGTGGGCTGCCGGACACCCATGCGCTCGGCAACCTCGGTCTGCGACAGATGGAGCGCCTTACGGCACTTCACGAGGCTGTCGATCAGGCGCTGGAGCGCCTGAGCGTCCTCGTAGGCCGCACGGAACTCCGGATTGTGCTTTGCGTCGCTCAGATACGCGGTGAAACCGTCAGCAGGAAGGTTCACCTTCTTCTCGTCAGCGGCGCGTCGGATAGCCATGCCACACTCTCCTCTGTGGGCCGGTCCCTCTCCAGGGCACTTGGGGTATCGGCTAGAACCTATATTACTTTTGCCATCGGCGGTGCCCGCAAACCAATTGAGCAAGTGGGGCCCCTCAGTTTTTCGGCGGCTTCTCGCCGAACAGTTCGATCCAGCGCTTGCGACGCTTGATTGCACGGTCTTTGTCGGGCTTCGGGGTCTCCTGCTGGTTCTTGTAGAACGACGTCAGCCCTACACAGTGCGGACCCCAGAGAGTGAAGAGGACACGGAAATGGTTGCTGCCGGTGCGGTGACGAATCTCAAGAATGTGATCCCCCAGCGAATCGACATCCTTGAGACGGCTCTGTCCGTTCAGGAAGCGTTCGATCTTGACGGCGAGCTCTGCTTGCTCCTTGATCGGCAGACGCTCGAACTCCTCACGCCCGCGCTCTCGTCCCACCTTCTCGTGCCGGAACCAATACCAAGTCCGGGGTCGAGTCTCCTCGGATTTGGCGTTGCCCGTCGCCGGCCGGTTGACCGACCGCTTTTTCTTAGGGCTCACACCGCCTCCGGCGAATGGGTGGGGGTGGCCGAGTTCCCGAGCGAGCGGGAACTCGGCCAGAGTGGTCAGCTACGACCGCTCTTGTTCTTCGACGGGTCGACGTTCACCCACGTCTGTCCAGGACGAGGGGTGGGCGGCAGTCGGTGACCCTTCGGCATGGTGATCTCAGCACCCCCTCCCTTCGGCCGATACTGGCCAGAGGTCGGTGCGGGCTGTCCCGGCTTTCCGGTCTTTCCCACAAAGATCACCTCCATTCCGAACCTGGTACCCGGTCACGATCCGGCGTTTCGCTCGCTCCAACGCTTTCACGATGTAAGGTTTGGCGCACTGCTAACGCAACCAAGGCCTCGACCCGGGAACACCCCGGGTCGGGGCCTTCGCGGTTCTGAGCAGAGCGTACCTCATCAATATCGGTTGGAACCTATATCTCGTGGCGTGTTGGGGTGGTGTTGGGTGGGGCCCATGTGGCTGCGGTCAGGAGGGACTAAGCCCTCTCGGGCAAGGTGTTACCGTTGCCCTAGTCAGAGCGCCGGGGTGATCACCACCCCAACCGGAGCCGGATAGTTGCGGCGGCTTAGGGGCTAGGAACCCCACGGCGTGCGTGAGGCTTGGGGCCATTAGGCCAAGGGAAACCACCACGAGGCGAGAATGATGTCTTGCCGTGGCACCGAAAGGTGCTCCCGATGGCCAGTGATGCCGTCATCGTGGCCCGGAACCATCTAGCCGGGCTGTACGCAAATGGAAAGAAGCCCGACCGCGAGGTTGAGGCGCAAGCCCGCCGCAACCTGACGGCGGCGAAACTCGAGCGGGCAGTGCGTGAAGCCGTCGCGGCTTTTCCGCCGCTGACCGACGAGCAGCGCGGGCGCGTTGTTCGGCTGCTGATGACCGGTGGTGGGGCTGATGCCTGAACATGGAGCGGGCCTCCCGGCACAGGAGGCCCACCACGACGCGGCAAACGTCAAACTCAAAGGTAGCGTCCCGCCGCCCTTTGCGCGGAGCAGCGCGGTGAACGCCGACGAGGCGCTCCGCTACACGGAAGCGCTCTACGGCAAGAGGCCGCGCGGTCGTTTGGGCTTGTCTTGGATTGATCGCAAGGGAAGGTTCAAGAGCGCCACTGCGGCCGATCCGGTCGAATTCGTTAGGCGGGCATCGGTGCGAGTTGGCGAACAATGCCCGAGCATCTACCTTCGCTGCACGACCCTCGCGGCCGAACCGAAAAAGGGCGAGCGGGGCGGCGCCGATCTTGCGCTACTCCTGCCGGGCCTCTGGTCCGACCTCGACTACGGAACCGACGGGCACAAGCACGACCCCAACAAGCACGGCGGGCTCGCTCTGCCGGCGAACGCGGAAGACGCCCTCGAAGTCATTCGGGCAGCGGCACTCCCACCGCCGACGCTCGTGGTGAAGAGCGGTGGCGGACTCTATGCCTGGTGGCTCCTCGATCAGCCAGTGACCCTGGATGCCGAAGGACGCGAGTCGTGGGGCCGAACATCGGCCGAGTGGCAGGCGCAACTTAAAGCCGGAGCACGTGCGAGAGGCTGGTACTACGGCGCCGGTGTCGGCAACCTCGACCGCGTCCTGCGCTTGCCCGGCACAGTCAACGGCAAGGTGGACCCAGGACGCCCGTGCACCGTCGTGCAGTGGGATGGCCCCCGCTACACCGCCGAGGCTCTGCGCGCGGCTCTCGTTGACGCTGACATGGTCGTGGCTCGCGACCGGGCGGTCATCGGCGAGGCGGCAGCCACCGAGTATGAAGACTGGGAACGGGAGGCGATGGATGCCCGCGACAAGGCCGATCCTGGCCCCGCCGCCCGCCTGGACGCGATCGGTTTCGAGAAGGTACTGACAAGCGCGGCATGGACGCTATGCCCGCAGACTCACTCGGGCGATATCGAGTCGTGCTTCACGCGGCCCGGCGGAGGCTCCACGACGACATGCAGTGCGCATGTCCTTAGCGTTCAGCCGCACGTTCTGGTCGTACACAGCGAGGAGGCCGGACTTCCCACCGGAGGCGGACAGCGGCTTACGCCGTTTCGAGTGTTCGCACATCTGCACCACGGTGGCGACGAGAAGGAGGCGGCTCGCGACATTCGAGAGCAGCGCACGGAGGCCGCGCAGATGCTCGGCTTGGTACCGGCGAGGCACCCGGCACCGTCGGGCGACGATCCGGCCATCGCCCTCGACCGATGCGAAGCCACATTCCGCAGGTGGCTCGGCGATACCTTCGACATGAGTTCGCTGCATGCACAACTCGCGGTAATGGCAGTCGAGCGAATGAACGGCGACCCGTTGTGGCTAATGGTGATCAGCGGGTCAGGTAATGCGAAGACCGAATCCGTAAGCGCGCTCGCTGGTGGCGGGGCGCACGTCATCTCGACAATTAGCAGTCCTGCCGGGCTGCTCTCCGCGTCGCCCTACAAGGACCGTGACGAGGACGCCACGGGCGGTCTACTTCGCAAGATCGGCAATCGCGGTGTTCTGGTCGTCAAGGACTTCACGTCGATCCTGTCGATGGGTCGCGACATGCGCACCGAGTTGCTGGCAGCGTTCCGCGAAATTTACGACGGCAAATGGGACCGCAACGTCGGCACAGATGGTGGGACGACCCTGCTCTGGGTCGGGCGGCTCGGTCTAGTCGGTGCAGTAACGACTGCCTGGGATACCCACCACGCCGTGATCGCGGTAATGGGCGACAGGTTCGCGTTGATCAGGACGGACTCCAATAGCAATCGGATCGAGATCGGCAGGCAGGCGACGAAGAACGTCGGGTCGGAGAAGGCGATGCGCGCCGACCTTGCCGGTGCGGTCAAAGACGTGCTAGCCGCTGCGAACACCGCCGACCCGATCACGCTTACCGACGAGGAGACCGAGCGCCTCCTACGAGCCGCGGACCTCGTGACGCGAGCTAGGTCGGCGGTTGACCGCGATTACAAGGGAACACCGCTGATGGCCCACATGGCAGAAGCACCGACTCGGTTCTCCAAGCAACTCGTTCAAGTCGTCCGTGGCTCGGTCGCCGTAGGCCTCGACCGCGACAAGGCCATGCGGCTCGCGATTAGGTGCGCCCGCGACAGCGTGCCGCCGCTGCGAATGCTCCTGCTCGACTATCTAGCCGAGTACAGCGTGATCGGCGAGTACATCCCCATGCACGAGATCCGGAAGGGCGTCGACAAGCCGCGAACAACGGTCGATAACGAACTACAAGCGATGCACTTGCTAGGACTCGTGCAGGTAGAGGAGGCGGACACGGTCTACAAAGGGCGTGATGTGACTCGGTGGAGTTATCGGCTCCATTTGGGCATCGACCCCGCTGCCCTAGCGTATTAACCGGCTTCGTGGGTGCGGCCATGTAGCCCGCACATACGTAGGGGTCTGGGCGTCTACCAACTTTCCCGGGCGCTTACCCGTGGACGGAGAGAAATCGGGACTCGCCGAAAGACCGTGCGGAGCGTCTCGACGGTATCGGCGAGTATCCCGGCCGGGCCGAGCTCGGCAGCCGGAAGCCCTTGGAACGAAAGGGGTATGCACTGGTCGGGGATGGCACACTGGCCGTATTGCGGGTGGAGGCACCACTGGCAAACAGGGCTCGCGGCAGTCCGCGCCGAGCCGTATGTTCGCGAACGAAAGGTGCCTCGATGGGTGGTCTAGGTAGCGGTACGGTCCGCAACGCGCAGAAGTTCTGCCAGCGCAACCGAACCGACGGTCAGCGGTGCGGGAACTACGCGCTGGTCGGTCTGGAGTACTGCCGATTTCACGGCAGCGCGAACGGCGTCACTCGCCGGAAGGGACAGCAGACGGCTGCCATCGTGGAAGCGGCTTGCAGTTTTCACGGAACGCAGAAGTGGCTGGCCGAAGAGCTGCGCCCGCGTGCGCTGGCTCGGCTCATGGAAATCGTGGAAGACCCAGAGGCATCGCAGGCCGACATCATCCGCATTACGCAGATGGTCCTGGACCGAACTGGCCATAGTCCTGGCGTCAGCATCAACGTGGACGTCAACGCAAGCAGCCCGCTGGAACAAATCACGGACCAACTGGACCGGATCGCCGGCCGAGTGGTCGAAGTAGAAGCCACGGCATCGCGTGTCGAAGTTCTCGACCGCGCCGCACAGGTGGACGCGAAGTTGTTCCCGCCCGCGAACGTCGTGGACTTCGACGCCGAGGTCCGCCGCCTGGCAGCGCGTGCGATTGCCAGCCTGGGCGACAACCCAACCGACGCCGAGATTCTGGCCGCTGCTAAGCATGCCGTCGATGCCGACTAAAGGCGAGATCGTTGCCGCCGTCGCCAAGGCGGTCGGCGAGGTCTTTAGAGCAGAGCATCCGAGGCGCGAGCGTCAACGTGGCGGCTTCGTAGACGGCTCGGCACTGCTGGGCGGCAAGCCCGCCGCGCCAGTCGTAGAGGAAGGCTGGGACGCGCAGGGGCGCGGACCCGGTGGACGCCGGCGGATCATGCACGACAAGGCGAGCGAAGTTCTGCGGCGTCGCTGGCAATAGGCCCGCTTACCTGGCGAACGGGCTGCATCCCGCGTTCCGCTCGCTAAATGGCACCGCTACCCCGTGTTTCCGGTAGCGATTGCAACGAACATGATCAGGATGCTTTAGTTCGCAGCCTCGCGGCACCGGGCCGCATCAGGGAGGCACGAAATGGCAGGCAAAGCAGATCTCATCAAGGCACTTGTCGAGCAAGGCCGCGGAACGCACGCCGTCCTTCAGCGGCTCACCCTCAGCGGGCTTCAGGCGATGATCAACGAGTCCGCGACTACGCCGGTTCTGGCGTTCAACCCGGACTGGACCGACGACGACCGGGCCACGCTAGAGACACTAGCGAGCCAGCACGGCGTAGACGGTTCGGCACCGTCACCCAAAGGCGACCTGATCAAGATGACCAAGGCCGGAAAGGTCGTGGCGTGGGTCAACCGCAACCACGTCGACGTCGCCCCGGCGTTCGGTGGCGGCAAGGTTCGGCTCAGCACGGCGCGCGGTGTCAAGTGACCGCGCCGCCTACCAACCGTGGCCGCACCTTCGACATCGAGCCGCTCAGCCCTGAGGAGGTGACACTGCTGGT
>JAFAZI010000109.1 GCA_019239875.1 Frankiaceae bacterium
AGTCGACGACGACGTACCCCTCGTCGTCGAGCGTGATCTGGCCCTTGATCAGCTCGTTGCGCGGGTCGTGGCCGATCGCGACGAAGACGCCGCCCACCTCGAGCGTGCGGCTCTGGCCGGATTCGACGTCCTTCAACACGATGCCGGTCACGTTGTCCTCACCGACGATGTCCTCGACGGTGCTGTTCCAGGCGAAACTGATCTTCGGGTTGCTCATCGCCCGCTCAGCCATGATCTTGGACGCCCGTAGCGCGTCGCGCCGGTGCACGATCGTGACCGACTCGCCGAATCGCGTGAGGAAGGTGGCCTCCTCGACGGCGGAATCGCCGCCGCCGACCACGGCGATGTGCTTGTCGCGGAAGAAGAACCCGTCGCACGTCGCGCACCAGGAGACGCCGTGGCCGGACAGCCGCTTCTCATTGGCCAGCCCGAGCTCCCGGTAGGCGGAGCCCATCGCGAGGATGACGGTTCTCGCCTGGTAGGTCTCGCCGCCCACCGAGACCCGCTTGATGGTTCCGGACAGGTCGACCTCAGTCGCGTCATCGCTGATGATCTCGGCGCCGAACCGCTCCGCCTGCTTGCGCATCATGTCCATGAGCTCGGGGCCTGTGATGCCGTCCGGGAAGCCGGGGAAGTTCTCGACGTCGGTGGTGTTCATCAGCGCGCCGCCGTACTGGACACCCTCGATCAGCAGCGGCTTGAGCCCGGCGCGCGCGGTGTAGACGCCCGCGGTGTAGCCGGCTGGGCCGGAGCCGATGATGACGACGTCGCGGACGGTGTCGGTCATTGCAGCTCCCAGATCCTATGTCGGTGGCGCGATCATCCGAACAGGAGTCTAGAGACGGACATTCCCTGTTACACGCACCTAGGGTGAAGCCATCGTGCGCGTTGATGTGAGCTGGGCCGGCGATCGCTGCGCCGCACACCCCGCGCGACCCGCTCGCGGCACGTGCCCGCGATGCGATCTGCCGCGCTGCGACGCGGATGCGGCGGCCTTCGGCGGGGCGGGGTGCGCAGCCTGTGACGGCGGCCGCCGACTGCAACGGCGGGTCGGGCTGCTCGAGGCCGGGATCCGGGCCGGACTCGCGACCTGGCCGGTGATCATGGTGGGCGGCTGGATCGCCACGCAGTACGTCTACGACCACATCTTCTCGCTGGTGGTGCCCGGCCTCGTCGGATTCGCCGCATCGGTGGCCGCGGCGGCGGTCGCCGGGCGCCGGGACCGTACGGCGACCGCGCTCACCTTGGCGATCGCCGCGGGCGCCGGCGTCTTGGGCACCGCCCTCGGGTTCCACCTGCTCACGGGCGGCCGGCAGGGCGTGCTACAGCCCTGGAGCGTGGTGGGCGCGCCGTACTTGTGTGCGATCGCCGGCGCGGTTGCCTATCGCGTGCTGTTCGCCGATCCTCGCCGGAGGAGCTAGGGAAGCGGCACCTGCGCGAACTCGCGCACGATGTCGTTGCCGCTGCACGACGGGTTGGTCACGTAGACCACGACGGTGTTCGGCTTCGGCGAGCGGAAGATGAAGATCGCCGACGGGGCGTGCTTGTAGACGGGCGGATTCGACCAGCGGGCGAAGTCGACGGTCAGCGGTACGGCGTCGAGCTCACCGGTGATGTTGCGCGCGCAGTCGAGGATCTTGTTGCGCGAGGTCGCGAGCGGCTTCAGTGCCTTTGGGATCGGCTTGGCCGACGCGCCCGACCCCGCCGCATTCAGGCTGCCGGAGGAAGTGACCGGCGCCGAGCTCCGGTGCGGCTGGCTACGCTTGCGGCTGGCCTTCGCGGACTTGCTCGCCCTCGCGCCGCCGGTGGACTGGGCCGCGCCACCGCCGACACCGTCGCTGGGGCCAGGAGTCGGCGATTCGCCGACCGTCGGCTGCGCGGACCCGTTGGTGTCGAGCGTGCTAGCCGCCCCGAGCAGTCCCTGGACGCTGGTGCCGATGTCCGTGGTGGTGTAGGTGGTGCCGGTGTGGGCGAGAGTGAGGTTCGCAGTCGACTCCGGCAGGACGATCTGACCGCCTTCCTGGCCGGCGGTCACTGACGCGCCGCCGCTGCTCGCGCCGTCGGATGAGGAGTGGTTGGCGTGGCCGATGATGATCGCGCCGCCGGCCAGGACGAAGGTCGCCGCGACAGCGATCGCCGGCATCGAGGGTCGGCCGAAGGCCGGCCGCTTCACGCTGCCCCGTGCCGGCATGACATCGGGGGTGCGCGAGGACAGATCGACGACGGCTGCCGACGGCGCCTCCTCGTCCTCGCCCGCGTGCGAAGCCGAGCCGGCCGCGACGTCTCGTTCGGCGGCGATCGCCTGGTCCATCCGGGCCTTCACGTCGGCGGGCATCGTCACGGGCGGGAGATTGGCGAGCCGCCCACGGACGTCAGCAATCGATGTGGCGCGAGCCTGGCATTGCGAACACCCGTGCAGGTGCGCCCGGACGGCGCTGGTGCGCTCCGGGGGAAGTAGCCCCTCGTCGAGCTCGGCGAGATCGTCGAGCGAGAGGTGGTCGTCGGTCACGGGTGCTCCTCGCCGTACTGTGCTTCATCTTTGACGGCCAGCGGGGCGGATTCGTTCCCGGGGTGATCACTCGATCGGCGCGGGTCGAGATCGCTCAGCTGCTCGGCGAGCCGGGCGCGGGCTCGGGCGCAGCGGCTCTTGATCGTGCCGGCCGGCACCTCGAGGATCTCCGCGACCTCGTTGACCGGATACCCCTCGATGTCGACGAGGACGATCGCCGCCGCCTGATCGCTCGGGAGCGTGCGCAAGGCGGCGAGTACGGCGAGCGAGGTCTCCTGGTCACCGAGTCGGTCGCGGCCGGCCGGCTCACTCGCGGGGTCCAGCAGCAGCGGTTCGGTGGGACGCACTGCGCGGCGCCTTGCGAGGTCGAGGCAGGCGTTCACGACGATCCGGTGCAGCCACGTCGTGACGGCGGACCCGCCGCGGAACCCGGCGGCGCCGCGGTACGCCGAGAGCAGCGCATCCTGCAGCGCGTCCGCGGCATCCTCCGGATGTCCGAGGGTCCGCAGCGCCACCGCCCACAGCCGGTCACGGTGTCGATCGACGAGGACGCCGAAGGCCTCGGGATCACCGGCGACGTGGCGAGAGAGCAACTCGCTGTCCCCGAGATCCGCGATCATCACCCGTCAGGGTAGGGCTTGGCGGCGCGCCTGCCCGGCGCGACAGGCGCCGCCGGATGATCAGTGTTGGAGCGCGATCTCAGCGACGCCGAGCCGGTAGTCGTTGCCCGACCTGGGCAAGGAGGTCACCCACAGCAACCAGAAGCGCGCCTTCACGGGCTGGGTCAGCTTGATGCGGCTGGCGGCAGGGGCGTTGTCCCGGGAGGCGACCACGGGAAGGTCCGTTGGGCGATGAGGTCGCTTCGTACCGGCCTGGATCTGGAACGTGGCACCCGGCGCCGACAGGAGCAGCTCAGCGGTCCGGACCTTGATCGGCGCGCCGAGGTCTAGCAGCAGCCCGGCGCCGTCCTTCAGGCCGCCGAACCGCGGGTTGTTGCGATATGTGTCGGTCGCCCACTGGGTGGAAGGGTCGTCGTCCACGGCGAGCCCGACCCCGCCGGGATCCTCGGCCCCGTCGCCCTGCGGGTCGAAGCTCACGACGTGTGGGGGCGTCGACCACACCACCTGCTGGCCGCCGGTGCCGTTGTGCTGTCGAGGTTGGGGGAATGACGCTCCGGCGCCCCGCGCCGGGCTCGGGATCTGGCCGAGGTCCCGCCCGACCACCCACGCGCCGAGTCCGACGCCCGCGACGATCAGCGGCGGGACCAGCCGCCAGGCCCAGCGCGCCCAGGCGCCGTTGCGCACCCGGTCGGGGTCCTTGGGCGGCGGGTGCAGCGCGGCCCGAGGCAGCGCGTTCAGGTCGCGGACCAGTGCGGCCGGGTCCGAGTAGCCGCCGCTCAGGGCCCGCGCGGTGATCTCGTCGAGCTCGCGGCTGATTCCGCCGCGCTGCTGCCGCGGATGGACGCCGTCGCCCTTGGTCGGCGACGGCAGGCCGTCCCATCCGGGCAGCGGCCAGCGACCCGTGAGACTGGCGAACAGCAAGCCGCCGAGCGCGCGCAGGTCGTCGTAGTCGGGTGCGGCGCTCGCGCGACCGTCCATCGTGTAGAGCGCGGCCGCGATCTCGAGTCCCGCGAGCCGGGGCCGGTCGTCGGGACCGATGACGACCTCGCTGGGATGCAGCGCGCCATGGCGCGCACCGGCGCGATGTGCGGTCAGCACCGCCTGCGCGCAGGCCAGCACGATCTGCGTCGCGACGGGCCCGCGCAGCGGTTCGCTGCGGACGGTGGACGTGAGAGACCGTCCGTCGACCCACTCGCTGATGACCCACAACGTCCGCTGCCGGCCTTCGGCCTCGCTGCCGACGTCGAGGACCCGGACCCATCTGGCGTCGGAGACCTGACCGGCCCGGCTGACGGCGTCGCAGAGCTCGGTGAACTGCGCCTTGGTGGCCTCGGTGACCAGTCGGATGGTCACCGGCCGGCCGAGCACTTCGTCGGTGCCGCGCCACAGTGCGTTGCCGGTGCGGGTCGGAATCTGCTCGTCAAGCCGATACCGGTCGTCGAACCGCGTGCCGGGTTCGGCCTGCGGCTGCACCGCACGATCCTACGTTCTTGCCCAACCGTCCCGAATCGTTGGTTTGGACCGGCTCGAATCAACGATTCGAGACGGTTCGGCGATGAACTCAGTGGGCCCAGGGACGGGTGGCGCCGATGAAGCCGGTCATGTAGACGGGCTGCACCTGGACGTTCGCGCCGGTGTGCGGCGCGGCGATCATCATGCCGCGACCGATGTACATCGCGACGTGGTGGATGGTCGAGGGCGCCGACGTGTTGGTCGCCCAGAACAGCAGGTCCCCCGGCTCGAGATCGGCGAGCGCCGGGTGCGGACCGGAGTACCACTGCTGGGCTGCGGTGCGCGGAAGCGCGATGCCGGCGTGGGCGTACGACCACTGCGTCAGGCCGCTGCAGTCGAAGCTGTTCGGGCCGGTCGCCCCCCATACGTAGGGCACCCCCAGCCGGCTGTGTGCCGCCGCGATCGCGGTCGCGGCGACATTGTTCGGCGGGTTGATCGGACCGTTCGGGTTGATCGGCCCGCCGGCCGTCGTGACGGCGCTTGCGAAGTTCGCCGCAGCGGCCCGCGCGGCGGCCCGCGCGTTGGCCCGCATGATCCGGCGGACGGTGCCGTTCGCCGCGGCGAGCGCCTTGCGCTGCGTTTTCAGGAGGGCCTGGACGCGGATCGCCGCCTGGCTGCGCGCGACCTGGAGCTGGGTGATCTGGCGGGAGATGCGTGCGTCGCGCTGATCCAGGGCGTGCGCCTGGGCGAGGGTGGCCTGCGCCGCCGCCGACACGGCGGTGGAGTAGTCGAGCACGGAGCCGGCAAGGGCATACCGGTCGAGGGTCTGGTTGGCCGACTCGCCGCTGAACAGCGAGGCCACGATCGTCGAGCTGCCACCCATCTCGTACAGCTGGCGAGCGCGGTCGATGACGTCCTGCTGCGCCGCCGCCGCGGACGTCTGGATCCGTGACAGCTGCTGGTCGGCACGACCGCGTTCTGCCACCGCGATCGCCAGCCGGCCCTGCGCCGCGTCGTACTTCTCGATCGCGACCTCGGCCTGGGTCCGGAGCCGCTCAACCGTCTTCTGCAGTGCCGCTGCGCGGGACTTGGCGTCGGCGAGCGGGTCGGCGTGCGCGCGCGGGACGGCGCCCGTCGTGACGACCGCCGTGGCGATGCCGACGAGCGCGGTGAGTGCCCGAGCGGTACGTCGCATCAGTTCACGGAGTTGGCGTCGCCGCTTTGGGTGGTGACGATGAGGTGCTTGAGCGGCCCGATCCGTTGGAAGACGACCGTCTTCGCGGTGTGACGCAGCTGCAGATGAATCGTGCCGTCCGGCTCGACGGTGAACCCTTCACGAAGCACGATCTCGCCCTTGTCGGCGACCGAGTTGACGGCGGCCTGGTAGGCGAGGGTGATGCTCCGGTTGTTGTCGTGCCAGGCCTGGCTGGCCGCGTAGGCCGCGTCTTGCGCGTCGCTCTCGGTCGAGACGTTGTTCGACATGACCGCGAAGCCGTCGTACCCGAACACGCCGATGATTCCGAACAGGACGCCGAGCTTGCCCAACGTGACAAGGCTCATCATGCCGGCGTCGTCGCGCACGGGAAGGGGCTGTCGGGTCACCCAATGGATGTCGGCGCGTTTCGTTTCACCCTTGAGCACGCGATCTTGCGGCTGAATGGCCTAGCCGGGTGATCGTGTGGGCTCAGCCGGCTCTGCCGAGACGGCCAGGGAGCATCCCCCGGAGCTGATCGATCTCCGAGATCCGGATCCGGCGGGCAACCAGGACGAATGCCACAAGTCCGAAGCCGGAGCCGAGCACGATCGTGACCACGGCGCCCAGCGGCTTGGCTTGGAAGTCGCCGCTGAGCACGTGGGTGACGATCTCGACGGGGATCGCGGCGATCACGGCGGCCAGCAGCAGCCGGACATGAGTGCGGATGACATAGGTCTTCTCGGGGACCGGAATCCGGCGACGCAGCTTCACCATGAAGATCAGGGCACCGATCATGTAGGACACGGCGTAGCCGACCGCAAGGCCGACGCCGATGTGCTTCGTCGACAGCACGATGTACAGGATCCCGTCGACGACGAGGTTGATCGCGGTGACCCAGAGATTGACCATCATCGGCGTCCGAGAGTCACGGACCGCCAGCCAGGCGCGCAGTTGCATCTGGAACATCGAGAACGGCACGAGGCCGATCCCGAAGGCGGCGAGGATGTCACCGGTCTGCTGCGCGTTGCCCGGCGACACCTGCCCGTGCTGGAAGACGGCGACCGCGATCTGTGGGCCGAGGACGACCAGGATCAAGGTGGCCGGCACGAGGACCACGCCCGCGATCGACAACCCCTGCGACAGCGCCCTGGCGACGGCCGGTTCGTCGCCCTCGGTCGCGCTGCGACTCATCTGAGGGAACAGCGCAGTGATCACCGTGACCGCAACGATCGCGTACGGCAACGAGAACAGGATGTAGGCATAGGAGTAGAGCGCGTACACGCCCTTGCCGTTGCCGACCGCCTCCGCGAACTGCACGATCACGAGATAGCCGAGCTGGTTCGTCACGACGTACCCGAGCACCCAGCCCGCGAATGGCCCGGCTCGGCGCAGGCCGGCACCGCGCCAGTCCCACCGCGCCTTCAGGCGGAAGCCCACCGCGCGCAGCGAGGGCAGCAGCGCGATGGTCTGGAGCACTACGCCAGCCGTCGTGCCGACCGCGAGGATCAGGGTCTGCTGATGGGTCAGGTGGCCGGGGCGAGGAGCCGTATGCGTCACGACGTCGAAGGCGATGCCGGATGCGATGACCACGACGTTGTTGAGAACGGGTGCCCACATCGGCGCGGCGAACCGACCGCGGACGTTCAAGATCGCGCCGATCGTCGCGCCGACGCCGTAGAACAACAGCTGCGGGAGGAAGTAGCGGGCGAACGTGACCGCGAGGGCGCGCTGCTGCTCCTTCGCGCCGCCGGCGTAGGCCTTGATGATCAACGGCGCGAGTACGACGGCAAAGATCGCGATCACCGTCAAGGCGACGGTCACCATCGTCAGCAGCCGCTGGGCGTAGACCTCGCCGTCGTCATCATCGTCGTGCGCCGCCTGGACCAGCAGCGGCACGATGACGGCCGACAGGATCCCGCCGAGCAGCAGGTCGTAGAGCGCGTTCGGAACCGTGTTGGCGACGGCGTACGCGTTCGCGACGCCTCCACCGCCGATCGCGGAGGCGATCACCACGGTCCGGATGAACCCGGTGCCGCGCGAGGCGACCGTGCCGGCCGCCATCATCACTCCGCTTCGCGCGAGCGCCGACCCGGCGGACTCGGGCTCCTCGTCGGTGGGCTGCGGGATGAAGGCGGGGATCGCGTCCGGCCGGATGGTGATCGGTTTCATGCCGCAGGCGCGGTCGTGCGGCGGGACGTGAGGGCTCGGCGAGCCAGCCGAATGGCGACGGCGAGCATCAGTGCACCTGTCGCGGCCCCCGTGATCACGAGAGTGATGGTGCCGTACACGGTCGACCGCACGTAGAGCTCGGTGCCACGCCGCGTTGAGGTCGTCGAGCCGTAGGGCTGACCGCGGGGGGTCAGCAGGCGGACGGTCACCTTGAACACACCGGAGGTCTTGGCGTCCGCGTGCAGGTCGACGCGGGTCTGCTGGTGGGCGGGCAGTGAGACCGTCTGCTGGCCGCCGTGCGCGAGGGTCAGGCGCTGGCTCTTGATCTTGACGATGACGGTGACGGCTTGGTCGAGGCTGTTCTCGACGGTGATCGGGACTTTGCCGCCGTGGCTGGTCAGCGTGATGTAGCTGCCGGGACGAGAGGTGATCCGCACTTGATTCATCTGGTGGGAGACCAGCGACCTGAGCTTGTCCAGAGCAATCAGTGAGCCAGCGTGGTCGATTCGCCAACCTGAGGAGATCGTGACCTGTTCGGCGTTGCTCAACGGCTGGGTGGAGGTGTCGGTGCTCGGCAGGATGGCCGAGAAGGCACTGATCTGCCGCCGAACGTCCCCGACCTGCTTGAGGTAGCCCGGCGGCAGCTCGTTGTGGCGGGCGAACCCTGGATAGGTGAGCGGCCGGCGCACGATGTTGGCGTCGACGGGTGCGTCGTCGGCGGCGGGCAGGGTGATCGGCGAGATCCACGGCACCTTGCCGGTGTCGGCGAGCAGCGCGGCAGCGTACGTCGGGTCGGGCGCCCAGCGCCGGTTGGGCATCACGACGAGATCGCGAACGGTGCTGGGCTGCTCCCGCTGGATCATGAGGGTCTCCGCGAGGAAGCGCTGGAGCGAGACCCGCCAGCCGTCGGGATTGTCCAGCCCGTCGTTGATGACGTTGTCGAGCGTCGCGTCGGTGAGCAGCGCGTCGACCGGAACGCCGTTCGCGGACACCTGGGCATGTGCGGTCGGGGTGTAGGTCGGGTCACCGGCGGAGGGCACGGCGTCGGAGGAGAGCAGCACCGTGTTGTCTCCGCTCGCGCGCAGTGCGCCGAGGCTGCGAGGGTCGGCGAAGCCACCGGGCGGCCAGCCGTAGTCGAGCGTCGTGGCGCTGGGCAGCAGTGACGAGAGGCGTTCGCGGCCGGTGACGGCGGCCGCCGCGACGGTGGCACCGAAGCCCGCGCGGATCGCGGCGACGACGTCGGGATCGGCGTACGGCAACGCCAGGACCGACGCCTCGGATCGGGTGACCGCGCTGTGTACCAGCGGCAGCCACTGCTTGGCCGACTCCGAGCCGGAGCCGGTGACGGCTCCGTCCGAGCCGGGGACCTTGTAGGGCGTCGTCATCGCCTTGACCTCGTCGAGCAGCATCGGGTCGATCGCCCAGGTGATCGGAACGCTCGTCGTGGTCGAGTGCTTGCCGGCCCCTTGCTGCTGCTCGGCCGCCAGCCCGGCGTTCACGAGCGTGGTCAGCCGGCCGGTGGCGTTGATCTGTGGGGCGAGGTCGTCGTCCACCCAGTTGCCTGGCATCGCTCGGTGGGGGCGGTCGATGAGCGGCCACACCCACGCCACCCCCGTCCGCGCGCCCATCGTCCCTGTCGCCGCTCGCGGCGCCCACGGCAACAGGGTCCGCAGGTGCCCGACCGAGGATCCGTAGCTGCTCACGGAGATGCCCATGGCCCTGACCTGCCAGGAGGTGCCCAGCGCCAGCGAGTCGACCGGCACCTCGAGCCGGAAGGGCTCGCTCGCACCGGCGGCGAGGTACGACGGGTCTGCCTGCTTGGCGCCGAAGGTCAGGAAGCTCGGATCGAACACCCCGTCCTGGTCCGCGGCGTAGGCGTCCAGCGAGCTCCGCGCCGAGTAGAACGTCGGCGCGAGCTTCAGTGCGTAGTACAGGTCGCTGATCGTGTCGGCGCTCGTGTTGGTCAGGGTGCCGGCAAGGACGAGCGTGTCGCCGGGTTGCGGAGCGATCGGTGTCAGCCGGGTCAGCGTGATCTGGATCGGATTGGTGGTCGTCGTGGTCGTCTCCGACGCGGCAGCCCGGGACGGGAGCGCGACGATCAGCGGCGCTACCGCGAGCAGCGCGACGAGGAGCGGCCTGACCAGCGCCGCCGGTGAGCGGCGTCGTACCCGGCTCACCGCTGTCCGTTCATTACGCCGTGTCCGCTAGCAGGCCGGGGACGCGCTCGATCAGTCGTCGCTCGTCGTCGTAGGCGAGTCGGCTCGCGAGCTCGTCGAGCGGCACCCACTCGACCTGCTCGACCTCCACGTCCTCATCGGAGAGCTCCCCGCCGCTTGCGAGCATCAGGAAGTGGTGGACCGTCTTGTGGATCCGCCGCCCGTCCGCGACGAACCAGAAGTCGATCGTGCCCAGCGGCGCCACGACCCGCCCGGTGATGCCGGTCTCCTCGGCGACCTCACGGATCGCCGCGTCCTCCGTGGTCTCGCCCGCCTCGACGTGCCCCTTCGGCAGTGACCAGCGAAGCCGACCGCGGCGGTCCAGCCGCCCGATCAGGGCGGCCCGGCGCGCACCGTCCACGCCGTCGACCACGAGGCCCCCCGCCGAGGTCTCCTCGACCCGCCGGAGCCGGTCGCGGGAGGCGGGGGACATGCCCCGATCGTAAGCGCCGCCACAGCCGATTCCGATTCGCTCGTAGTCTTTCCGCGTGCCTTCGCAGGATCCTCGCTCGTTCGCGGACGCCGCTCGGCTCGCCGTGCGGGAGCTCGTCCGGATGAGCGCCGTCACCGACCCGCTGGCCGCTCGGTTCGCGGCGGCCGGCCACGCGCTGTACCTGGTCGGCGGTCCCGTGCGTGACGCGTTGCTCGGCCGCGAGACGAATGACCTGGACTTCACCACCGACGCGCGCCCCGAGACGATCCTCGAGCTGATCTCCCCGCTCGGCGCCACCTGGACGATGGGGATGGAGTTCGGCACGGTCGGCGTCCAGGTCGACGGTCACCGCTGCGAGATCACGACGTTCCGCAGTGACTCCTACGACGCCACGTCACGCAAGCCGGAGGTGGCCTTCGGCGACACGATCGAGGGTGATCTCGGGCGCCGCGACTTCACCGTCAACGCGATGGCGGTCGCGCTCCCCGTCGACGCGGCAAAGCCGATCGTCGACCCGTACGGCGGGCTCGACGACCTGATCGCGAAGCAGCTCCGGACTCCCATCACCGCGGAGCAGTCCTTCGACGACGATCCGCTGCGGATGCTTCGCGCCGCTCGCTTCGCGGCACAGCTCGGATTCGATGTCGTGCCGGAGGTGGTCGAGGCGATCCGGTCGATGGCGAGCCGGATCGAGATCGTGAGCGCGGAACGGATCCGTGACGAGCTGACAAAGCTGATCTGCTCGCCAGACCCGAGACGCGGCCTCGAGCTGCTGGTCGAGACGGGGCTGATCGCATACTGCCTCCCAGAGGTCGGCCGGCTCACCGAGACGGTGGACGAGCATCGCCGGCACAAGGACGTCTACGCCCACACGCTCACCGTCCTCGAGCAGGCGATGGCACTCGAGCCCGACGGGCCGGACCTGGTCCTGCGGATGGCGGCGCTGCTGCACGACATCGGCAAGCCGAAGACCAAGTCGATCGAGCCCGGGGGGAAGGTGTCCTTCCACCATCACGAGGTGGTCGGCGCCTCGATGACGAAGCAACGGATGGCGGCGCTGCGGTATCCCAAGGACGTGATCGACGATGTCGCCCGACTGGTCGAGCTGCACCTGCGCTTCCACGGCTACAGCGGCGGCACCTGGACCGACGCGGCCGTCCGTCGATACGTGCGCGACGCGGGGCCGCTGCTCGGCCGGTTGCACCTGCTGACCCGCTCGGACTGCACTACCCGCAACGCTCGCAAGGCGCGTGCCTTGGCAGCGGCGTACGACTCGCTCGAACAACGGATCGAGGAGCTCGCGGCGCAGGAGGACCTCGACCGCATCCGGCCGGACCTCGACGGAAACGAGATCATGGCCGAGCTCGGCCTCGCTCCCGGACCGCTGGTCGGGAAGGCCTACCAACACCTGCTCGCACTGCGGATGGAGCGCGGCCCGATGAGTCGCGAGGAGGCGCTCGCGGCGCTCCACGAGTGGGCGGCCGACCAGGACATAGTCACAATTGACTAGGACCTAGATAGTCCCGACGTGTCATGGCTTCGTCGGCGAGCGTGCCGATACTGGATACATGGGGCGAACCGGACACCCGGCGGTAGCGCTGGGTACGGCGGCGATCCTGGTCGCTGCCGTGGGGTCCACGGTCGCCCTGACCCGCACCGAAGGCCCGGTCGAGAAAGCAGCGACCACGCTCGGTGCCGTGAAGAACGCGAAGCTGGTCTCGCCGTCGGGCGTGGTGAGGGCTGCCCGGGCCGGCCAACGAGTCCCGTTCGACTACGTGGTTCGCACGGCCGCGAGCGGCAACGCCGAGCTGATCACGCGTGGCCGCGTCGTGTATGTCGGCGGCAACGGCCGCCCGGCCGCAGTCGCCGTTGTCAACGGCGCGCGCCAGCAGCTCCGCACCGGGACCGCTGTGATCGATGCGCAGCACGGCCCTGGCATGCAGGTCGAGATCGCAGGCGACACCCTCGCCGTACCTGACCACTCCGCCGTTGAGGCCACGCGCTCGGTCGCCGTCACGGTGGGTTCGCTGCGCGGCCCGAGCTCCATCACGAACTCCTCCGCTCGCTCGCTCACCGTCCCTGCGCTGTCGCAGGTGCTGCTGAGCGGCGATGCGCTGCCCACGAACCCGGCGCCGCTGCACCTGTCCGACCGGGGCACGAACGCCGTCGTTGCGGAGGCAGTCGTCGTACCAGACCTGGTCCGCGCGGACCTGCAGTTGCAAGATCTGGCCGCCGGCATCGACAACAGTGGCCCGTCCACCGCCAACATCGTGGTCGCCGCCTGGTCGCACCACGTCGTGTCCCTGCCGGCGGGGACAGCGCGCAGCGAGCAGGTCCTGCCGATCGCGATCGCAGACTCGACCTCCGGCTCCAGCGCGCAGCTGCGGTACAACCGGGCCCTTGCCTGGCGCGGCCAGGGTGGCTCGTGGGGGGTCGTCGTCGCCAAGCTCGGCGGCAGCGAGACCGGGGTCGCCAATGCCCTCGACAAGTACTCGGGCGGCCAGGCGACCACGCAGGTGGGCAACGTCTCGGTGCAGAGCCTCGTCGCACCGAACGCACCGCAGGGTGGCGGCGGCTCGCGGCCTCACGGGCATCACACGACCACGCCGCCGACCCATCCAGTGACGACGCCGCCGACCGGCCCGGGTCACCCCAGCCCGAAGCCGACCAAGAGCCCCGTGGACAACGTGGTCGGGACCGTCGGCACCGTCGTCAAGAAGGTCGTCGGGCTGCTCCCGACGGCCTCACCGAAGCCGACGTCGACCGGCCTGCTGGGCGGCCTGCTCGGCCACTGAGCGGCGTTCGGCCAGCCAGTAGGTCGCGGCGATCGCGAGGTACGCCGCTGACATCACGACCAGCGTCACCAGCGAGCGGCCGTTGGCCGGCAACGTCGCCGCCGCCAGCAACGCGCCACCGACGAAGCTCAGGTTGAAGCAAGTGTCATAGATCGAGAACACCCGTCCGCGGTAGTCGTCGTCGACATTGGCCTGGACGAGGGTGTCGACGCAGACCTTCGTCGCCTGCGTCGCGAAACCCAGCGCGAACGATGACGCGAGCAACGGCGCCTTGGCGAAGGGAGCGCCGAACGCGAGTTGCGTGACGGCGGCGCCAGCCGTGACGACCACGATCCACCGCCGTCGGCCGATGCGTTCCGTTACCCACGGGGTGATCGCTGCCGCGGTGACCAGCCCGAGGCCGGCGAACGCGACGGCTTGCGCCACTCCGGACAAACCGGCGTGCAGGACGCCGTCGGTCGTGAAGGCGTTGCGGTACAGCAAGAGCGTCATGATCGACCAGACGCCGAAGACCAGCCGTTGCGCGAAGATCACGCCGAGCGCGCGCGCAGCGATGGGGTGCCGCCGGAGGTGACCGAGGCCGGCTGCCAGCCCGGTGGCGACGGTCGCGAGCTGCCGGCGAAGCGGGCTGGCGTCCCGCGGGTGCGGCCCGAGTGACTCGCTGGGGAGTCGCGACCCGACCAGTGCGGCGAGGGCGTACCCGGCCGCCGCGGCCAGAGCCGCCAGCCCGTCACCGTGATCGCCCCCGCCACCGACGGCGCGCAGGCCGAGACCGATTCCGCCGCCGGCGATCGTCGCCACGGTGCCGGCGGTGGGACTGATCGAGTTGGCGAGGACCAGGCGCCGCGGACTCACGACGCTCGGCAGGGCGGCGGACAACGCAGCGAGGAAGAACCGGTTAACGCCGAGGCCGACCAGTGCCGTCAGGGCGAACGGCAGGCCGCTCGGCCCGTGCGCGAGCAGGATCGTCGCGGTGCCGACGACGAAGACCGAGCGGATCGCCGCGCCGCCGACCAGCACGCGCTGTCGCCGCCAACGGTCGAGGAAGACGCCCGCGAACGGCCCGATCAGGCTGTAGGGAAGCAGCAGGACGACGAAGCCCGCGGCGACCTCGGTCGGCCCGGTGTGGTGCTCGGGATTGAACAAGACGGCGCCGGCCAGGCTCGTTTGGAACAGGCCGTCGGCGGCCTGCGAGGTCAGCCTGGCGGCGAGTAGCCACCGGAACCAGCGTTCACCGAAGAGCGAGCGGACGGCGGCGGCTCGCGACACGGTGGCTCCCGAGGCGGACGGATGTGCGAACGGCCCGGGACTACCGTCCCGGGCCGTTCGCGTCGTGCTGGGTCTCAGCTGTCGATCTCGCCCTTGATGAAGGCCTCGACGGCTTCGCGCGCCTCGTCGTCGCTGTACTGCACCGGCGGGCTCTTCATGAAGTACGACGACGCGGAGAGCACGGGTCCACCGATGCCGCGGTCCTTGGCGATCTTCGCGGCGCGAACCGCGTCGATGATGACGCCTGCGGAGTTCGGGGAGTCGTGCACCTCGAGCTTGTACTCCAGGTTCAGCGGGGTGTCGCCGAAGCTGCGGCCCTCGAGCCGGACGTAGGCCCACTTGCGGTCGTCGAGCCACGGCACATGGTCCGACGGTCCGATGTGGACGTCGGCGCCGCGCATCTCGTGCGGAATCTGGGAGGTGACCGACTGGGTCTTGGAGAGCTTCTTCGACGCGAGGCGCTTGCGCTCCAACATGTTCTTGAAGTCCATGTTGCCGCCGAAGTTCAGCTGGTAGGTGCGCAGCAGCTCGACGCCGCGGTCCTCGAACAGCTTCGCGAGGACCCGGTGCGTGATGGTCGCGCCGACCTGGCTCTTGATGTCGTCACCCACGATCGGGACGCCGGCGTCGGCGAACTTCTTCGCCCAGACCGGGTCGCTCGCGATGAAGACCGGGAGCGCGTTGACGAAGCCCACACCGGCGTCGATCGCGCACTGCGCGTAGAAGCGGTCCGCGTCCTCGCTGCCGACCGGCAGGTAGGAGACGAGGACGTCGACGTCCGCGTCCTTGAGGACCTGCACGACGTCAACCGGCTCCTCGTCGGACTCCTCGATCATCTCGAGGTAGTAGTCGCCGAGGCCGTCGTACGTGTGGCCACGCTGGACGATGACGCCGGACGGCGGTACGTCGCAGATCTTGATCGTGTTGTTCTCGCTGGCGACGATCGCCTCGGAGAGGTCGCGCCCGACCTTCTTGCCGTCGACGTCGAAGGCGGCGACGAACTCGACGTCACGGACGTGATAGCCGCCGAATTCGACGTGCATCAGCCCCGGTACGCGAGCCTCAGCGTCGGCGTTCCGGTAGAACTCGACGCCCTGAACGAGGGACGAGGCGCAGTTGCCCACGCCCACAATGGCGACTCGGATGGAACCCATGAGTGGTGTTCTCCTTCAGATGCTGAGGGTCAGCGTTTACGGGGTCTTGGTGGCGGCGGCGCTGCTCTTGGCGGCACGGCCGGCCCGGTGCGGCCGGGCGGCCACTCCGTCGCGTTCGGTGGCGATGAGCTCGTTGAGCCAGCGCACCTCGCGCTCTACGGACTCCAGGCCGTGGCGCTGGAGCTCGAGGGTGTAGCGGTCGAGCTTCTCGCGAGTGCTCGTCATCTCGGTGCTCGCGTTCGCCTTGCGCTCCTCGAGCCGGCTGCGCCGGCCCTCGAGGATGCGGAGCCGAACCTCGGCATCGGTTTGGGAGAAGAACGCGAACCGGACGCCGAACGCCTCGTCGTCCCAGGTCGACGGGCCACCTTCGGCGAGCTGCTCCTGGAGCCGCTCCTTGCCTTCGGCCGTCAACTTGTAGACGTGCTTCTTGCGCCGGCCGGGACCGGACTCACTCGCCGAGTCGTCCGTCGTGATGTAGCCCGCCCGCTGCAGCTCCGACAGGCAGGGATACAAGCTGCCGTAGGAGATGGCGCGGAACGGACCGAGGACACCCTTGAGACGCTTGGACAGCTCGTAGCCGTGCAGGGAAGACTCGTGCAGCAGACCGAGTACGGCGAGGTCGAGCACGCCGGACTTTCTGCTCACGAGGACGCTCCAAAGGGCTGATCGCGCGGATGATCTCGATGTATCGAAGTGATACATCGGAGAAGGTACATGCCGGGTGGCATCCAGGCAAATTCCCGGTGAACCGGCGTGTTGCGGGGGTTAGGTCAGAGCGAAGCGGCTAACTGCGGGGGCGAGGCTTCCCGCCCGGCCAGGTTTCGTCGGCCGGTTGCGGGCCCGGCTTAGGGCGAAAAGCGGCTAACTGCGGGGGCGAGGCTTCCCGCCCGGCCCGGTTTCGTCGGCCGGTTGTGGTTCATCGCGTGTCGTGAGTTGTTAGCGACGCTCCCACGGCACCACCTACTCACGACCCTAGAAAGTCGGCCCGGCCAGCGCGACCGCGCCGTGGTGGCGAGCGGCGCCCAGCAGTCAGCCCGCGCGGGTTGTAAGCCGTTGACGGTGCTCCAGCACCACTAACAGCTCACGCCTCAGAGAGCGAGCCATCTCCGGCCCGCGACACGCAACCAGCAGTGGAAGCTGTGCCCCTGCAGTTAGCCCGCCTTGAGCTACGTGCCACGAGGCGAGCGTCTTGAGCTACGTGCCACGGGGCGAGCGCTTTGAGCTACGTGCGACGAGGCAAGCCTGAAGAGGATGCTCAGCGGCGCGGCGTATGGTGACGCGATGCTGACCCAGCGGTCGTTGGTGGACGAGCCGGGAGCCCGGTGCGTCGTCGACTACTCGCTGGCAAAACGCGCGGCGCTGCACAGCCTGAAGGCCGGCCGGCTGCGACCGGAGGAGGCCTGCGACGCGCAGATCTACCTGCGTCGGGCCGCCCGCTACCACGGCCTCCCGACCGGCGAGACCTGCCCGGTGTGCAACGCCGAGGACCTCACGTTGGTCCTCTACGCGTTCGGCGATGACTTCCCGAACGGCGGAAATGGCCGGGCGCGGGCCCGCAAGGAGCTGCGCGAGCTCGCGACCGTCCTGCCGGAGTTCACCGTCTTCGCCGTCGAGGTGTGCCTGGGCTGCGGCTGGAACTACCTCGTGGCGTCCTACGTCCTCGGAACAGGTGAGTCTGTGTCTCGGCGCCGGTCGCGCTCGAGCTCGCAGGCCTGATCACACACGGAACCGCAGCCAGTGAACCTTGCGCAGATCGCGCCGCGCCCCAAGCAAGTGCTCTGGGGCGTCCTCGCCGCATCGCTGGTCTGCGGGGCGCTCGCCGGACTGGCTTACGCGCGCACGAACATCCCTAACGTCAGTGCCATCGCCGCGGCGCAGACGACGACGCTCTACTACAGCGACGGCAAGACGCCGATTACGACGATCGGGTCGACGACCCGCACCGACGTCCAGCTGAACCAGATCCCGAAGCCGGTGCAGCACGCCGTACTGGCCGCCGAGGACCGGCACTTCTACTCCGAGCCCGGGATCTCACCGACCGGAATGATCCGCGCGCTGCTCGTCGACCTCAAAGGCGGTGACATCAGCCAGGGCGGGTCGACGATCACCCAGCAATACGTGAAGAACGCCTACCTCAGCCCGAACCGCACCCTGACCCGCAAACTCAAAGAGATCATCATCGCGGCCAAGCTCGGGCAGAGCGAGTCCAAGGCGACGATCCTCGACGACTACCTGAACACCATCTACTTCGGGCGCAACGCCTATGGGATCGAGGCAGCCGCCAAGGCGTACTTCAACAAGACGGTGCAGAACCTCAGCGTCTCCCAAGGCGCGCTGCTCGCGGCGGTCATCCGGGCACCGAGCCTGTACGACCCGCGGGTCAGCAAGTCGGCGAAGGTCGCAGCGCAGGCGCGCTGGCAGTACGTCGTCAGCGGCATGGTCTCGCAGGGCTGGCTCAAGCAGTCGGTCGCTGACAAGCTCCACTTCCCGCACACCCGCAAGCACGGGGCGGCGAGCACCGCCTGCCAGGCGCAGGAGTGCTTCATCCGCAACGCCGTCGAGCACGAGCTCATCAACGCCGACGGCTTTCAGCAGAGCCAGCTCGACCTCGGCGGCTACAAGATCGTCACGACGATCGACAAGACCGCCGAGGACGCGCTGGTCAACGCCGAGAACACGGTGCTTCCGACGAACAACTCCGGCACGCCGGAGTCCGGCGCGATCTCGGTCGTACCGGGTGACGGAGCCATTCGCGCGCTCTACGGCGGCCGGGAGTACTGCGGACACAAGAAGCAGAACCCCGACGCGTGTATCGACCTGTCCGGCTCCACCGGGTTCTGGGCGCGACCGCCGGGATCGTCGTTCAAGCTCTTCACCCTGATCGCAGCGCTGAAGCAGGGCATCTCGCTCGGAGACACGTTCGACGGGCCGCCGACGGTCACTGTGGACGGTCAGACGATCCACAACGCGTCGGCGGGCGAGAGCTGTTATGGCTGCACGCTGCTCGCGGCGTTCGCGAAGTCGGTGAATACGGTCTTCGTGCCGCTGGCCAAGCAGATCGACCCGAAGACCGTCGTCAAGGCCGCTGAGTCGGCCGGGATCCCGGCGAGCCGCAAGCTGCCGGCGGTCCCCGACGTGACCCTCGGTCCGACGGACGTCTCGCCGCTCGAGCTTGCCAACGCCTACGCCACCGTGGCGGCGCAGGGGCTGCGGGCGACGCCGTACCTGGTCAAGTCGGTGACGACCAACAACGGGCAGCACGTCTACACGGCGGACCCGAAGGCGAACACCGAGCAGGTGTTTCCGAAGGGGATCATGGCCTCGGCCATCTATGCGATGACCAAGGTGCTCCAGCCGGGCGGGACGGCGTACGGACGAGCCCTGTCGGGGCGGCCCTCTGCCGGCAAGACCGGCACCGTCGGCAACGCCAGTGGCCAGAACGTCGACGCCTGGTTCACGGGCTTCACCCCGCAGCTGTGCACCACCGTGTGGATCGGCAACGTCAACCGAAACCGGCCGCTCAGTGGTGGCACCGGCGAGGTGTTCGGTGGCACGCTGCCGGCGGAGATCTGGCAGATGATGATGAACGTCGCCCTCGCTAACGCGACGCCGGAGCCGTTCCCGACACCGTCGGCGATCGTCATCCAGCACACCAGGAGTCCGAAGCCGACCGGATCGCCGTCGCCGACCGCGACCGAGACGGTCACCGCGAAGCCGACCAAGACGCCGACCAAGACGCCGACGAGCAAGCCGACTCCCACCGAGACGATCACCCCGAGCCAGTCGCCGACCGGAACTCCGAGTGGTGGGCCGACGAAGCTCAAGCCGCCGCACGCGCGTCACCATCAGCGCGAGCGTCACTGACGTCGCTAACGTCAGCGTCGATGCCTACCCACACCCCGTCGCTGGAGGACCCCGCCGTCTCGGGGGTCACCCGGCTGATCGGCGGGCGATGGGGACGCCACGCGGTCGGGACGACGTCGTGGTGGTGGACGCCACTGCGCATCGCGCTCGGAGCGACGATCCTCGTAACCGTCCTGGCGTACCTGCAGAAGTCACCGTGCCTGACCCACTCGTACACGGACGAGTACCAGTACACGCGGGTCTGTTACACCGACACGTACGCCCTCTACACAGCTGAGGGCCTGAACGCGAAGACCGACGCCGATGGCAACGTGATCGGTACGACGTCCGTGCCGTACGGCGACCATCCGGTGGAGTACCCGCCGGTGATCGGCGGTCTGATGTGGGCAGCAGCCGAGGTCACGTCGACGATCCACGGCGGCGGAGGTGACCAGGACCCGGCGACCGGTCTCGCGAGCGGTAGCCGCAACACGACGTTCTTCAACGTGACCGCCCTCGGCCTCGCGTTGTGCGCGCTCGTCTCGACCTGGACGGTCGCTCGCATCGCCGGTCGACGCCGGGCCTGGGACGCGATGATGGTCGCGCTGTCACCGGCGCTGCTCCTGCACGCCTTCACGAACTGGGACCTCGCCGCCGTCGCGGCGACCGGGCTCGGTCTGTGGTTCTGGAGCCGTGGATCCCCGCTGTGGTCGCCGATCCTGGCAGGGGTGTTCCTCGGGATCGGCATCGCGACCAAGCTCTATCCCGCGTTCGTGCTGCTTGCGATCCTCATGCTCTGCCTGCGGGCGGCCAAGTGGCGGGCAGGGCTGCTCGCCATCGCCGGTGCAGCGGCCGGCGTCGTCGCCTGCTACGTCCCCGCGATCCTGGTCTCGAACAACTTCCTTTTCCCGAACGGTGACTGCAAGTACGCGCAGCCGCTATCGGGATGGCGCTGGTTCTTCTCGCTCAGCCGGGACCGGGGAACGGACTGGGGCAGCGTCTGGCTGGTCGTTCAACACTGGTTCTCAGGTGATGCGATCGGACGCGCGATGAACACCCCTGCTGCTGCGGCGGGGACCTGCAGCGCGACACCGACGTCGCTGAACCACATCGCGGAGGCCGCAGTTCTGGTCGTCATCGCCGGAGTGGGACTGCTTGTCGCGCTCGCGCCCCGCCGCCCCCGCGTGGGTCAGGTCGCGTTCCTTCTGGTCGCCGGATTCGTCATGCTCAACAAGGTCGACTCGCCGCAGTACGTGCTGTGGCTGGTGCCGCTCGCTGTGCTCGCGCGCCCACGGTGGGTGTCGCTGCTGGTCTGGCAGGTGAGCGAGGTGGCGCTGGGCATTGCCAACCTCTACACGCTGATCGCGCTCGACCACTCCGACCAGGGCCTACCGCTGGACACCTACCTGTTGTTCATCGTCGCGCGCGACGTCGTCCTGGTGTGGCTCATGGCCCTGGTCGTCCGCGACGTGCTCGTGCCTCGGATCGACGTCGTCCGACGGGACGGGGTCGATGACCCGGCCGGCGGAGTGCTGGACGGAGCAGCGGATTCCGGTGCCGCCTTCGCGCGCTGAGGCGTCGAGGAGTCAGCCGGTTCGGACGGTGACCTCTCCGGTCGTCTGGTCGTAGGTGGCAACGCCGTACTCGAAGGTGCACTGCTGGCCAGGACCGTCCGGCAACGTGACATCGGTGACGTCGGTGACCGGGAAGCCGAGCTCGCCGCCGGCCCGGCCCTGGTCGTTCCAGGTCGTGTAGATCGGGCCCCACACTCCGTGGGCCTGTGGCCGACCGGTGATGCGGGTGATCGCCCCGGCGGCGCAGAGCAGCTCTGTCCCGGCCACGCCCTTGGCGTCGACTGCTGGGTGCTGATCTGCAGTGGGCAGCCCGACCGGGCTGGTCTCAGCACCGAGCTGGTGATACTTGGCAGCGATCTCGCCGAGCAGGAGGTACGGCGAGCGTCCTTTCGGCCGGTAGAGCGATCCGCCGGTGAACCTGGCGAAGTCTCCTTGGTCCTGGTGCAGCGGCCGGATCTCGGTGGTCGGGTAGCCGAGCGGGCCGGCCGTCCCGTCGAGGTCACGCCAGCGGTGCCAGATCGCTCCCCAGAGGGCGTGGGTCTCGCCACCGTGCTGGTGGTAGATGCCGCCGTGCTGGAACCTCGCGCGCTTGCCGTGCTTGTCGCGCGTGGTTTCGACGTCGGTCACCGGCAGCCCGAGCACCGACGACGCCTGGTGCAGATGCAGGTAGTGGTGAAGCACCGAACCGTCGAGGTAGTGCGCGCCGGTGTGCCTCGACCAGTACATCCGCCCGTGCTCGTAGTGCTGCGTGTGACCGTGCTCGGTCACGTGCTCACGGCCGACGGTCGTCCCGAGGACAGAGGACTGGGAGCCGAGCTCGGTGTATCGCTTCTGGATGTGGGACCAGCCCGGCAGGCAGGGCGCCGAGTGACTCACGGTGAAGTTGTCCGTTGCGGCGGTCGTGGTGCAGTTGGCCCACCGCCATGGCGGGGTGCAGGAGATCGCCCGACATACGACCGGCCCGCCGCATTTCCGGTCGAGCTCGCACTGGCCGTAGCGGAACACGTTGTGGCACACCCGACGCTCATCGCAGGTGCCGTGGTGCGCGCAGTGCGGCTTGCAGTCCCAGCAGTGCTCAGGGCAGAAGTGCGAGCCGCCCGGGCAGCCGCAATGGCTGCACTCGGCCTGGCAGTCGACGTAGTAGCGCGCGCTACCGCCGCAGAGGTTGGCACCCTCGGCCTTCCACCAGCCGCCGGCGAAGGTGCCCGGCGGGCACTGGTTCACGCCGTGGTTGATGGTGCAGCACATCGCAGTCCAGCCGGAGCTGCACGTGTTCCCGCTGCCACAGACCGAGGCGTATGCCGTGCCGGGGTGCAGGATGTAGTCGAGGCCGTTTGCGGTCACGGCCGACCCGACGACGGCAGCCCGAGCGAAGAACCCGCGACGGGACAGCCGCCGCGACAAGACGGTGGACGCCGCGGTGGCGAGCCGTTCGGTCGGCGAGGTCACTGGATCGCCATCGATGCGACCAAGCGGCTGGCCTCCTCGACCAGCCGCCTGCGGCGGGCGTGACTGCCGAGCACGATGTACAGGCAGAACGCGCGGCCGGCCTCGTTGAAGAAGTACTGAACGCCGCTCTGGCCGCGCAGCGTCCGTTGCAGCGCGCGCGGCGAGAAGTCATCAGCATGAACCCGTGGCATGCCACGGTTGCTGAACAGCGCCGTCGCCGCCGCGCTCGGGTCGTGCTCGACGAGGGCGACCATCACGTTCGTCGGCCCCATGATCTCGACCGCGCCCGAGCCGTAGTCACCGCGCCGGGCCGGCAGCGGGAAGTTCGCGGCGTGGACGATCGGAAACGTGCGTTCGACCGTCGCGACGTCCGCGGTACGACGAAAGATCCGCACGTCCCAGGCCGGGGGTGCGGTGACGCGCAGGCCGTGAGCCTTCATCGACCGTGGAGACCGCTGTCCGTCGTTTCGCCGCGGAGCGAGTCGGCCGAGGACTCGGGGTAGAGGCTGGCGTGTCCCGGCCCGATGCCGGCGGCAGCGAGCTCGAGATCGATCCGCTCGGCGTTGTCGCGGCCCGGTGGCAGCAGGTCGATCGGCTGCGGCCCGGCGCCGGTGGCGTGCTCGAGGAGGTCGCGGACCTGCGCCCAGGTCGAAGCGGTTCCCTCGCCGATGACCAGACCACTCGGTCCGTCGACGTGCACGAAGTGCGGCGAACCGGGGACCTCGTAGCTCTGCCACGCCTCGTCGGAGGCGATGACCAGCAGGTCCGGCCCGGCGAGCTTCTGCAGGCGTGGCACGCTGTCGCCGGCTTGCACGACCGCGATGACCCGGGCGCCGCCGGGTACGTCGACGCCGGCTGCCAGTGCCGCCCAGAACGGCTCACAGGTGTAACAGGTGGCCGAGAGGAAGGCGAGCAGGGTCCGGCCGGCCGATCCCGCGAGGGCGATCTCGACGGCTTCGCCGTCGAGCGTCGTACCAGCCAGCGGAAGAGCCGGGGCGTTGGCCGCGGCCGTGCCGGGGGCGGTCCGGACGACAGTGCGGGATGTCTCCTCGGGCCCGCCGTCGAGGTCGTGCAGCCGTCGCAGGATCTCGGCGTGGCTGCGCAGCAGCCCGACGACGAGCAGTCCGAGGAACAGCACTGCGACACCTTCGGCGATCGAGATGGCCACCATCGCTGGGTCCTTTCCAGTCAGGTACGGCGGGTCGCGGCGAGGCGCGGACTGATCGTGAGAACCGCCCAGCCCAGCCACGCGACGACCGCCGCGAAGCCGAGTGCGGCGATCACCTGGATGGTGGTTCCCGGGCCGCCGCTGCGGACTCCCGTCGGGTCACCGGCCGCGGCGGCGGCGATCGCGGTCGCCGCGAACGTCGTCGTGAGGACGAGGTGGCCGATCGTGGGCGGAGTGTCGTCACGGCCGGTGCAGCCGCACGACGACGTCGGCGTACGGAGAGCGCGGAGGAGGAAGCCGGAGAAGCCGGCGTAGAGGACGGCAACCGCCGCGTCGGTGACGCGGGTCCCGAAGGTGATGGCGGTGACGCCGACCATGAGCTCGGCGAGCCCGAGCAGCGTCACGGCGGCCACCCCCGCCCGAGTCAGTCCGATGCTTCGCAAGGCGAGGACGGTCGGGGCGGGACGGCGGAGCTTCTGACTTCCGCTGAGTGCGAGCAGGAGAGCGCTCGCGATGGTGACCGGCGCCCAAACGTGCATTGCTGGCGCACGCTAGCGACTCGATTCCAGTGATCACAAGCGACACGGCACCGGCGGCGACAACTGGGCGTTGTCGTGATTTGGTGGTGACGATGGCTTCCCTCACCGTTTCCGCCCTCGCGTTCGCCCTTGCGATCGTGGTCGCGGTCCGTTCGACGTGGTCGCCGTGCGGGATCTCGATGCTGTCGACGCTCACACCGTTGGGCGAACGCAGTCGAGGTCATGCCTACGGCGCGACGGTGGCATGGTTCGTCGCCGGCGCCGTGGCCGGCGGGGCGGTGCTCGGCGGGCTCCTCGCCGGACTCGCGGCTGTGGTTGATCTGTGCCACCTGTCGGCCACGACCGTTGCGGGTCTCGCGGTCGCCGCCGCCGCCGTGACGGTCACCTCGGACCTGGAGGTGGCCGGCTTCCACCTGCCGCGGATCCCGCGCCAGGTCGACGAGAACTGGACCGGGCGCTACCGGCGCTGGGTGTACGCGGCCGGATTCGGTGCGCAAATCGGTGTCGGCGTGAGCACCTATGTGATGACCGCCGGCGTTTATCTCATGATGGTGCTGGCGGCGCTGACCGGCCGTCCGGTCGTCGCGCTCGCCGTCGGCACCTGTTTCGGCCTGGTCCGCGGCCTCGCCATTCTCTGCGGCGTACGGCTGCGGACACCGGAGGCGATCCGGGCGTTCCATCGTCGCTTCGAGACCGCCGGTCCGGTGTCGCTGCAGGTCGCGGTGATCGCCCAGTTCAACGTGCTCGCTGTCTCACTCGCCGCCGCGACCGACGCGCCGTACGGACTCGTGATGGTGGTCGTGAATGGTCCGCTCCTCTGCCGGTACGCCCTGCGATGGGTTGCGCCGAGGATTCGAGCCCGTCGCCGGTCGGCGTAACGAATCGAGTTGGTCCTCGTTTGGTGACTGTGAGGCTGTCTTCAGGGCACGATGTGGCCATGCGTAGGTCCGTGGTCATCGCCGGCGCGGTGCTGGTCGCCGCCGGGGGCGGTGTCATGGCGGGTACGGCGAGCGGCTCAGCCGGCTCGGGCTGCGCCATTATCACCATCTCCGGGCCGGCGATCGGCAGCGGCAAGCTACAGGTCTCGCCGGCCGCCAGCACGGTCAAGGCCGGGGACTGCGTGGGGTTCCGCAACGCAACGAACCCGGCTGAGCCGGTCGGGCTGACGATCACCAAGTCGGGCAAGGCGGTCTACAGCACGACCATCGCCAGGGGCCAGAGCGTGTCCGGTTCCAACGGCTTCGTGCCCCGCGACGCCGGGCAGTTCGCGCTGGCCGCGACCGCGACCGAGCCGCTCGGGTTCGTCGTCCACGGCCAGGCCAGCATCACGGCGAAGCCCGCGCCGAGCTCGTCGCCGTCGGGGAGCAGCTCACCGACGCCACACTCCAGCCCGTCGTCGGGACACTCGACGAAGCCCACGAAGTCACACTCGAAGGGCAAGAACCACAAGGGGAAGAACAAGACCGCACCGAAGCCGCACGCCACCGGCATCAAGCTGCCGCCGCTTCCCCCGCTGCCGGCCAACATCCTGACCGCGCCGGCGCCGAAGGGGACCAACCCGGTGGTGGCGCCGGGGCCGACCACGGCGAGCCCGATCACCGAGTCCGCCTCTCCCGTGGCGGCGATCTACAACGGGCCGATCGAGGCCGCCGCCGACAACAGCCGGGGGCTGCCGATCGCGATCGGGGTGCTGGTCTTCCTCGGCGTCGCCAGTGGCTGGGGTCGTGCCCTGCTCGCCACGGCCGTGCCGGTGGACCGTCGTACCCGCGCGACTGGCGACAAGCGCCGCACGTCCGGTGTGGACAAGCGCCGCAAGGGCGATCACCGCGTCTAGGCTCGCGCCCACCTTCCACTGCTAGCCTGGGCGGCGCTCGACGCAGAGCAGCCTCCTGTCACGACCGCCGTTCCGGCGTGCGTGGCCGCCTCGTCACCACCGTGGTGACGTGCACCGAGTCCAGAGGAGGTGGGTTGCACGCATGCGTCACTACGAACTGATGGTCATCCTCGATCCTGATCTCGAGGAGCGGACGGTTCAGCCGTCACTCGAGACGTTCCTCAACGTGATCCGCCAGGGTGGTGGAACCGTCGACAACATCGATGTCTGGGGCCGCCGCCGGCTCGCCTACGAGATCGACCACAAGGTCGAGGGCATCTACGCGATCCTCGACGTCACGGCCGAGCCGGCCAGCGTCAAGGAGCTCGACCGGCAGCTCAACCTCAACGAGTCAGTGCTGCGCACCAAGGTGCTGCGGCCTGAGGCGAAGTAGGGCGGCGACATGGCACAAGGTGACGTTGTCATCACGGTGATCGGGAACTTGACCGACGATCCGGAGCTCCGGTTCACCCCGAGCGGCGCGGCTGTCGCGAACTTCACGGTCGCGTCGACGCCTCGCATCCTCGACAAGGCGACGAACGAGTGGAAGGACGGCGACGCGCTGTTCCTGCGCTGCTCCGTGTGGCGGCAGGCCGCCGAGAACGTCGCGGAGTCGCTGCAGCGTGGCGGCCGCGTGATCGTGACCGGGCGGCTGCGGCAGCGGTCGTATGAGACGAAGGAAGGCGAGAAGCGCACCGTCGTCGAGCTTGAGGTCGACGAGATCGGTCCGTCGCTTCGATTCGCGACCGCGAAGGTCACGAAGGCCTCGCGCGGTGGCGGCGGCGGTGGTGGTTCGTCGTACGGCGGTGGGTCCGGCGGTGGCTCGGCGCCCGCGAACGACGACCCCTGGGCGACGCCCGCGCCGTCCGGCGGCGGCTTCTCCGACGAGCCGCCCTTCTAGGCCTCGGCCCACAACTACCCGTCCTGACTTCCCCGACCATCCCCTCCGACTGCGAGGGTTTGCACTGACTGGAGCACCACGATGGCCAAGCCTGTCGTCAGAAAGCTGAAGAAGAAGGTCTGTCAGTTCTGCAAGGACAAGACCGCCTACATCGACTACAAAGACACGAACCTGCTGCGCAAGTTCATCTCCGACCGCGGCAAGATTCGTGCCCGCCGAGTGACCGGCAACTGCTCGCAGCATCAGCGCGACATCGCGACCGCGGTGAAGAACAGCCGCGAGATGGCGCTGCTGCCGTACACGAGCACGGCGCGCTGAGGAGGCTCGAGATGAAACTCATCCTGACTCAGCAGGTGACCGGGCTCGGCGAGCCTGGCGACATCGTCGAGGTCAAGGACGGCTACGGCCGCAACTTCCTCGTGCCCCGGGGCCTCGCGATCCGGTGGACTCGCGGAGGCGAGACGCAGGTCACGGCGCTGCGCCGCGGCCGCGCGACGCGCGAGATCGCCGACGTCAGCGAGGCGAAGCAGATCGCCGGCCAGCTGGCGACGCTCCAGGTGACGTTGACCTCGCGCGCCGGCGACGGCGGCCGGCTGTTCGGTTCGGTCACGACAGCCGACGTGGTCGAGGCGGTGGCAGCGGCCGGCGGGCCGAAGCTGGACCGCCGGCGCCTCGAGCTGCCGAGCGCGCACATCAAGACGGTTGGCACCCATGCGGTGTCGGTACGGCTGCACCCCGAGGTCACCGCGTCGATGAACATCGAGGTCGTCCCGGCCTGAGGCTCGGTCGGGGTTCTGACACACAGACCGGTGGCTCGCGGTCCACGTCGAGCATCGGTCCGCGCCACGACACTGCGTTTGTGTGTTGCGTCCCCGGCCATCGACACGACCGCTACGGTGCGCCTCATGCGCTCACATCTCCTATGGGTCGTCGCGGTACTTGCCTTGGTGACCGTGACCGTGGCCGCGCCAGCGACCGCGTCCGCACGCACCGGGCACCGGACGAGCACTCGATCAGTTCCGCATCACGTCGTTCGGGTCGGCCGCCATGCCGTCGAGCGATTCGCTCCGCGAGGTGGTGGTAAGCACGAGTTCGACACCAACGTCCTCGACGCTGGTGACGTGAAGCTGACGTCGTCGACCGGTCTGCCGTTGCACGTGAACGTGTTCGTCGACCAGTTCAGCGACGGGACAGCGGGGAACACCGGCACGATTCTCGAGGTCGGCGTTTACGACCGTCACGGCGAGGATCACCTGTGGTCGGTCGACGTCGGGCGGCGGGCTTTCCTGTGGGATTCGCTTAGCCAGGCTGGCACCGTGCACTCGGGCGAACAGCTCGGACCGCTTGGCAAAGTCCGCCTCAGCGTCACCGCCGACGGGAAACCGCGGACGACGACCTGCCCGTCGGGCAGGCATTTCGTTCAGACGCCCGTCAAGGTGTGGGGGGAGGTGCAGGTCGACAGTCAGTCCGCGGCCTGGGGAGTCTTGGGAAACGGGATCGATCGGCTGTATTTCAAGGGTCATCCATCCCTCGAGCAGGATTACGGCCAGATTGGCGACGCGTGCCAGGGTTTCGCGTCGCGGCGCTGCGACGGGTCGGCGGAGGCCGTTACGGGTGGCGCGGCCGGTTTCCTCGATGCTGAGGGCTTCGCTGCTGGCAACGGGACGCCAGTGGGTACTGGCGTCTTCTTCGACCACCCCGCACAGATGCCGGACGGGGTCGAAGGGTTCGCGGATGATTTCGCGACCCCGTTCCTCGACCCCCTCACCGTCAAGCGTCATGGCGCGACGAAGCGGGTGACCTTGACCGGCGATGACACCGGGTTGATCACCGGATCCGCGACTTGGGCGAGCAAAGGGAAGCCCCACAAGGAGCCGGGGGTCTGTCGTGGCGGCGTCGCCAAACGGTGGAGTGCGGCGTACACCAACGGTGATGTGCCGCTGACGGTGACCTTCGGAGCAGGCGGGACCTATTCGTTCCCTGACTCCGGGCACGACGCTCAACTGATGCTTCGGCCTCTGGTCCATCGGTAGCTCATCCGACCAAAATTCGGGCAATCCGGGTCGAAATCCCCAGCCTGTGGGAGACCCTGTGGGCGACGGCTGGGGGGTCGGGCGTCGTTCTCCAGCCGTTCGCCTCCTCGTCGTCCGCCAGACTCCTCGACTTCTTCGCTCCGCACAGATGTGAAAATCCAACGTTGCAGGTCAGACTGCGTGTCGCCAACTGATCTAGAACTAGTTCCACAGCGCTTTCAACAGGTGTGCACAGCGACGCATCGAGTCATCCACCCCGTATCCACAGATGGGTGCACAGCCTGCGAATTCGATTGCCGGATAGTGGTTCCGCCCGTCCGCCAATCGCCATAGCGTCACGCGCGATGTTGTCATACCCGGCTGCTGGACTCGGTCCCATGCGTCCCATCTGTCACACGCCGTGCGCGACGGTGGCCCGGTGAGCGCCGAGCTCGTCTCGGTGCCGGGCGGCGCCGACCGGATCGACATCGACCGGACCCCGCCGCAGGACATCCTTGCCGAGCAGTGCGTGCTCGGCGGGATGCTGCTGTCCAAGGACGCGATCGCCGATGTCGTCGAGGTGCTGCGGCCGACCGACTTCTACCGGCCGGTGCACCAGACGATCTACGACGCGGTCATCGACCTCTACGGCAAGGGCGAGCCGGCTGACCCGGTCACGATCGCCGCGGAGCTCACTCGCACCGGCCACCTCGAGCGGGTCGGCGGCGGGCCATACCTCCACACTTTGGTCGCCTCGGTGCCGACGGCGGCGAACGCGGGCTACTACGCCGAGATCGTGCGGGAGCGCGCGATCCTGCGCCGACTGGTGGAAGCCGGGACGAGGGTCGTGCAGCTCGGGTACGGCGCGGCCGCCGGCATGGGCGGCGATGTCGACGATGTGGTCGATCGCGCGCAGGCCGCCGTGTACGAGGTCGTCGAGCGGCGCACCAGCGAGGACTACATCGGTCTCGAAGCCGCGATGTGGCAGACCTACAACGAGATTGAGGCGATCGGAAACCGAGACGGCGAGCTGTATGGCGTGCCCACCGGATTCCGAGACCTTGATGAGCTGACCAACGGTCTTCACGCCGGCCAACTCATCATCGTCGGGGGCAGGCCAGGTCTCGGGAAGTCGACAGTGGGGATGGACTTCCTGCGTTCGGCAAGCATTTCCCACAACCTTGCGTCGGTCCTTTTCTCGCTTGAAATGGGCAAGAGCGAGATCACCATGCGGTTGTTGTCAGCTGAGGCGCGAATCCCACTGACCCGCATTCGCACCGGCACCCTGACCGATGACGACTGGAACAAGCTCGCGCGGCGGATGGGTGAGGTGGCGTCTGCGCCGATGTTCATCGACGACTCACCGAACATGACGATGATGGAGATCCGAGCCAAGGCGCGACGCCTGAAGCAGCGACACGACCTGCGGCTGATCGTCGTCGACTACCTCCAGCTGATGACCAGCCCGAAGCGGGTTGAGAACCGGCAGCAAGAAGTCGCGGAGATGAGTCGATCCCTCAAGCTGCTCGCGAAGGAGCTCGGCGTGCCGGTCGTCGCATTGAGCCAGTTGAACCGCGCGTCCGAACAGCGCTCGGACAAGCGTCCACAGCTTTCTGACTTGAGAGAAAGTGGATCTGTGGAGCAAGATGCAGACATGGTGATCTTGCTGCATCGTGAAGATGCCTACGAGCGAGAGTCACCAAGAGCGGGCGAGGCGGACCTGATCGTCGCCAAACATCGAAACGGTCCGACGAAGGATGTCGTCGTTTCGAGCCAACTCCATTACTCGCGCTTCGTGGACATGCCTCACAGCTAGCGAATCGAGGGTCTGGTGTCCGATCGGCCAGCCCTGTCCGGCGAGGCCCGCATTTCGCGGGTCGACACCGGGAACCAGGTTGCGATTCGCGATCTGGTCGGTCGAGCGGACGTACCCGTGTGGGCACTCGATGAACGGCTCCGGCTGGTGGGGGCGGTAGCCAGGGTGGTATCGAGTTGCGGACCGGCGCGGGCGTCGAGAATTCGCCTCGCGTCGGGCCACGTCGTCACTGCAGCCGCGGGCCAGCCGCTGCTCACCATTGTCGGCTGGCGTCGCGTCGCGGAGCTTCCCATGGGAGCGACGGTGGCGACCTCACGGTCGCTGCCCGAGCCGCGTGGACCCGCGTCATGGCCGGAGCACGAAGTCGTCATGCTGGCTCACCTGCTCGGTGACGGGTGTGTCACTCGCGATCCGATCTACTACTGCTCGCGTGACGAGGCCAATCTCGAGGTGGTCGAAAAGGCCGCTCGAGGCTTCGGCGTCGGCACTCGACGCACCCCCGGTCGGGGCGTTACTTATGTGCACTTCCCGATGCTCGATCGACAGGCGCGGGGCCATACGAATCCGCTCTATGACTGGCTACGTCGGCTCGGCGTCATGGGGCACCGGGCGTGGGAAAAGCAGCTGCCAGCAGAGGTTCATCAGCTGTCGGGTGAGCAGTGCAAAATGTTCTTGCGCCACCTGTGGGCGACCGACGGATCGGTCACGACCAGCTCCAGCGGTAGAACGCGGATCTACTACGCGACGACCAGTCGACGACTCGCGGAGGACATCCAGGTGCTGCTAGCACGTTCTGGAATCGGGGCGCGGATCCGAGCGACGACCGCCTCGAAACTCGGCAAGCATCAGGGATGGACCGTCGACGTCAGCGGACGCGACAACATGATGATCTTCCTGCTTTCCATCGGAGTCCATGGAGGGCGTGGCCTTCGCTGTGAGCAGGCAATCGCGAACCTCGCCCATCGGGTGGGTAACCCGAACGTCGATGTGATTCCCGCCGGCATCTGGGAGTACATCCAGCAGCGGATGTCGCAAACGGGGGTGTCCGTCGCCGACCTCGCCAAGCGCTTGAATCGTGTGCAGTTGACGAGCACCTACTTCAAAACTGGCGTGTCTCGTCCGCGGATGACGATTGTCGCTGCGGCGCTCGGCGAGCGCCGGCTTGCGGATCTCGCAACGTCAGACGTGCGGTGGGAACGCATCGTGGCGATCGATCCTGTCGACGATGGCGAACTATTCAAGGTTGTCGTCGCCGGCGCAGATTCCGTCCTCGCAAATTTGGTGATTGCTGGTGCGCCCGGCCCGCTCAGCTCAGCGGGGTGGAGCTAGTGAGGCCGAGCATCTCCTCGCTGACTTACCCAGCTTCGCTCACTGCTCGTCCCTTTCCGCAAGGGTGACCCTTTCGGAAAGGAGCGTCAGGAAGAGCCGTGCTTTGGCTGGTGGAGCTTCTGGTGCTTCGGCTTCTTGTAGTGCTGCTTCGGTGATGTCGGGATGTGGAACGCCGGCTTGCCGTTCACGCACCATGGGTTAGCAGGGATGCCCTTGCACGGGTTCTTCATCGTCCGCTGCGCCCGGGGTGCCTTTCCGGCGCCTTTGAAGTCCTTGGGTTCCGTGATCCCCGCTGCGTTGAGCGCGACCTGGATCGACGCGACCGGGTCGCCCGGCCCGAAGACGCCCTTGCCCTGGCCGCGACCCGGGTTCGAGTCGTCGCAGCTGTACAGGTGCATCAGGTTGCTCGGGTCCGTGGTCGCGCCGTGCTTGTGGCCGCCGGTCCGGTCGATGTTGTGGTCCGCGCAGTTCTGTACGCCGCTGCCGTCGAACACGACGTCCGCGTCGCCCGGCTGGTTGCCCCAGCCGACGTGACGGAACGTGTTGTGGAGGACCTGGTTGTCCATCGGCGGGAAGAACAGCCAGTGCAGCACGACGCCAGTGTGCTTCTCGTTCACGATCAGGTTGTCCCGGACGATGTCGTCTGAGCCGCCGGCGATCTCGATCCCGTTGCCCACCGGTGCGATCGCGGTGATGCCGGAGCCGGGCGTGTTGTGCGCGTTGTTGTCGTGCACGTAGTTCTTCGCGATGTAGACGCCGTCCTGCGGCGGGTCCGGCTCGCTGGTCAGGGTGTTGGGCACGATGCCGCTGGCGTTGTGGTCCCACTCGCTGTTGAGGATGAACAGTTCGCCACCGGCGTTGGTCCCGGAGTAGCCGATCGGGTTGTGCTGCGCCCGCGAGTTCGTGATGACCGCGTTGCAGTCGCGGCAGCCGCCGATGTAGATGCCGGAGTCGGCATTCCACGATCCGTAGTCGAAGGCGAACGTCGACGGCACCTTCCCGCGGGTCTCCGAGTCGTAGGCGTAGATGCCGTAGTCCCCGTTGTCGTACGCGGTCAGGTAGTTGCCCCAGTAGCCGTGAACGCCGGTCCAGTAGAAGGCGTTCGCCGCACCGGTGAAGTACCGCTGCGCGCTCATGTTCTCGACCCAGGTCCGGTTGACGCCGAGCACGTGCACGGCGGAGCCGCCCGTCTTCTTGCCGTCGAACAGGACACCGTTGCGGTTCATCCCCCGGATGTGGAGGCCACCAGTCAGACCGTGCCCGCGCTGCACCGTCGTCTGCTGCTTGTACAGGCCCGGCCACACCAGGATGTAGTCGCCGTTGCGCGCATGGTCCACCGCGAGCTGCAGCTTCGTGAAGTAGTGGTGCTTGGTGTGCGGGCACTTGCGCGTCCCGTTGCACACGAGCAGGACGCGGTGACGGTGATGCGCCTTGTGATGATGCGTCACCGGCCGGTGGCGAACCGGCGACGCCGACGTCGCCGAGGCTGCGAGCAGCGTCGTACCGATCGCCAGTACGCCGGCCAGGCTGATCGCCCGGTGCTTGTTGATCAGGCGGGTCACGGTCACGAGATCCCCTTCGACTCGATCGCGGGTAGGGCAGACGGAATGGCGCGGCGGACCGCCGCGAGATACGGGTCGAACGGCCGCCAGGCACGGACCCGGTCGGGCAGGAAGCCACGGATCGCCACCAGGACGAGCGGCACCTCGACCGCCAGCGACGCGATCCCCCACGGGTCCAACCACTCACCGACGTGGTCCGGGATCTGTGGCAAACCGATCGCGCGACTCCACAGATACCCCGCGATGGTGAGCCCGGCCGCCCAGCCACCGACGCCGTCGAGCAGACGGGTACGACGCCAGCTCGCCATCGCGAGTGAGGCAGCCGCCGCCCCGAAGATCAACAGGCCGAAGCCCACCGCCAGGTAGGGCGCCTCCCGCAGCTTGTCCAGCCAATCCGAGGCATGCGTTACGGCGACCCCGGCCAGCAGCAGGATCGCGAAAGCTCGCAGCACCGGACCGGACAGCTCGCGGCGGCGGCGCCACAGCAGGACCAGCGCGAGGAAGGGCGCCTCGACTGACACCACCCACCCGAGGCGGACCAGCTTGCTCATCCAGACCGGCGGCGGACCGGCCATCTCGCTCATGTCCATCGACGTCGAGGTCTCCGGCTTGCCGGTGCCCATCGCCCCCATGCCCATCGCGGCCATCCGCGGCGTCACGGTGACGTGATTGGTGGCCGCCACTGCGGTCTCCATCGCCTGACCGAGCGACAGCTTCGCGAGCTTCGCAGGCATCGCCGGCCCGTGACCGAAGACGTAGCCCTTCGGGGCGTGAGCCGGCTGCGCGCCCGATTTCGTCACGAGGAACTGCGCCATCATCCCGTGGTCCTCGTGGTCGAGCATGTGGCAATGGATCATGAAGACACCGGTGTAGTCGCTCAGCGTCGACGCCACCTCGACGCTGTCACCCGGGTCGAGCCGCCACGTGTCCATGAGCCCGCGTTCATACGGCGGGGGCGGCTGGCCGTTGACGAGGACGGTGTGCCACTGCTCCTCGTGGAGGTGGATGAAGTGCGTTGTGGTGCCGACGTTGGTCAGCAGCCACGTCTGTGTCGAGCCGCGCGGCGCCGAGAAGTCGATCCGGTTCGGGCTGTAAGGCTTGCCGTTGACTGCCCAGAACGTGCCGCGGTTGGCGTTGCCGCCCAACCCGAACACCCACGTCGCGGTGGGCACCGACGCCGCGTCGATGTCGGGTGCTGATGGCATCGACTTCGGCACCCGGGTGTGATCCGGCGCCTTGCGCCCCACCCGGAACTCCATCAGTGCCTCGGCCGGTGTGCCGATCCCGCCCGGTGCGTTGTCGCTGCGCAGGATGGACTTGAGCAACACCCGCTTGTGTTGCTCGCCATGGAAGTTGACGATCACGTCGGCGCGCTGCGCGGGGCCGAGCATGATGTCCGGCCGCTTCACCGGCTTCGGCAGCAGGCCCGAGCCGTTGCCGATCTGGACCAGCGGCTGATGGTCGGACATGGCGAAGTCGTAGGACTGGAAATCCGACGAGTTGAGGATCCGCAGCCGGTAGCGGTGCGCCTTCACCTTCAGGTGCGGCCGGTAGACCCCGTTCACGAGGATGTCATTGCCGACCGTAGCGTCGCCCGGCGGTGCGTACACACCGTTGTACTTGGCCGTGACCGGTTGGACGCCGGTAGGGAACGGCTCCTCCAACTGGTTCAGGTTGTCGAACGCGCGATCCGCGACGGCGAGTGGTACGTCGTACCGGCCGCCTGGCAGGTGCAGTTTGCTCTCACCCTTGTGGGTGATCTCGAACATTCCCTGCAGGCCGTTCCAGTTGTTGCGGCCGGTCAGCCCCATGCGGTGGTCGTGGTAGAACTCGAACGCCGACGGCTCCGGCTTGCCGCCGTCGGTCAGCGGATAGGTGTAGGTCCGCTTGTGTCCCTCCTTCAGGAGCTTCGAGTCCGGCTGGCCGTCGAACTTCGACTCGTGGTGATCACCGTGCAGATGCACCGTGATGGGCCCCACGCCGCGCGAGAGCTTGTTGACGAAGGTGACCTTCGTCTTGTGGCCCGCCGGCCGTCGGATCGTGGGACCTGGGTAGGAGCCGCCGAAGGTCCACATCTGGGTCTTCGGGCCGTGCGGCAGGACCCGGACTCCCTTGTTGACCACCGGTATCGGGATGTGCGAGCCGGTCAGCACTCGCGGGATCCGCAGTCTCGACGGGAACTTCTGCTTCGGCGCGGACGGCGGCTTTCCGCCGCTGCCCTCGACGATCAGGGTCCCGGTCATGTTGGGGTGGAACTGGCAGTAGAACGCGTACGAACCCGGCGCGAGCTTCTTCACCCCGGCGACGTTGACCGTCTCGCCGGGCAGCGCGTTGCCGCTGAACAACGGCTTGCCGCTCGGCTTGCGGGCGACCGAGGTCACCGTGTGTGCGAGCTGGTCCAGGTTGATGAAGGACAGCGGGCTGCCCTTCGTGACCACGGTGAGCTTTGTGTAGAAGCCGGTCGAGGCGCCGCCCGGCCCGACGAGGACGGCGCCTTTGAGTGTGGTCTGCGAGGTCGGTACGCCGCCGAGCGTGAACCCTCGCGACGCCGCCGACGCCTGCGAGCTGCCGACGTACGTCCCGCCACCGATGACCAGGGCGAGGACGAGCAGGATCAGCCGGGGAAGGGGGGCGCGGCGCACGGTGACATGTTCGCGGCTCGCGGCTTCAGATCCTGCCTCCCGACGGCCGTCGCTGCCGGTTTCGGCGTCACCGAACGTCGTTCGCTAACATCGAACGACGGAGCGCGCATTCCTGACGCGCCAGCATGATGAGGTGCGGCAAGCGCGTGGTCGATCTTTCCCCGAACCTCACTGCCGTGTCCCGTGGTCCTGAGTCGCTGCGAATCGCGCTGCTGTCCTACCGCAGCAAGCCGCACTGCGGCGGGCAGGGTGTCTACGTCCGGCACGTCTCCCGTGAGCTGGCTGAGCTCGGTCACCACGTTGAGGTCATCAGCGGCCAGCCGTACCCCATCCTCGACGCCGGCCCGCACCTGACCGAGCTCCCGAGCCTCGACCTCTACGCCGACGAGGACCCCTTTCGGGTGCCGAACTGGCGGGAGTTCCGGGACTGGATCGACCTGGTGGAGTTCGCCTCCATGGGAACCGGGGGATTCCCGGAGCCGCTGACCTTCTCGCTGCGAGCCGCCCGGATGCTGAAGCGGCGGCTCGCCGACTTCGACGTCGTCCACGACAACCAGACCCTCGGTTACGGGATGAACGGCATCGCGAAGGCCGGCCTCCCGTTGATCGCGACCATCCATCACCCGTGCAGCGTCGACCGAGTCGTCGAGATCGAGAACGCGCCGAACCTTCGCCAGAACCTCGGCAAACGGCGCTGGTACTCGTTCACCCGCATGCAGGGCCGGGTCGCCCGGAAGATGTCGTCGATCGTCACGGTGTCGACGAACTCTGCGTCGGACATCGTGCGCGACTACAAGGTCGATCCCGACGTCATGCGCATCGTGCCGATCGGCGTCGACACGACGACGTTCCGGCCGCCGACCGCGCCGCGGGTGCCAGGCCGGATCGTCGCGGTCTCGAGCTCGGACAGCCCGATCAAGGGCGTGAAGATCCTGCTCGAGGCAGTGGCGAAGCTGCGGACGGGTCATGACGTCGAGCTGGTGGTCGTGGGCAAGCCGAACCCTGACGGCCCGGTGTCCCGCGCGGTCGTCGACCTCAATCTCGGGGACACGGTGCGGTTCGTCTCGGGCCTGTCCAACGACGGCATCGCCGAGCTGTTCGCCTCCGCGGAGATCGCCGTCGTGCCGTCGCTCTACGAAGGCTTCTCGATCCCCGCGGTCGAGGCGATGGCTTGCGCGACGCCGCTGATCGCGACCACCGGCGGAGCGCTTCCCGAGGTCGCGGGCACGGACGGCTCGACCGCCGTACTCGTGAAGCCCGGTGACCCCGCCGAGCTTGCCGACGCGTTGTCGGCGCTGTTCGATGACGCCGACCGGCGGCAGGCGATCGGTCTTGCCGGCCGGCGGCGGGTCGAGACGTCGTACACGTGGCGCGCGGTCGCCGAGTCGATGGTCGAGGTGTACCGCGACGCGATCGAGCGCACTGCCAGCCAGCGCGTGCAGCGGGACGGCAAGGCCTAGGGGTATCGAATGCTGACGGTCGACTTCAGGCAGTTCCCGATCGCACCGCGTGACCGGGTGCTCGACCTCGGCTGCGGCTTCGGGCGCCACGCGTTCGAGTTGTTCCGCCGCGGGGCTGACGTCGTCGCGTACGACCACAGCCTCGAGGAGCTTCGCGAGGTCTCGACGATGTTCTACGCGATGAGCACCAGCGGCGAGGCGGCGCGCGGCGCGACTGCCGCAGTCGTGCGGGGCGACGTGCTCTCGCTGCCGTTCCCGGACGCCTCCTTCGACGCCGTGATCGCCTCTGAGGTGCTGGAGCACATCCCCGACGACGAGGCGGCGATGGCGGAGATCACTCGTATCGTCAAGCCGGGCGGGCAGGTCGCCGTGACCGTGCCGCGCTGGTGGCCGGAGCAGATCAACTGGGCGCTCCCGGGCGAGTACCAGAACACTCCCGGTGGTCACATCCGGATCTATCGCGGCGACCAGCTGATCTCGCGGCTCGAGGCCACCGGGCTCCAGGTGCGCGGCCAGCATCATGCCCACGCGCTGCACTCGCCGTACTGGTGGCTGAACTGCACCTTCGGCCGGCAGAGCCTGCCCTCGCGCACCTACAACAAGCTGCTCGAGTGGGACATCATCTCGGCGCCGTGGGTGACCCGGACCGCTGAGAAGCTGCTCAACCCGGTGATGGGGAAGAGCCTCGTCGTGTACGCCGACAAGCCGGCCGCCCGTGAGGGGACGTCAAGTGCGGCTGCCTGACATCCCTTCCGTCCCCGGCATCCTGACCGCGGACCAGGTCCGCCAGACCGGCGCCTCGATCGTGGCGATGCAGGAGCCGTCGGGCGCCATCCCGTGGTTCCCGGGCGGGCACTGCGACCCCTGGGACCACATCGAGTGCGCCATGGCGCTGATGGTGACCGGCTTCCGCGAGGAGGCCGAGAAGGCGTACGAGTTCCTGCTGGCCTGGCAGCGTCCGGATGGCTCGTGGCCGTCGAAGATCACGGGCGGCGAGGTCGAGGACCCGACGTTCGAGACCAACCAGTGCGCCTACATCGCGGTCGGCGCCTGGCACCACTGGCTGCTGACCCACGACCGTGACTTCCTCGCGAAGCTGTGGCCGTCCGTCCGCCGTGCGCTGGACCTCGTCACGAGCTACGCGACCGACCGCGGCGAGATCGCATGGTCGGTGACGCCGGATGGCGAGCCGAGGGACGGTGGCCCGCTGCTGACCGGGTCGTCTTCGACGTACCACTCCCTGCGATGCGGGCTCGCGCTCGCCGACCACTTCGACGAGCCGCAACCCGAGTGGGAGATCGCGGCCGGGCGGCTCGGTCACCTGGTCGCGGAGCACCCCGAGGTCTTCGTCGAGAAGGACCGCTTCTCGATGGACTGGTACTACCCCGTGCTCGGCGGTGCGCTACGCGGCGAGCCTGCCCGCGAGCGGTTCGTCGACCGTTGGGATCGGTACGTCGTCGAGGGCCTCGGCATCCGCTGCGTCGACGACGAGCCGTGGGTGACCGGCGCCGAGTCCGCGGAGTGCGTGATGGCGCTGGACACGGTCGGGATGAACGACCGCGCGCTGAAGCTGTTCGGCGACATCCAGCACCTGCGTTGCGAGGACGGCTCCTACTGGACCGGCTGGCAGTTCGCCGCGCAGGTCAACTGGCCGGACGAGCAGTCCTCGTGGACAGCAGCCGCCGTCGTACTGGCCGCCGATGCGCTGTCCCGCACCTCCCTGGCGAGCGGAATCTTCCGCGCGGACGAGCTGCCGACCGGCGCTCGCCTAGGCGGCGCCGCATGCGGCTGCGAAGAGAGCGACACCGCAACCGTCTCCCGCTGACCGCCCCGGGTTATCTATCGCCCAACCGTCTCGAATCGTTGGTTTTGAACGTCTGAAACCAACGATTCAAGACGGTTGGGCGAAAGGGGCGGGCCAGCCGGCGCTCAGCTGGCGTCGAGGTTGGTGGACAGGCCCTTCGCGGGGAGGACAATTGCGACATGAGGAGTTGGCCCGCTGCGTCGGTGACCGCTCTCATCGCGATGGTCGTGGCGACACCCGGTGCGGCTGTTGCTGGCCAGGATGCTGCCGGGCGTCATGCCAAGCACCCCCATCTGCGGGGCACGGTGGTGTCGACCTCCGGCAATCGCATCGTCGGCGCGCCGATATACGCCGGCGTCCGCCAGTCCGGCGTGGAGCAGCTCGCCGACTTCTTCTGTTTCTTCTTCTGCGGGCCAGCTCACACGACCGCGTTCTCGACGCGTCACGGACACTTCTCCGTTCGGGTGCCACACCCGAACCCCGCCCACGATGGCTACGTCGTCGCCGCCACCGTGCCGAAGGGAAACGTCACGGTCAGTACGGCGATCGCCGTCGGCAAGCGGGCCCGGCATGGCGCAGCCATCGGGCACATCGTGACCGCGAGCGGTCGGCCGAAGCTTCGTAAGTCTGGGATGCGTCGGCACGTCCGACCGCCGCCGCTGCCAGTCCGCTTCCGGCCGACCGACTTCGCGGCGACCGCACGCCCCGCCTCCGATGCGATTGGGGTCGCGTTCAGCTCCTTCGACGCAACCGACGGCTTCGACGTCCGCCTGCTGGAGGACGAGCGGTTCCGCATCACGACCTCACAGACCGGCAGCGAGCACGGCAGGGCCGCGTCGTTCGGCAGCACGCTCACGGTGAAGGGCGACCACGTACCGGGCAGCCGACACGACACCTGTCTGGTCGAGAACCATCGGGGTGGCCTGATTCGCCAGCACGACTGCGGGCTGACCGACGGCGTCCTGGACAGCGAGTGGTCTCCGAAGGACGACCCGGCGTGCTCGAGGGGACCGTGCAAGGGGCACAAGCAGCACCACCATCGCGATGTCTTCATCCGGTTGCATCGCCCCGTCAACGCTGCACTGGTCGTCGTACGAGGATGTCTACAGGACTGCAAGGTGGCCGTGAAGTCCCGAGGGTCATCGTTCACCACGGTGGCGAAGCAAGTCTTCGGCTCGGCGGGTGACTTCGTGTTCGCCGACCTGCACGGGCGGCGGGTCGCTACGGTGCGGATCCAGACTCCGACGGGTGGGTTCTTCGACCGGCTCCGCGAAGTGAGCGTCTTCGGCCACTAGCCCTCCTGTGATCGCCCAACCGTCTCGAATCGTTGGTTCGAGACGTTCGAAACCAACGATTCGAGACGGTTTGGCGAAACGGGTCGGGGGTCAGTCGGCGTCGCGGGAGTACGGCTTGCGGAGGATGCGCAGGCTGCCGACGTGACGGACCTCGATGAACCCGTCAGCGAGCGCGCGCTGGTAGATGTGAAACGGCGCCTGCCCGCCGGCTGCCGGATCCTCGAAGACGTCGTGGATCGCGAGCACACCGTGGTTCATCACGAACGGTGCCCAGCCGGAGTAGTCGTTCTGCGCGTGCTCCTCGGCGTGGCCGCCGTCGATGAACAGCATCGCCAGGGGAGTCGCCCACATGGCGGCGACCGACTTGCTCTTGCCGATGATCGCGGTGACGGTGTCCTCGAGACCGGCGGCGTGCATCGTCCGGCGGAAGAACGGCAGGGTGTCCATGAGGCCGAGCTCCGGATCGACGAGCTCAGCGTCGTGGTGCTCCCAGCCCGCCTGGTTCTCCTCCGAGCCGCGGTGGTGGTCGACGGTCACGACCTGGCCGCCGCGAGCCTTCGCCGCAGCACCGAGCCAGGTCGCTGACTTCCCGCAGTAGGTGCCGACCTCGAGGAGCAGACCCTCCGGTGCCATCGCCCAGGCGGCGTCCCACAGCGCCTGGGCTTCCTTGGGCGGCAGAAAGCCCTTGGCGGCGTCTGCGACCTTCTTGATCTTGGGCGGAATCCGTTGGGGTGCAACGAGTGCTGGGTCGTCCACGCAGCGACTCTACGTGCGACGTGGACGACCCAACCGATCGGCCGATCAGCCGCGGGAGTGGACGGCATCTCCGGTGACATGGACGCCCGCTGCGAAGGCGACGATCTGCTGGTCCGACCAGTGCAGCGCCTGCGGCGCCTGAATGTCGACCCCGAAGCCGTCGGGGTCGTTGTAGCGCAGCATGATGCCGTAGCTCCCCTGGTCGGAGACGACGCCGTGCTCACCGTTGACCGTGACGTCGTCGCCATGTCCAAGGCTGTGCTCGTCGACCGATGAGGTCAGCACCGCGAGCTTGCCCTGGAAATCGTCCGGGTTGTCGTTCAGGGAACCGTCATTCGGGGTGATCAGCAGCGCGTACTGCGTGGACGTGGACAGGTGCCAGCCGGCCGGCACCTCGTCGACCGTGAAGCCCTCGAGCTGCTTGCCGGAGTAGGACACCAGCTTGATCGCGTTCGAGGTGCGGTGGTGTGGGTGAGGACGAATCGACCCAGGTCCAGGTCCGTGCGAGACCGCTATCGGTCCACGACGGACCTTGTCGCTGGTCCCGCCGAGCTGGGTCGCCGCCACCACGACAGCGGTCGCGGCCAGCAGCGACCCACCGGCGATCGCCGAGCGACGGATCGTGCGCTGTCGGTGGGCGCGGGACAGCGCCGCGCGGCCTCGCGCGATGTCGGCCTCGACGGTTTCGGCCGAGGGCGGCGAGGCCGCGGAGTGGGCCACGCCGTCGAACAGGTTCTTGATGTCACTCATCGGTGTCTCCGAGATCAGGTGTGCGGACTGATGCCTCGGCGTGCCGAAGATCTACCGACGGAGCGTCGGTCTGCAGGCCGGTGGGTGGTACGTCGGTGGGCGCGAGCGCCGCGCGGAGCTGGTCCAGGCCGCGCGCGGACTGGCTCTTGACGGTCCCTTCGCTGCAGTTGAGCGAGTCGGCGGTCTCCGCGACGGACAGGTCGAGCAGATATCGGAGGACCACGGCTGCCCGCATCTTGGGCGGAAGCTCGGCGAGAGCGCGGAACACCTCGGTCTCGTTGCCGCTCGGCGCTGGGTCGTCGATGGCGACCTCCGGCACCTCGGATCGGATCCGCTCCAAGCGCGCCGCCGGCCGCCGCCGGTTGTCGATCAAGGCGTTGAGCATCGACCTGCGGGCATAGGCATCGACCGTCTCGCGTCGTACCCGCGGCCATGCGACGTACAGCCGCATCAGTGCGGTCTGCACGAGATCCTCGGCAGCGTGGCGGTCTCCCGACGTCAGGAAGGTGGCGGTGCGGAGCAGCTGCCCACGGCTGGCGAGCACGTACGCGCGAAACTGGTCGTCACGGCTGTCGGTCACGGCGAGCCTTCCAGGTTCCCCTCACGCACCGTCTACGAGATCGGCGGGCGCGGGGTTGCATGGCTCAGTCTTTCGTCGGCGGCAACCCTGCGAGCGCGAGCTGCCGAGCCTGTGCGACGAGGCGGCCGGTCGAGTCCCAGACCCGTGCCGTCTCCTCGAACCAGCCGCCGGAGAGCAGCTCGGTCGCCGCCTCGCAGAGCAGCCACCCAGGCGCCGGCCGCCCCCGTAGCAGCACGGTCAGCTCGACGGTCGGCGCCCAGCCGTACTTCTTGAGGTGGAAGATCGTCGGCGGATGCGCGTCGACCGCGAGCAGCAGCGACATGACATCGGGGTCGGTGCCGTCGCGGAACCGGAACCAGAACTGCAGCGTCGGAGTGCCGTTGGGTGTCGGCAGCGGCACCGTCTCGGGTGACATCAGCAGCTCGACGTTCCGGAACAGCTCGACCGTGAACTTCTCGGTCTCCGACGAGACACACTCCTCCGGCGGCGGGATCACCGGCGGCGGCGCCGAGAGGTAGTCGACCTCGGCGTTCTCCAGCGGGCCGCTGGATACCAGCGCCTCGATGCACGGCTTGTCGTTCTGCCAGATCGCCGCCCGGGAGGTCGACACCCGGCGACCCCGCCGAATCGCCTCGGCCCGGATCTCGGCCGGCCCGACATCGGGGGCTCGCATGTAGTGCGCCGAGACCGCGAGCGGGGTCTCGGTGTCAACCACATCGCACGCCGCCCGGGCGAGGATCGCGAGCAGGTAACCGCCGTTCGGCTTGGTGTGAATCGCCCAGTCCGGGTGCAGCTCCGCGTCGTACACCCCTGGCACCGCGGTCGCGGTGACCGCAGTCGCCGTCTCGAAGGCGCTCACGTCCGTCCCCTCACAGTTCGAGCAACGCAGGCGCGAGCTCCGCCCATTCCTTGCGCGGCAACCCTCGCCGGTCGTCGACGAGGATCTGCACGGCAACGTGGTCTGCGCCTGCGTCGAGGTGCGCCTGCACTCGGGCGGCGACGGCATGCACATCGCCCCATGCGCAGATCGTGTCGACGAGGCGGTCGTTGCCGCCGTCTGCGAAGTCCTCGGCGGTGAAGCCGAATCGCTCGAGGTTGGTCGTGTAGTTGGGCAGGCGCAGGTACGACGAGGTGTGGCGGCGAGCGATCTCGCGGGCGACGATCGGGTCGTCGGAGAGCACGCAGACCTGCTCGGGGACGAGCAGACGATCCGCGCCGAGGATCTCTCGGGCCTTCGCGGTGTGTTCGGGCGGGACGAAGTACGTGTGTGCACCGTCGGCTGCGTCGCGTGACAGCTCGAGCATCCTGGGGCCGAGGGCAGCGAGCAGCCGCGGCGGCCAGCTCGCCGGCTTGACGGCGCGGTAGGTGTCGTACATCGAGTCCATGCGTTCGAGGTAGGCGCGCATCTGAGCGAGCGGCTTGACGTACTCGCCGCCGCGGACCTCCATGAGCAGCTTGTGCGAGGCGCCGATGCCGAGGATGAACCGGTCCGGATACGCCTCGCCGATCGCCAGCTGCGCAGCGGCGGTGGCATAGCCGTCGCGGGCCCAGATGTTCGCGATGGCCGTCGCGACGACGAGATTGTCGGTGGCCGCGAGGACCAGCTGGGCGGCGGTCATCACCTCGCGGCCGATCGCCTCGCCGGTCCACAGCGCCTGGTAGCCGAGTGCCTCGACCTCGCGGGCGGCGACGCGGACCTCGTCGGCAGTCGAGAAGTCCAGCTGGCCGGTCCAGACCCCCACTCTGCCGATTCGTTCGGCCCAGGCCGCCGCCGAAACCCGTTCGGTTGTCACGGATCGACGCTAGCGCGGGCGTTGTGCAAGCCGGCTGCAAGGTCCTTCGGTCATGCTGGTGCTGCCGATGAGGGAGGGGCAGCAATGACAACCGGAGAGAAGGAGCGCACGCGTACCGAGGCGGTCACGCGGTTTTTGGACGCCATCGAGCGAGGCGAAGGCATTCCGTCAGGGATCTTTGCCGCCGATGCCGTCCTTGACGGCACCGTTCCGGACTGGCGAATGACGATCCGCGGGGAAGCCGCGATCCGCGCGCAGTTCAGCGGCTGGTACGACGCGCCCGGCAGGTTCGTCGAGGTGGAGCGGTTGCCGGTCCCGGACGGCGAGTTCGTCCGGTTCGGGCTCGAGTCGACCGACTCCGACGGCACGTACAAGATCCACCAGGCGCACCTCTTCCACGTCGTGGATGGGGAGATCGCAACGGCACGAGTGTGGTGCGGTGGCCGTTGGCACGCCGAGCGGCTCGCAGAGATCGCGGCCGCGGGCTGAACTACTCGCTCTTGTTGAAGCCTTCGGTGATCTTCTGCATCGCCGTCGTGAGCTCGCTGGGCACGACGATCACCGTGTTGCCGTAAGAGGCGACCTTCGGCAGCGACTCCAGGTACTGGTAGGCCAGCAGCGACGGGTCAGGGTTGCCCTCGTGAATCGCGGTGAAGACGGTCGCGATCGCCTTCGCCTGACCCTCGGCGCGCAGGATCTCCGACTCCCGTTGCCCTTGGGCGGTGAGGATCGCCGACTGCTTCTCACCCTCGGCGGTGAGGATGGCTGACTGCTTGACACCTTCGGCCGTGAGGATCGCCGCCCGCTTGTTCCGGTCGGCACGCATCTGCTGCTCCATCGACTCCTTGATGCTGTCCGGCGGGTCGATCGCCTTGATCTCGACGCGGTTGACGCGCACGCCCCATTTGCCGGTCGCTTCGTCGAGCACGCCGCGCAACTGGCTGTTGATCTGGTCACGGCTGGTCAACGCGGCCTCGAGGTCCATGCCACCGACGACGTTTCGAAGCGTGGTGACGGTGAGCTGCTCGATGGCCTGGATGTAGTTGGCGATCTCGTACGTGGCGGAGCGCGGGTCGGTCACCTGGAAGTAGATGACGGTGTCGATGTTGACCACCAGGTTGTCCTCGGTGATGACCGGCTGCGGCGGGAAGCTCACGACCTGCTCGCGGAGGTCGATCAGGGGCCGCATCCGATCGATGAACGGCACCAGGATGTTCAGTCCGGCGCCGCGGACGCTCTGGTAGCGGCCGAGCCGCTCGACCACGCCGGCCCGCGCCTGCGGCACGATCCGGATCGATCGCACGACGACGATCAGCACCAGGGCCACGAGGATCAGTACGACGACGACGGCTGCACTCACGAGATTCGCTCCGATCCGCTGCCGGTTACCGGCGAGGTAGTGGGATGGACGACGGCTGTGACGCCGTCGATTGCCTTGATGTCGACCCATTCACCGGCGGGGATCACCTGTGACACGTCGTACGGTCGCGCGGTCCAGGTCTCACCACCGATTCGCACCCGGCCCCCGACCGCGGTGGTGACGTCGGTGAGTGTGATCGCCTGCGTGCCGACGAGTCGTTCGGTGCCCGACTTCATCGACGGCGGCGCCTTTCGATGCCGCCGAGCGATCGGGAAGACCCCACCCAGGAGCAACGCGGACACCGCACAGAACACTACGAGCTGCCAGATCGTCGAGGCGCCGAGTGCTGCAGCGAGCGCGGCCGCAGCCGCCCCCGTCGCGAGCATGCCGAGCACCAAGGTCAACGTCATGACCTCAGCGACAGCGAAGGCCACCCCGATGATGAGCCAGACCGCCCATGCGTCCACGGCGGAAGCGTAAACCTCCGTGCGATCTTGGCGCATGGCGTGCGAGGAACCCGTGGCCATGGCGCGAGTGCCATGCGACGATGGCGACGAGCGCCCAGCGCGCTCACCGGCAGGACACCGCGCCACCCGTGCGGCGAGAGGGTCGTGCCGCTACACGCTGGTGATCCCAGCCGCGGCGGTGAGACGAGGAGGAGTACGTATGCCGGCACAGGCATCGAATGCCACGGATGCGGGACCCGACGTCCTCCCGCCGATCCAGCCGTCGGAAGGTCCCGACTTCGTTCAGCTGCTGACTCCCGAGGGCGAACGGGTCGAGCACCCGGACTACTCCCTCGACATCACCGACGACGAGATCCGCGATCTCTACCGCGACCTGGTGCTGGTCCGCCGCATCGACTCCGAGGCCACCGCGCTGCAGCGCCAGGGTGAGCTCGGCCTGTGGGCGAATCTGCTCGGCCAGGAAGCCGCCCAGGTCGGCGCCGGCCGCTCTCTCACCGACGCGGACTTCGCGTTTCCGACGTACCGGGAGCACGGGGTCGCGTACTGCAAGGGCGTCGACCCGGTCACCCTGCTTGGGCTGTTCCGCGGGACGTCGCAGGGCGGCTGGGACCCGCAGGAGCACGGGTTCGGTCTCTACACGATCGTCATCGGATCGCAGACGTTGCACGCGACCGGCTACGCGATGGGGATCCAACGCGACGGCGGCCAGGGCGCCGCCATGGCGTTCTTCGGCGACGGCGCATCGAGTCAGGGTGACGTCAACGAGGCCTTCGTCTGGGCGAGCGTCTTCAACGCGCCGGTCGTGTTCTTCTGCCAGAACAACCAGTGGGCGATCTCCGAGCCACTGGAACGCCAGACCCGGATCCCGCTCTACCAACGCGCCCGGGGTTTCGGGTTCCCAGGCGTGCGGGTGGACGGCAACGACGTCCTCGCAGTCCTCGCCGTCACCCGCGAGGCGCTCGCCCGGGCCCGCGAGGGCAGTGGCCCGATGCTGATCGAGGCCTACACCTACCGCATGGGCGCGCACACCACCTCCGACGACCCGACCCGGTACCGCCTGGCCGCGGAGCTGGAGACCTGGAAGCTCAAGGACCCGATCGAGCGGGTGAAGGCCTACCTGTCGCGCAGCGGCGCCGGGGACGCAGACTTCTTCGCGAGCGTCGACCAGGCGGCCGATGATCTCGCGGCCCATGTCAGAGCCGGCTGTCTCGCGTTGCCGGACCCGGATCCGTTGTCGTTGTTCGACAACGTGTACGCCGAAGGCTCCCCGCTGCTCGACGAGGAGCGAGAGCAGATGGCGTCCTACCTCGCCTCGTTCGCCGACACCGAGGCGGTCCACTGATGCCGACTCACCCCACGAGCACCATGACGCTCGGCAAGGCCTTGAACGAAGGCCTTCGCAAGGCGATGGAGAACGACCCGAAGGTCCTCATCATGGGCGAGGACGTCGGCCGGCTCGGCGGCGTCTTCCGCGTGACCGACGGCTTGCAGAAGGACTTCGGCGAGGACCGTGTGATCGACACGCCGCTCGCCGAATCCGGGATCATCGGAACGGCGATCGGGCTTGCGATCCGCGGCTTCCGGCCGGTGTGCGAAATCCAGTTCGACGGGTTCGTGTTCCCGGCGTTCGACCAGATCGTCAGCCAAGTGGCCAGGCTGCACTACCGATCGGCGGGCAACGTCAAGGTCCCGATCACGATCCGGATCCCGTACGGCGGTGGCATCGGAGCGGTCGAGCACCACAGCGAGTCACCCGAGGCGTACTTCGCCCACGCCGCGGGGCTGAAGGTCGTGACCTGTTCCAACGCCGTCGATGCCTACTCGATGATCCAGCAGGCGATCGCGTGCGACGACCCGGTGATCTTCTTCGAACCGAAGCGCCGCTACTGGGACAAGGCAGAGGTCGACACCACGGCGAGCGCCGACCCGCTCTGGTCGGCCAACGTCGTGCGCGAGGGCATCACCGCGACGTTGATCACCTACGGGCCGAGCGTGCGCACGTGTGTCGAGGCGGCGGCCGCCGCCGAGGTTGATGGCCACGACCTCGAGGTCATCGACCTGCGGGCCCTGTCGCCGATCGACTGGGACGCCGTGTTCGCCTCGGTCGGCAAGACGGAGCACGCGATCGTCGTGAGCGAGGCGCCGGTGTTCGCCTCGCTCGCCGGGGAGATCGCCGCCAGGATCAGCGAGAAGTGCTTCTACTCCCTCGAGGCACCGGTCCTGCGGGTCGGCGGCTACTCCACGCCGTACCCGACCTCTCGGATCGAGGAGGACTTCCTCCCCGACCTCGACCGAATCCTCGACGCCGTCGACCGTTCTCTCGCGTACTGAGGGCCGCGAATGCCTACCTTCAAGGACTTCAACCTGCCGGATCTCGGCGAGGGGCTGACCGAGGGCGAGATCCTGACCTGGCTGGTCGGCGTCGGTGACACCGTCACGCTGAACCAGCCGATCGTCGAGGTCGAGACCGCGAAGGCCGCCGTCGAGATCCCCTCGCCGTACGCAGGTCTGGTCACCAAGCTTCACCACGACGCGGGCACGACAGTGGACGTCGGGTCGCCGATCATCACGTACGACGTCGACCCTGATGGGGTCGCGGAGTCAACCGGCGGCGGCGAGCAGACGCCTGCGATCCAGGGCGGCGATCTGGTGCCCAGCGAGCCAGGCATCGTGGGCTCGCCGACGCCGAAGGCTGACAGCGAGGAGAAGATCGCAGTCCTCGTGGGCAGTGGCCCGAAGCGGGGGAAGCTGACCCGCCGCGCGCGGGTCTCCGCGGTCGCGCCCGAGCCACCGGTTGTCACACAGGCCGATCGGCCGCAACCTGCGCGCGTGTCTGCCGCCGCGGTCGGCGCGCGAGCGAAGCAGCTCGCCGGCGGGCTCCATGTGCTGGCCAAGCCGCCCGTGCGCAAGCTCGCGCGTGAGCTCGGTGTCGACCTCCGGGTGATCGGCGGCACGGGCCCGGACGGCACCGTGACGCGGTCGGACGTGCACGCGGCCGCCGGCGCATCCACTGCGCCGCCGCCCCCACGCCTCGCCCCCGCGCCGGACTTCGATCCCGCGACCAGGGAGCAGCGCATCCCGATCAAGGGGGTTCGGAAGATGACCGCCGCCGCGATGGTGCAGAGCGCTTTCACGGCGCCGCACGTCACGGAGTGGGTCACGGTCGACATGACCGCGTCGATGGACCTCGTCGACCGCTTGAAGTCGCACGCCGACTTCGAGGGCGTGCGGGTCTCGCCGTTGCTCCTGGTCGCGCGTGCCCTCCTGCTCGCGATCCAGCAGCACCCGATGATCAACTCGGCGTGGGACGAGGAGACCCAGGAGATCGTGGTCAAGGGCTACGTCAACCTCGGCATCGCGGCGGCGACCCCCCGTGGCCTGATCGTCCCGAACATCAAGGACGCCGGTCGGCTCACGATGCCCCAGCTCGCGGCCGAGCTGGACTCCCTGGTGGCGGTCGCGCGGGACGGCAAGACCACACCCGCGGACATGGCCCGTGGCACGATCACGATCACCAACGTCGGCGTCTTCGGCGTCGATGCGGGCACGCCGATCCTCAATCCCGGTGAGTCGGCGATCCTGTGCTTCGGCGCCGTGCGGGACACGCCATGGGTCCATCAGGGTGAGATCGCGATCCGCAAGGTCACCCAGCTCGCGCTGTCCTTCGACCACCGGATCGTCGACGGTCAGCTGGGCAGTGAGTTTCTCGCCGCGGTTGCTGGCATGCTGTCGGACCCATGGCAGCTCGTCTCCTGGACCTGAACCGGCGCACGGCCGTCGCGGCCGCTGCGACCGCCTTGATCGTCAGCCTCGTTGGCCAGCCGATCGCGCACGGCGTGGTCGCGAACCGCTCGGCGGCGCCGTCGACGTACCGCAGCGCACTGTCGCGCCCTCATCACGACAGCGTCTACCCGGGCAAGGGCTCGACGTCGGTCGACGCCTTGCAGTACTCGCTGGATCTCACCTGGGACGACTTCGATCGCGAACTGACCGGTGACGCATCGATCCTGTTCCGCGCCGCGAAGGACGAGTCGAGGCTCACCCTCGATCTCGGCACCGCGTTGCACGTCTCGTCGGTCACGCTCGACAACCTTGCGGTGCCCACGAAGCACCCGGGCAACAAGCTGGTCATCGAGACTGGCGATCTTGCGGAGAGCAGCAAGCACTATCTCGACGTCTCCTACCACGGCGTACCTCGCGCCGCCCGGGCACCGACGCGACGCAGCGACGTACCGGCCGCGGGCTTCACGACGCGCAGGAGCGACCAGGTCTGGGCGCTCCAGGAGCCGTACGGCGCGTTCACCTGGTATCCGGTCAACGATCAACCGGCGGACAAGGCGTACTACGACATCACGTTCCACACCCGCAAGGACTGGCGTGGAATGACGGGCGGCAAGCTGGTCAGCGACAAGGTCGTCGGCGAGCAACGCGTCACCCGCTTCCGGCAGGACGCGCCGGCCGCGAGCTACCTCGTCGCACTCGGGATCGGGCCGTATCGCGAACATTCGGACGTCGGCCCGCACGGCCTGCCCATCACGTACTGGGTGCGCCATTCGGACCGGAAGTTCTTGCCGCAGCTGCGTCGTACGCCTCACATGCTGCGCTGGCTGGAGAAGCGCCTCGGTCCGTATCCGTTCGCATCGGCCGGTGTGATTGTGGAGCCGATGGCCTCTGCGGAGGAGACGCAGACGATGGTGACGATGGGCACCAGCGTCCTTCGCCAGCCCTACGGGCGCCAGGACCTGCTGCACGAGTTCGCCCACTCCTGGTACGGCGACACCGTCACCCCGCAGGACTGGCGCGACCTGTGGCTCAACGAGAGCTTCGCCACGTACATCCAGCTTCGCTGGGAGGTGGCGCACTACGGCGGGTCGATGAGGCACGTGCGGCACTTCCTGGCCAGGTATGACCAGCGGCTACGCAACGAGTACGGCCCGCCTGGCGACTACCACGCCAATGACTTCGCGGAGCTCAACGTCTACTACTGCGGCGCTCGGATGCTCGACCGGCTGCATCAGAAGATCGGCAACCGGGCGATGTGGCGACTGCTCCGCCGCTGGCCGCAGCGGCATCACTACGCCACGGTGACCCGCGCCGAGTGGATCCGCTTCGTGAACCACCAGACCGGTCACGACTACTCGCACTTCATCAGGCACTGGCTGATGGCCAAGCGCTCCCCGAAATAGCGGCACCAGCGCCAGGGTTACCGTCCAACCGTCTCAAATCGTTGGTTTCAAAGGCTCGAAACCAACAATTCGAGACGGTTGGGCGAAAGATGTTGGGGTGGCGGGCGCGGCGGGGGCTAGAAGGCGGACTCGGGGAGCTCCATGACCTCGAGGTTCGTGCCTTCGAGTACGACGCGCTCGCCGTGCAGCAGCGGCAGCCGGGTCTGGGCGAAGAACTTCGCGGCGATGATCTTGCCCTCGTAGAAGTCCTTGTCCTTGTCCGAGGCGGGTCCGGCGGTGAGCGCGGCGAGCGCCACCTCCGCGCCGCGCAGCAGCAGCCAGCCGACGACGACGTCGCCGAGGCTCAGCAGCAGGCGGGAGGTGTTCAGCCCGACCTTGTACATGTTGTTGATGTCCTCGGCGGAGCTGGTCAGGTAGCCGACCATCGTCTCCACCATGGACTGGAAGTCACCGAGTGCCTCGCCCAGCATGACTCGCTCGTTCTTCAGCTGACCGTTGCCGGCCTCGGAGTCGGCGAACTCCTTGATCTGCGTGAGCAGCCCGGTGAGCGCGGCGCCCTGGTCGCGCACGATCTTGCGGAAGAACAGGTCCATCCCCTGGATCGCCGTCGTGCCCTCGTAGAGGGTGTCGATCTTCGAGTCCCGGATGTACTGCTCGATCGGGTAATCCTGCAGGAAGCCGGAGCCGCCGAGGGTCTGCAGCGACTGCGACCCGAGCAGCTCGTATGAACGTTCCGAACCGAAGCCCTTCACGATCGGCAGCAGCAGATCGTTCAGCCGGACGAACGCCTCCGCGTCCTCGCCCCGGAAGTTCGCGTCGGCGACGGCGTCCTGCTGGCTCGCGGTGTAGAGCACGAGGGCGCGCATGCCCTCGGCGTACGCCTTCTGCGTCATCAGCGAGCGGCGCACATCAGGGTGGTGCGTGATCGTCACCCGCGGCGCGGTCTTGTCCAGCATCTGAGTCATGTCGGCGCCCTGCTCGCGAGCCTTCGCGTAGTCCAGCGCGTTGAGGTAACCCGTCGACAGCGTCGCGATCGCCTTGGTGCCGACCATCATCCGGGCCATCTCGATGACCTCGAACATCTGCGCGATGCCCTCGTGCACGTCGCCGACCAGCCAGCCGACCGCAGGCGCGCCGTGCTCGCCGAACGTGAGCTCGCACGTGGTCGAGACCTTCAACCCCATCTTCTTCTCGACGTTGGTGACGTAGACGCCGTTACGGTCGCCGAGCTCGCCGGTCTCGAGGTTCACGTGGAACTTCGGTACGACGAACAAGGACAGGCCCTTTGTGCCGGGACCCGCGCCCTCCGGGCGGGCGAGGACGAGGTGGACGATGTTCTCGGGGACGTCCCACTCGGCGCTCGTGATGAATCGCTTCACGCCCTCGATGTGCCAGGTGCCGTCGGCCTGCTCGATCGCCTTGGTGCGACCGGCGCCGACGTCGGAGCCGGCGTCCGGCTCGGTGAGGACCATGGTGGCGCCCCAGTTTCGGTCGACCATCCACTGCGCGAACTGGCGCTGCTTGTCGTTGCCGAGCCGGTAGAGGATCTGCGCGAACGCCGGGCCGGCGGCGTACATGTGGATCGCCGGGTTGGCGCCCAGCACCATCTCGTTGGCCGCCCAGACGATCGACGGCGGCAGGCCCGGCCCGCCGAGCTCCGGGGAGAGCGGCAGCCGATCCCATTCGGTCTCGATCAGGGTCCGGTAGGACTTCTTGAACGACTCGGGCAGCGTGACCGTGTGCGTGTTCGGGTCGAAGACCGGCGGGTTGCGGTCGGCGTCCGCGAAGGACTCGGCGAGCGGGCCCTCGGCGAGGGTCCGCCCCTGCTCGAGGATCGACTTGGCCGTGTCGAGGTCGATGTCGGCGAAAGCGCCCTGTCCGAGGATCTCGTCGCGTCCGAGCACCTCGAAGAGGTTGAACTCGATGTCGCGCAAGTTGGACTTGTAGTGGCCCATGGTCAGCTCTCCGCACACGAGGTGCTCGGCGTCGGTCGCCGGGCAGGGTTTGCGTCCTACCGGTTGGGGTCCGGGTGGCTACCCACCAGTAACAACCGCGATGTTACCCCCTAGTAACGCTCGGTATTCAACGAACCCGCCTTGACCCCCGGGGTGAATTCGAGCGTGTTTCGCCCCGAAATCGACCGATGAGACGGAGATCACCGTCACCCACCGTTCGGGCGGCGAGCACCCCGTGCGGAGGTGCAGACTGGATCGATGGGCCGAAACGCGGAGATCGCGCGCGAGCAGGAGATCGTCGCGCGGCTCTACGGCCGCCTCGACGCGCTGCGCGAGGAGGCCCGGCTTCGGCTGTACGAGACGCTCGGCCGCGGCGCGTCGGGCACCCACCAGAACCGCAGCGAGCGCGACCTGTTCGCCGGGATGTACGGCGCCCGTATCGCCCAGCTCGACGCGGTGGAACCCGGCCTGTGCTTCGGCCGCCTGGATCTGCTCACGAGCGAGCGCCTCCACATCGGCCGGATCGGCCTCACCGACGAGCGTCACGACACCTTGCTCGTCGACTGGCGAGCACCGGCGGCCGAGCCGTTCTACCGAGCGACGCCCGCCGAGCCGGCCGGGGTCGTCCGCCGCCGGCACCTGCGGACGAAGGGTCGCAGGGTGCTCGACGTCGAGGACGACGTGTTCGACGTCGACGACCTGACCGACGCGGACCGCGAGACCTTGGGCGGGGGCGGCGCCCTGCTCGCCGCGCTCAACGAGACCCGGACCGGCCGAATGCGCGACATCGTCGCCACCATTCAGGCGGAGCAGGACCGGATCATCCGCGCGGACCCGTCCGGCGTCCTGGTCGTGCAGGGCGGGCCGGGTACCGGAAAGACCGCGGTCGCGCTGCACCGCGCGGCGTACCTGCTCTACACCCACCGCGAGCGGCTGGCCCGCACCGGCGTACTCGTCGTCGGTCCAGGCCCCGCGTTCGTGCGTTACATCGAGCAGGTGCTGCCCTCTCTCGGTGAGACCGGTGTGCTGCTGTCGACCCTCGACGGCCTCATCCCCGGGATCGAGGTCAAGGCGACGGACAGCGAGGCGACCGCGAGCCTGAAGGCAGAGCTCCGGATGACCGATCTGCTCGAGGCGGCGGTGATGGCGCGGCAGCGCGTGCCGGACACGGACCGGGTCGTGCACTTCGAGGAGCACGAGCTCGTCCTCACCCCGCAGGACATGGCGATCGCCCGAGCCCGGGCACGCCGCTCGCGCCGACGCCACAACCGGGCGCGATACGCCTTTGCGAAGCAGCTGCTCCGATTCCTGGTCGCGCGGCTCGCGGAGACCGACGAGGAGCTCTCGCGTGAGCGGTGGGTGCTGCGCACGATCATGGCCGACGACGAGTTCCGCGCGATCGTCGACGAGTGCTGGCCGCGGCTGACCGCGGCAGAGCTGGTCGCTGACCTGTTCACGCCGGCGGGGCTGGCGGGGATCGGATCGGAGATCCTGACCGACGCCGAACGTCGGTTGCTGGTGCGTGAGCCCGGCTCGCCGTGGGCGTCCGGCGACGTCCCCCTGCTCGACGAGGCGTGGGCGCTGCTCGGTGACCCGGAAGAGGTGCTGCGCGTCGCCGCCGAACGCCGGGCGCTGCGCGCCGACCGCGAGTACGCGCAGCAGGTCATCGCGGCCACCGGCACCAAGGCGCACGTCGATGCCGATACGCTCGCGGAGCGGTACGCCGGCGGCCCGGTCGGTCGCGCGGTCGTGGACCGTGCCGCGAACGACCCGGACTGGGAGTACGGCCATCTGATCGTCGACGAGGCGCAGGAGCTCTCACCGATGGCGTGGCGGATGCTCGCACGGCGCTGCCCGCTCCGATCGATGACCGTCGTCGGTGACGTGGACCAGGCATCCGCACCCTGGGCGTTGCGTTCCTGGCCGGCGGCGCTGCAGCCGGTGGCTCCGGACCGATGGCGGGTGGAGTCGCTGTCGGTCAACTACCGGACGCCGGCCGAGATCATGGCGGTCGCCGCAGATGTGCTGGCGGCCGCTGACCCGAACGTGTCGCCGCCGTCGTCGGTCCGCGAGGCGGGCTTCCCGCCGTCCTCGCATCAGGTCCCGCCGACCGCTCACATCGCGGAGGTCGTCGCGGACGTCGTTGCGCAGTCGCGAGCAGCGATCGGTGACGGCAAGCTCGCCGTCATCACTCCGGACCGTTGGTACGACGGGGTGGTAGCTGCGGTCATGGGCCGGTTCGAGGGCGAGGTCGCGACGGGCGCCGCAGGCCTCGACTCGCCGATCGCGATCCTGGACGCCACTGAGGCGAAGGGCCTGGAGTTCGATGCGGTGGTGCTCGTCGAGCCGGCCGACTGGATTCGGGACCATGCCCGCGGCCTCCGCGAGCTCTACGTCGCGCTCACCCGAGCGACGCAACGCCTAGATGTCGTCCACGCGGATGACCTGCCGACCGTGCTCGGCCGGCTGACTCCAGCCTGACTCGGGGCCGCCGTGCCTGGTCGGCGCACATCCAATCGAGATCACCGCGGGCGATCCGCTCGATCTGCTCGAGCCGAATGTTGATGCCCGCGGCGCTCGTCGACTCGGCGGCGACGCGGGACGTGGCGGCCGCCGCTTCCTGCACCACCCGGGACACCTCGGGAAGCGGGATCGCGTCGTAGTCCTCGGCCAGGCGCTGCGTCAGGTCCAAGATGCGCGCGCCTACCGACGCTCGGCGGAGAGTGGTCATTCGGTGCGTTGCTCACTAAGTGATCGGAGACGGGTAGGCGCAACGGTTTGTTCCCGCTGGCTCCCGCCGCCAATCTCATCCGGCGGCCATAACCTCTAGCCATGACGGCGCCGAACGAGAGCTTTCCGCGACTACGAGCGCGGACCCAGCGCTTCACGCTCGGCGAGCCGCGGACGATCACGATCTGCGACGCCGGCCGGCGCATCCTGTTCCTGCGGGCCGCGGCCGGCGACGATCCGCGCACCGGCCTGTGGGTGCTGGACCTGCCGGAGGGCGAGGAGCGGGCGGTGGTCGACCCGGCCGCGGACGACCAGCTGACCGCTGCCGAACGCGCTCGGCGGGAGCGGACGCGCGAAGGCGCCGCGGGCGTCGTGTCCTACGCCGCTGACAATGCCGGCAAGGTCGCGGCCTACGTCGTCGGTGGGCGACTCCACGTGGTGGACGTCGACACGGGTGAGATCCGCGCCGTCGGCGAAGGGGCGGCCTGCTTCGACCCTCGCCCGGATGGCGCGGGACGGCGAATCGCGTACGTCGACGGTCGCGAGCTGCGGCTGGTCGACCTCGGGTCCGGCGAGGACCGACTCATCGCCGGCGAAGCCGAGGAGACCGTCTCGTGGGGCCGCGCCGAGTTCGTCGCCGCCGAGGAGATGAATCGCCTCCGCGGCTTCTGGTGGGCGCCGGATGGTTCTTCATTGCTTGCGGCACGGGTCGACGAGGCACCGGTTCAGCAGTGGTGGATCTCGGATCCCGCGCACCCAGAGAACCCGCCGACCCGCGTGCGCTATCCCGTCGCCGGCACTCCGGACGCCGACGTCTCGCTCTGGCTCGTCCGGCTGTCCGGCGATCGGACGGAGATTCGCTGGGATCGGGAACGTTACCCGTACCTGGCGCGGGTCTCGTGGTCGGAAGGGCGGCCCCCGCTGCTCGCGGTCGCGACCGCGGACCAGCGCGGCGTCGCCGTGCTCACTGTCGACGTGGAAAGCAGCGACACGACGATCGTCTTCGAGGATGTCGACGAGGCGTGGGTGGAGCTCTTCGACGGCGTTCCGGCCTGGTACGGCGCCCACATCGTGCGGATCGCTGACGTAGCCGGGCAGCGGCGGCTCATGGTCGGCGACAACCCCGTCACGCCATCCGACATGTATGTCCGCTCGGTCCACGGCCTCGCCGCGAACGGCGTCGTCTTCCAAGCCTCGACCGGCGATCCGACCCAGATGGCTGTGTACCGCTGGAGCGGAACCGGCATCGAGTCGTTGACCACGGAGCCGGGGGTCCACCGCGCGAGCGCGCTCGGGACGACGGTGGTCATCAGCTCGGCCGACCTCGAATCGGACGGGACCACGACGAGCGTCGTGGTCGAGGACGGGCGAACCCGCGCGCTGACGTCGTACGCCGTGAAGCCGCCGTTCCAACCCGAGGTTCGCCTGCTGACGCTCGGCGAGCGCAACCTGCCCGCGGGTCTGCTCTTGCCGCGAGATCATCGTCCGGGCACCAAGCTGCCGGTGCTGCTGGATCCCTACGGCGGCCCGCACGCGCAGCGCGTCCTGGCGGCCAAGGCTGCCTGGCTCGAGCAGCAGTGGATCGCCGACCAGGGTTTCGCTGTGCTGGTGGTCGACGGGCGAGGTACGCCGGGGCGCGACCCGGCGTGGGAGCGCGCAATCCATCACGACTTCGTGACCCCCGTGTTGGACGACCAGGTCGACGCGCTTCATGCCGCGGCCGTTCTGGAGCCCGACCTCGACCTCGCCCGCGTGGGGATTCGCGGCTGGTCCTTCGGTGGTTGGCTGGCGGCGCTTGCCGTCCTGCGACGGCCGGACGTGTTCTCGGTCGGCATCGCGGGTGCACCGGTCACCGACTGGGCGCTGTACGACACCTTCTACACCGAGCGGTACCTCGGCACCCCACAGGACAACCCGAAGGTCTATCGGGACAACTCGCTGCTCGAGGACGCGCCCACCCTCCACCGTCCCCTGCTGCTGATCCACGGCCTCGCTGATGACAACGTCGTGTCCGCTCACACGCTGCGGTTCTCGCAGCGCCTGACCGAGACCGGTCGGCCCCACTGCGTCCTGCCGCTGACCGGCGTCACTCACATGACTCCTCAGGAGGCCGTGGCGGAGAACCTGCTGTTGCTCCAAATGGACTTCCTCAGCCAGCACCTGAGCGCCTCGTGAGCGTTCAGTAGGCGCGGCTTGCTGCCGATTGAGGACATATGGGGATGGGTGAGCCGGTGTTCGCTGGCGTCGTCAGCCAGATCACGCCGTCCGATCGGCTGGTGTCTGCGCTGCTCGAGCTCAGCGCCGCGCATGGTGGCGTACGGGATCTCTCACCAGTTCTGACCGAGCTCGCCTGCGCCGTGACGGGGGCTGACGGTGCCGCCGTCGAGCTCGTCGACGGCCCGGACGTCTTGTACATCGCAGCGACCGGCCTGCTGGCGGGCACCGAGGGACTGCAGGTGGCCCGCGACGGGTCGCTGTCCGGAGTCGTCATCGCCACCGCGGTCACCCAGGTGTGTGCGGACACGGCGAACGACACGCGAGTCGACCACGCGGCCTGCGAGCGGCTGGGTATCGGCTCGATGGCGATCGTCCCGATCCGGCACGAGAACCACACGATCGCGGTCCTCAAGCTCGCCGGCGCGGAGGCTGGAGCCGTGGGCGAGGCACACGTTCGCCTCGCCGAGCCGCTGGTCCAGGCTGCATCGGCGCGACTGGCGCAAGCCGCAGCGGCCGAGACCGCGGCAGCCCAGCTCGAGCTGCTGAACGACGTCGCAGCGGCGGGCAAGGACGTGCTGCTCGCCGAGGACCCGGCGCAACGCCTGGTTGAGGCGGTCAGCCGGATCGTTCGCGCGCCGCACGTCTTCGTCCTGATGCCCGACGGCCCGGACATGTTGCGGGTGTCGCACGCCGTGGGGGCTGACCTCGTTGGTACTCAGGTGGCCCGTGACGAGACGTCACCATCCGGGACGGCGTTCGTCCTCGGGCGGCCTCAGATCGTCGCCGACTTCACGAAGAGCCCGAAGCTCTCGCCGACTGAGGTCGAACGTGCGATCGCGGCGGGGATCACCGACGCGCGGGCCGTGGCTTACATCCCCCTGGAGACGCCCGACGGCCCGGCCGGCGTGCTGTCCGTCGTGATGCACGAGCCGATCACCACGAGCAACGCTGAGCTGCTCGGGCTGCTCCGCCTGCTCGCGGCCGAGGCGGGGATCGCGATCACCCGAGACGACCTACGCCGCCGGCTCGCCGACCAGGCGCGGACCGACCCGCTGACGGGTCTTGCCAATCGCCGGGTGTGGAACGAGCGGATGGACGCGGAGCGCGAGCGGGTACGCCGCGGTGACAGCACCTTCGCAGTAGCGCTGCTCGACCTCGACTTCTTCAAGCGCTACAACGACACGTTCGGCCACCCGGCCGGCGACCAGTTGCTTCGCGCGGTGTCGGTCGCGTGGGCGTCGGCGCTGCGCCCCACCGACTTGCTCGCGCGGCTCGGTGGCGAGGAGTTCGGTGTTCTGCTTCCGGACATCGACCTCCGCGCGGCGGACACGATCATGAAGCGGCTCGGTGGCGTCGTTCCGCACGAGCAGACCGTGTCGATCGGGGTGACGCTGTACATCGGTGACGAGGACCCTGACGTGACCATGCAGCGGGCGGACCAAGCGCTGTACGCCGCCAAGTCCGGGGGCCGTGACCAGGTGGTCGCCCGCTAGCGCCCCCGCACGGTCAGCCGGGCGGCGGGTTGGCGGCTTTGGCGGCGGCTGCGGCGGCACGGGCCGTTGCGAACTCCTTCGCCTCGTCCCAGCTCGCGCCCTTGGCGATCATCATGCGGTACTTCATGACCTGGGAGCGCTGCTCCAGAGCGAGCGCTCCGGCCAGCCGATCGCCACGCCGGTAGAGCACCACGAACGTGTCGCCCTCGAGGTCGCCGGCCACCAGATCGATCTCCTCGAACCCGGCGGCGACGCCGACGAACTGGATCCGCTTCCCGTACCAGTCCGACCAGAAGTACGGCACCGTCTCGAACGCCACCGCGTTCTCCGGATCGATCGCGTTCCGGCCGGCCGCTCCACCCTGCTCGGCCGCGATGGTCCAGTGCTCGAGGCGCATGCGGGTGTCGAACAGCGGGTTCGGCCAGCTCGCGATGTCGCCGGCCGCGTACACGCCGGGGGCGCTGGTCTGCAGCGTCTTGTCGCACTCGATCCCGTTGCCGAGCTCGATCCCGGAGTCGGTCAGCCACTCGATGTTGGGGGCGACGCCGACGCCGACGACGACGAGGTCGGCCTCGATCCGGGAGCCGTCAGCAAGGCGTACCGCTTCGACCCGGTCCTGACCCTCGATCGCGTCGACCCCGACACCACACCGCAGGGTGGTCCCGTTGCGTTCGTGGAGGCTGCCGAGCACGGCGCCCATCTGCTCACCGACTGGGCGCGCCAGTGGAGTCGGCATCGCCTCGACCACCGTGACCACCGAGCCGCGCTGGCGCGCCGACGATGCGATCTCCGAGCCGATGAATCCCGCGCCGACCACGACGGTGCGCGCGCCGGCGTCCAGCGCGGAACGGATCGCGCGCGCGTCATCGATTGTCCGCAAGACGTGGACGCCGGCGAGCCCTTCGGTGCCCGGAATCGTGCGCGGACTGGCGCCCGTCGCAATGACGAGACTCGTGTAGTGAAGCGGCTCGTTGTCGACGAAGAGAGTGCGATCGGTGGTGTTCAGCCCTGTCGCGGGGGCGCCGAGCCGCAGGTGCACACCGAGCTCATCACGAAGCAACGCCTCCTCGCGCAGCGTCGGGATCGGCGGGCTCTCGACGTCGGTCAGGAAGTCCTTCGACAGCGGTGGCCGGTCATAAGGGAGGTGCTCCTCAGACCCGACCAATGTGATGATGCCGGCGAACCCCGCGCGGCGCGCGGCCTCCACCGCGCGCAGCCCGGCGAGCGAGGCACCGACGACGACGAGATGCGCTTCGACCTCGGTCACGTCAGTCCTCGAGCCGCAGGGCCTGAGTCGGGCACTCGGCCACGGCTTCCTCGAGCTGCGGGCGCATGTCGGCGGTGAACTCCTCGTTGAGCAGGTGGACCATCCCATCGTCCCCGACCTCGAACACGTCGGCACGGATCGACTCACAGACGCCGTGACCAGTGCAGCGGTCGGTGTCAACGCGGACCTTCATCACTCTCATTCTTACCCGGCACCTGCGGCTGACCGGCACAGCGGGATACTGCAGCCGTGACGCAGACCCGTCGCCGGTTCGACTCCATCCCACCGCCAGCGCCGCATCTGGAAGGTGGCGAGGGCGAGCCGCTCGTGCTCCTCCACGGGTTCACCGACACGTGCCACGCCTGGAGTCAGGTGCTGCCGCTGCTCACGCCGCACCACGCGGTGTACGCGCCCACGTTGCCCGGGCATTTCGGAGGTACGGCGTTCCCGGCCGGCGAGAAGATGACCATCGTCGCGAGCCTGGACCTACTCGAGCGCCAGCTTGACGAGCGAGGCATCGCGAAGGCGCATCTGGTCGGCAACTCCCTCGGGGGCTGGGCAAGCCTCGAGCTCGCCGCCCGTGGCCGAGCACTGTCGGTGGTCGGCGTCTGCCCAGCCGGCGGCTGGCACCACGGCAGCCCGGAGGATCGCGCCGTCATCAAGTTCTTCCGGCGCAGCGAGCGGATGCTGCGGCGCAGTAGCCCGGCGATCCTCGCGCGGGTCGCACGCAGCCCACGGCTTCGCGCCATCGCGATGCGGGATCTCGTCGCCGACTCGAGCCGGGTCACGGCGGCGGACGCGACGGCGATCTTCAACGGCGCGGCGGGTTGTGCGGTCACGCGGGACGCGCTGGACCTGGCCGCATCCGGACAGGCCTTCGGCGACCTCGGCCCGATCGACTGTCCGGTCCGGATTCTCTACGGCACGCGGGACAAGGTCGTGCGGTGGCCGACCCACTATTCGCGGCTGCGACAGATTCTCCCCGACGCGGAGTGGATCGCCCTCGAGGGCATGGGACACCTTCCGATGTGGGAGCAGCCAGACCTGCTTGCGCGACGGATCCTCGAAGTCACAGCGCCCGCCTCGCTCTAGCGGACGGACAGGGGACCGTCGCGCTGCTACCGCCGGAGCATCGCGTCGAAGTCGCGGAGCGCCGCATCGGCCTCGCTGGCGGTCGGCGGGGTCCGCCCGTAACACTCCTGCTCGAGCGTCCTTGTGCTCGCGTCCAGCCGACCGGGCTCGCTGATGCGAGCTAGGTACTCGCGGGCGGTCTCGGCGGGGGCCCTCGGCGCGGGCGCTCGCGGGTCCGTGGTCATCCGCTCGAAGCCCGTGAGCACGGGGCCGTCGCCTCGAGTCCTCGGGCGGCCGTCGACTCGTGACTGGCGGGTCCGCCGTACCCTCCCGAGCACGGCTCCGACGCCCGCTCCGAGCACACAGAGGATCACGATCAGCGCCGTGCGGCCGCCCGGCAGGTTGGCCGTCAGGCTGCCGAGCAGCCGCGACACCCAGCTGCCCGGGGCGGCGGATGCCGCCTCGGGTGTGGCCCCAGCGGTCGGATCACTGGGTGACCACCCAACCCCTGGGTAGTACACCTCGACCCACGCGTGCGCGTTCGCTGCCGTGTACAGGCGCCCGGTCCGGTCCCGGGTGCCGTAGGCCAGGCCGCTCACGAGGCGCGTGGGCACGCCGAGCGTACGAAGCATGACGGCTTCCGCGGACGCGAACTGTTCGCAGAAGCCGGCGTGGTCGCGGAAGAGGAAGTCGCTGACCGCGTCGTCACCTGACCCCGGTACCGGTGAGTCGAGGGTGTAGGTCTCGTTGCCCCGCAGATAGGTCTCGATGTCCTTGACCTGCTCGTACCGGTTGCTGGCATGCGACGTGACCCGGCGGGCGAGCTGGAGGATGGTGGGTGGCAGGCCTGACGGAAGCTGCGTCCATTCGGCGTCGAGCGGATCGCCGCCGGTCGACGCCCGCAGCACCGATGGAGTAGTGGGCGCGACGGTGGACGTGACGCGGTACGACGCGGCCGGCCGGTTCATGACCGCGCGTGTGTTTGCCGACTGTCGGGCGACGCCGGTGATCGAGCCGTCGACTCCCGTGATGTGAGTCGGCACGCCCGGACTCCACACGAGCGAGGTCCGGAAGCCGGGCGCCACGGTGGCGCGGTCGGTCTCCGATCGGCCGGACGGCACCGGGTCGAACGCAGACGTCGGTACGTCGAGGTCGTTGCCGTGCGCGAAGACGAAGGACCGGTCGTTGTTCGCGACCCAGCCGTGGCCGGTGTAGATGCTGTAGAACGTCCCGCGCCACAGGGCCGGTGACCTCGCCGGAACGTGCAGGACCGGCGTGTCAGGCAGCTGGCCGCGGAGATCGAGATCGAGCTCGCCGGCGCCGTAGGTGTCCACGCCGATCGACTCGCGGCTTCCGACGTCGCCCTGCGGATTTCCCGCGACCCGGCTCGCGATCTTGTTGGCGAGACCGTCGCCTCCGAGCCCGGCCGGCAGCATGAAGAACACCAGCGTTCCGGTGATGAGCGCGGCACCGACCGGCAGGAGCACCGAGAGGTGACCCAGGTTGCGCCCGTTTGCTGCCTGGCCGCTCGCATCGACTGCCGTCGCGACGACGGCACCTTCCATCACGGGTCCGGCGGCCTGGACCAGGGTCGTGGCGACCAGCAGGATGACCCAGCCGGCCACCGTCAACGCAGCGGCGACGACCGACTCGCCGCCGGCTGCAGCGGCGACGAGGACACCGGTGGTGACGGTGAGCCACACGCGGTACTCACGGGCCGTCCGGGCGTGCGGTGCCATCACCAGCGACAAGATGACCAGCGCCTCGGTCAGGGAGCGCAGCGTGGCGATCGGATCGGTGCCCTCGTTGCCCGCGCTGATGGCCTTCGCTGCGATCAAGCCCGAGAACAGTCCCACGCCGGCTACGCCGACGTTGCGGGACAGTCGCACCTTCGCGGGATCCACCGGCCCCGTCGACCGGGTGACGGCGATCGTCACGCCGAGCGTGACCGGCAACGCCCACCACGGCAGCATTCCCGCTGCGGTCGCGGCGATCTGCGCCATCGCCGAGGCGATCGCGGACCAGTGCCGGATCCTCCGCTGCGCGGGAATCATCGTCCGACACCGGCATCCAGCAGCGGCGTGACCACGGCTATCGGCCGGGCCAGGCGCGCCTCGGCTGACAGCTGCGCCGTGTCGGACTCCGACAGCCATAGCATCGTGGCCGCGCCGCCGTTTCGCCTGAGCGCATCGTGTAGCTGCGCCGGATCGTCGAAGGGCTCGGCGTCGACGCCCGCGAACCAGTCGAGGACGTCGCGAGCGTTTCCTGGCAGCGCAGTCTGGTGGCGGCCGACGAGGACGACCGAGCGACCGGCCCGTAGGGCTGCGATCGCCGTTGCGGCCGCTCTACCGAGCGCCGGCTCCCACACGTCGGCGGCTGCGGGCCGGCGGCAGACCACCACGAGGGCGGAGTGGGCCGGCCGCTCGCGTTCCATCACGACCAGGTGGTTGCGCCGGGCGGAGGCGCGCCAGTGCACCGCCGTGGTGGCGTCACCCTCTCGCCACTCGCGGATGCCGTAGAAGTCGACCCCGCCGCCTGACCGGGGAGACGGGGAGCTGCCGGAGGGGGCGCCGGCAGCGATTTCGGGCAGCCGGTACGGCACCGCCGGTGCGGGGTGGACGAGAAGCTCTCCTGATACCGCGACCCGCCGCCGCCGGACGAATCCGCCGAGCGGCGAGAATGCCTCGATGGTGATGTCGCCCGCGTCCTGCCAACATCCGCGGCGTTGCGCCACGGTGCGGTAGGTCGCACTCGCGCGGCCGCCGGACCGCATCGCCGGTGTCAGCACTTGTGCTGCCGACAGCGCTGGATGCCGGTCGATCAGCACGACCGAGCGTCGCCCCGCGAACCGTCCGCCCGGCGCGGTGACGTGGAGCTGCACCGTCGCGGGTACCCCGAGCGCCATCCGGTCCGGCGCGACGCGGTACACACCGATGCCGGCCACCCGTGGCGAGAGTGCGGCGTCGCCGATCACTGCGCCAAGGGCCGCCGCGGCCGCCACCGTGACCCCGGTCGAGTGGATCAGCCGGCCGAGCAGCTCCAGGATCGTCGCGATCACGAGCAGCAGTGCTGCGGCTCGGGTCGGATGCGGGATCCGGACGTTTGAGCCGCGACCACGGCGGGCCGTCGACATCGAATCAGGCGCCGGACAGCGGCGCCGGCACCGTGCGGGTCACCTCGGCGATCACCTCGACCGCTGCCGTCCGGTCGCCCGTGTCGGCGGACAGCACGATGCGGTGGGCGAGAACGGGTACGGCGAGCGCTTTGATGTCGTCGGGCAGGACGTGCGGCCGACCGACCAGCAGCGTGCGGGCCTGCGCGGCACGGACCAGCGCGATGGTGGCCCGGGTGCTCGCCCCGATCGCGACCTGCGGATGCTCGCGGACGCGAGCGGTGAGCGAGACGGCGTACCCCAGCACCGATTCGGCTACGTGAACCTGGCGCGAGGCTCGCCGGAGGGCCACGAGATCGGCCGGGCTCATGACCGGCTGTAGCGAGTCGACGGTCGAACCGGCGAGCTGGGCCCGCACGATCTGACGTTCGACGTCTTCGTCGTTCAGCCCGGGGTGCACGAGCGCGGTGAACCGGTCGAGCTGGCCCTCTGGCAACGGGTAGGTGCCCCACTGCTCGAAGGGGTTCTGCGTCGCCAGCAGGACGAACGGTTCTGGCAGCACGTGGCGGACACCGTCGATGGTCACCGCGCCTTCGTCCATCGCCTCCAGCAGTGCCGACTGCGTCCGCGGAGAGGCGCGGTTCAACTCGTCGACGAGGACCACATTCGCGAAGACCGGACCGGGGACGAACGTGAAGGAACCGTGTGCGGGTTCCCACACCGACGATCCGGTGATGTCGGCAGGCATCAGGTCCGCGGTGGCCTGAACCCGGCGAAACGTCCCGCCCAGCGCGTTGGCGAGAGCGCGCGCCAAGGTCGTCTTGCCCGAGCCGGGAACGTCCTCGATCAGGACGTGGCCACCCGAGATGACCGCAGCGACGGTCAGCTCGACGGCACCGCGGCGGCCGAGGACGACCTGTTCGACGGCGTCGACGAGTGCGCATGCCTGGTCGGTGGCAGCCATCGGCGCTGCCACGGGCGACGCGGTCACGGTGGGCCTCCAAACTCGGGTCAATGGAGATCATCGACGCGCACGGGCGGCAACTTCAGCGCGACGCGGGGTCAGATAAGTCCGGGTTGACGCCAACTTCCGTGCAGGTGAGGCGAGAATGGCAACTCGGGTCCGCACGCGCGCGACTCGCCCGGTCCACGGGGAGGGTGACGGAGGTGTCGGTTGTCGGAGACCACTCGGGTGATTCGTCCGGCCGCGATCTTGCGACCGGACGAGGTCGAGCGGGTGCTCCGTGCGCTGGAGGACCTCGACGTCGGCCGGGGCGGCGTCTGGATCACCAACCCAGGGCTGTGGCAGCGCTATGACCATGCGTGGGACGGCGTCGGCGGCATGGCCGGCACGTCGAAACTCGTCGGCACGGTGGGAGCGGCGTACGGTCAGCCGACGAAGTACGAGATCACGATCTACCGGGTCACCGTTACCGACCACGGCATCGCGCTGGGGTGGACCGTCGAGTCGCTCTGCAACGACGCTCTGGCGCACGCCGATCTCACTCTCGACAGCTGCTCGCGCGCCGAGCTGACGACACCGCCGGCCCAGGATCCGTTCAAAGGCTGAGGGCTGGCCTCAAGCGAGGCGGGACCGGAGCACCTCAACGCCGTCACCCTCGAGCTCGTCGAGCGCGATCGTCCGCCCGCACATCGCCATCATCACGTCGATCCCGCAGCCCCGAAGCTCCTCGCCGCGACCGATCCGGACGTTGTAGTCCTCCGCGAACAGCTCGAGCCCGTCCAGGCTTCTCGGCTTGACGAACCCGATCGGCTTCGTGGCGAGGAACCCGAGCGCGACCTTGACGTGATTGTCAGGCACTCGTTGCGGC
>JAFAZI010000022.1 GCA_019239875.1 Frankiaceae bacterium
CCTGACCGGTACGCCGGACGGGATCGGGCCGATGCGGGTGGGGGACGAGGTCTCGGTGGAGATCGAGGGAATCGGGGAGCTCATCAATCCGGTGGTTGCGCGATGAGTCATCCCACGGGCCCCGTTCGGCTCCGGGTGGCGCCCTCGCCGACCGGCGACCCGCATGTCGGGACGGCGTACATGTCGCTGTTCAACCTGGCGTTCGCCCGCCAGCAGGGTGGGCAGTTCATCCTGCGGATCGAGGACACCGACCGGGCGCGGTTCCAGGCGGACAGCGAGCAGCAGGTCTACGACATGCTGGGCTGGCTCGGGCTGAACTGGGACGAGGGGCCCGACATCGGGGGGCCGTACGCGCCGTACCGGCAGTCCGAGCGGCTCGAGACCTACCAGCCAGTCGCGGACGCGCTGCTGGCGTCCGGGCACGCTTATCACTGCTGGTGCTCCTCGGAGCGGCTCGCGGAGATGCGCGAGGCGCAGCAGAAGGCGAAGCGGCCGCCGGGATATGACCGGCTGTGTGTCGGCAAGACACGGGAAGAACGGGCTGCGCTACCGGGGTTCCAGGAGACGCCGGTCGTGCGGATGCTGATCCCGGACGACGTGCCACTCGAGTTCGACGACCTGATCCGTGGCGTCGTCGGTGCGCCGCGGCCGGACGACCAGGTGCTGGTCAAGACCGACGGGTTTCCGACGTACCACCTGGCGAACGTCGTCGACGACCACGAGATGGGCATCACCCATGTGGTGCGTGGTGAGGAGTGGATCGCCTCGACGCCGAAGCACATCCTGCTGTACCAGTGGATGGGCTGGGACGCGCCGCGGTTCGCGCACATGCCGCTGCTGCGCAACGCGGACAAGTCGAAGATCTCGAAGCGCAAGAACCCGGCGGCTCGACTGACCTGGTTCCGGGAGGAGGGGTTTCTGCCGGAGGCGCTGCGTAACTTCCTCGGGTTGATGGGCTACTCGCTGCCCGACGGGCAGGAGATCTTCACGTTCGACGAGATGGTCGCGTCCTTCGACTGGGGTCGGGTCAACACCGTCGGCCCGGTGTTCGACGTCGACAAGCTTCGCTGGTTGTCGGGGCACTACATCCGGGAGCTGCCCGTCGAGGACCTCGCGCGACGGATCGTCGAGTTCATGGGTGTGTCGGGGTCTGAGGCGGACCTGATCACGAGGGCGACGCCGTTGGTCCAGGAGCGGTCGAACACTTTGAAGGAAGCCGCCGGCATGCTGCGCTTTCTCGTCGCAGGCGAGTCGTTCGCCGTGGATCCGGAGGCGGCGGCGAAGCAGCTGGGCGACGGGTCCGACGCCGTGCTCGACGCGGCCACTACGGCGCTGACGGATGTGTCGACCTTCGTGACCCCAGAGATCGAGGCGGCGTTGCGCGCGGCTCTGGTCGACGGCCTCGGGCTGAAACCGAAGCACGCGTTCGGGCCGGTGCGAGTCGCGGTGACCGGAAGCACCGTGTCGCCGCCGCTGTTCGAGTCGATCGAGCTGCTCGGGCGCGAGGCCACGTTGTCGCGGCTTGCCTCGGCTCGAAGCCTGTAAGGTGGACAGCGCTCCGGAAACGGAGTGAATGGGGTATGGGGTAATTGGCAGCCCGGCTGATTCTGGTTCAGCTAGTCTAGGTTCGAGTCCTGGTACCCCAGCGGATGTCAGCACTTCGGCACCAAGGTCCCGTCGTCTAGCGGCCTAGGACACCGCCCTCTCAAGGCGGCGGCGCGGGTTCAAATCCCGTCGGGACTACGTATATCGACTTACTCCAGTTTAGCGAGGCGCTCCGGCGCGTACTGCTCGAGAATTGCTGTCGCCCACTCGAGCTTGTCCGCCACCCGCTGCCCGCTTGGTTGCCATCTCGACCAGAGCTCCAAGTTGGCTATCGCGTTGTTCCGGCGGTTACCGTCGCGGTGATGGACGCTCTCTGTCGGTAGGAGAGCGCGCTTCAGGTGCATCGCCATCACGAGGCGGTGCTCCGGTGCGGAGCTTTCGCCACCGGTCAAGTGGCGGAGATGCGGTGGTACGGGCACGATGAAGTAGCCACCCCGATTGACGTAGCCAGTTCCCGCGACTTCTCGAATTGGCTTGTCTGCCCGGACGTCTCCGAATTTCCGCTTTCGGTTCGCATGGGTTCGACACATTCTGCGATGCGTTGCTGGACGATCGCATCCACGGACTTCACACGTTTCGTTTACCCGCCGACCGATCGGGCGATCGGGGAGTACGTCACCGAGTCGCAGCCATCGCATCAGATGGGCGTGGCACCAACCGCGTCCCTCGGCGGGGCGGTCGCATTCTGGGATAGAGCACTTCTCACACATCGAACCTCCGCAATCATCATCGATAGCGGGTACGACGCTTTGAGGGCTCGGGCCGGCGGGTGTGGATGGGTTAGCGCGCTCCCATGGCTTGGGACAGCCGCCGGCCGGCGGCGACCACCGCGTCGGCGTGGAGCCGCCCCGGCGTTCGGGTCAGGCGGTCGATCGGCCCTGAGACCGACACGGCCGCGACGACTCTGCCCTCCGAGTTGAAGACCGGCGCGGACACCGACGCGACACCCGCCTCGCGTTCGGCAACGCTGGATGCCCAACCACGCTTGCGCACCGTTGCGAGTGTTGCGATCGAGAACTTCGACGCGGCGGTCAGCGCGGCCGCATCGATCTCCGGCTCCCAGGCGAGCAGCACTTGCGCCGCGGAGCCGGCACTCATCGGCAGCTCCGCCCCGACCGGCACCGTGTCACGCAGCCCGCTCGACCGGTCGGCGGCCGCAACACACCGCCTCACATTCCCGGACCGGCGGTAGAGCTGGGCGCTCTCGTGCGTGGTGTTGCACAGGCGCTCGAGGATCGGCCCCGCGATCCGCTCGAGCGGGTCCGACTGCACCGCCATCGCGAGCTTCGCGATGGTCGGGCCAACCATGAAGCGGCCCTGGTTGTCGCGTTCGACGTACCCGTGCACCTCCAGCGCGACCGCAAGCCGGTACGCCGTCGGTCGCGACAGCCCGGTGCGTTCCGTGAGCTCCGCCAACGAAGCCGGCCCGGCCGCGAGACAGTCAAGGACGGTTACCGCTTTGTCGAGTACTCCAACGCTGCTACGCTGTGTCATATAGCAATACTGCTATCTCAGATGTTGAGATGCAAGTCAAAGAGACATGCAATCGCCGCACCGGAGGACATGATGGGTCGCACGCTGGCCGAGAAGGTCTGGGACGCGCACCTCGTGCGCAGCACGGACAACGAGCCCGATCTGCTCTACATCGACCTTCACCTCGTCCACGAGGTCACCAGCCCGCAAGCCTTCGACGGGCTTCGCGCGGCGGGCCGCAAGGTCCGCCGACCCGACCTGACGATCGCGACCGAGGATCACAACGTCCCGACCACAGCCGGTCCGATCACCGACATCGTGAGCCGCACCCAGGTCGAAGCACTGCGCACGAACTGCGAGGAGTTCGGTGTCCGCCTGCATCCGATGGGCGACGCAAGTCAGGGGATCGTCCACGTCATCGGCCCGCAGCTGGGTCTCACCCAGCCCGGCATGACGGTCGTGTGCGGCGACAGCCACACGAGCACCCACGGCGCCTTCGGCGCGCTGGCCTTCGGCATCGGCACCAGTGAGGTCGAGCACGTCCTGGCCACCCAGTCGCTGCCGTTGCAGCGGCCGAAGACCATGGCGATCGAGGTCGAGGGAGCGCTCCCGCCCGGCGTCACCGCCAAGGACCTGATCCTCGGCATCATCACCCAGATCGGCACCGGTGGGGGGCAGGGCTACGTCATCGAATACCGCGGCGAGGCGATCCGCGCGCTGTCGATGGAGGGCCGGATGACTGTCTGCAACATGTCGATCGAGGCCGGTGCCCGCGCTGGCATGATCGCACCGGACGAGACCACGTTCGCCTATCTCGAGAACCGTCCCCACGCACCCAAGGGCGCCGACTGGGTCGAGGCCGTCCAGTACTGGCGCAGCCTTGCCACCGACGACGACGCCAGCTTCGACAAGGTCGTCACCGTCGACGCGACCGCACTCTCGCCCTGGGTCACGTGGGGGACCAACCCCGGCCAGGGTGCGCCGCTGTCCGCCGCCGTACCGCAACCGCGCGACGGCGCCGACGAGCGTGCCCTCGAGTACATGAACCTCACGGCAGGTACGCCGCTGCGCGACATCGCCGTCGACACCGTGTTCGTCGGCTCCTGCACCAACGGCCGGCTCGAGGACCTACGGGCGGTGGCCGACGTGCTCCGTGGTCGGCAGGTCGCGGACAGCGTCCGCGTGCTCATCGTGCCTGGCTCGGTCGAGGTCAAGGAGCAGGCCGAAGCTGAAGGGCTCGACGAGGTGTTCACCGCGGCGGGCGCCGAGTGGCGTGGCGCGGGCTGCTCCATGTGCCTGGCGATGAATCCGGACAAGCTCGCGCCGGGGGAGCGGAGCGCGTCGACCTCGAACCGCAACTTCGAAGGCAGGCAGGGTCCGGGCGGGCGCACCCACCTCGTGTCACCAGCCGTCGCGGCCGCAACTGCTGTCACCGGCCGGCTCACCGCCCCGGCTGATCTGTAAACGGGAGCGACGTCATGGAGAAGTTCACCGTTCACGCCGGCCGAGCCGTGCCGCTGTGTCGCAGCAATGTCGACACCGACCAGATCATCCCCGCCGAATATCTCAAGCGGGTCACCCGCACCGGCTTCGACGACGCGCTGTTCAAGGCGTGGCGCGAAGATCCTGAGTTTGTCTTGAACGACAAGCGGTACGACGGGGCGACGATCCTCGTTGCCGGCCCGGACTTCGGCACCGGCTCGTCGCGGGAGCACGCGGTCTGGGCCCTGCAGGACTACGGATTCCGCGCCGTGATCTCGCCACGGTTCGCTGACATCTTCCGGGGCAATGCCACAAAGGGCGGCCTGCTACCAGTTCAGCTGGAAGCGGCAGAAGTTGTTGAGCTGCAACGAATCTGCACTACTGACCCGACCGCCGAGCTGGTCGTTGACCTGGTCGAACGTGAGGTCCGCGCCCCCGGTCTCACGGCTTCATTCGAGATCGACGACTACACGCGGTGGCGACTGATGGAAGGCCTCGATGACATCGGCCTGACCTTGACCCACGAAGCCGACATCTCGACGTTCGAGGCCTCACGACCCACCTGGCTACCTGCAACGGCGTGACGACACACCAAAGAAAAGACCCCGAAAACGTTGTGTAGAAGCCAAATTCGGCCTAGCGTCCAGCGTCAGGTCGAGGGCGGTCCTCGACGTAGCAGCGGAGGGTTAACGTGAACAGGGCCGAACTGATCGATCAGATTCGTGACCGTCTCTCAACGGACAAGAAATCAGCCGAGCACGCCGTCGACGCGGTGCTCGACACCATCCAGCGGGCAGTCGCCGCCGGTGAGCGCGTCGCCATCACCGGCTTCGGCGTCTTCGAGAAGGTTGACCGTGCCGCTCGCACTGGTCGCAACCCGCGTACCGGTGAGACGGTGAAGGTCAAGAAGACGTCCGTGCCGAAGTTCCGTCCGGGCACCCAGTTCAAGGGTGTCGTGAGCGGCGCGATCAAGCTCGGCAAGGTCGCCGACGCCGCCACCAAGGCAGCGGCCAAGTCCTCCGCGACCACCGCCCGTGCCGCCGCCAAGACTGCGACGGCCGGTCCGCGCAAGGCGACCACCGCGGCCAAGAAGGCTGCGACCAAGGCAGCCAAGGCTCCGGCAGCGAAGGCACCTGCCAAGAAGGCACCTGCGAAGAAGGCGCCTGCCAAAAAGACCACGGCGAAGAAGACCGCATCCAGGTAGTTCCCAAGACGGACGAAACGCCCGACTCCGGCACTCGCCGGGTCGGGCGTTTCGCTGTCAGGCCGAACGCGCTGTCACTCGAGGGTCGCGATGGTGATGAAGACGACCTCGCCGGCACCATCGACCTCGATCCGGACTCGCTGACCGAGCCGCAACAGCCGCAGCCGTGACGGCTCGAACGCCGTCGCCCCGAACGTTTTGACCGTTCCGTCGTCGAGCAGGACGTCGCCGGATCGCGTTCCCTGGTCGAACCTGCGCACCGTCGCCTGCATCGCCACGCTTATGGCTTGGGCGCTGTCGCCAGCACCCGGTCGGTCGCCGAGCCCAGGCCGAGCGCTCGAGCGCTGTCGAGGCCTTCGACGGTGTCGACGTCGTGACGGAGGGTTGGGCCGGCGTCCTCGGTCAGGTCGGTCGCACCGCCACGCACGTGCGCCGCACGGGAGTCCGCTCCGAATGAGGGTTGGAAGTCCGTGAGACCGCGCGCGGCGAGCATCGTCGTACCAACGCCCGAGTGGTCGGCCACAATGCTTCGCCGATACGACGCCGCCAGCCGCAAGATGGCGTCGAGGTCGCTCGTGCGCAGCGCCGGGAGGTCAGCGGAGAGCGCTGCGATCCGCGTCCCCGCGGCCACGCCTGCGCCGTACCGCAACGCCGGGTTGAGGCCGGCGTCCGGCACGTCCGCAACGATGCGCGCGCCGAGTGCCTCGAGTGCCGGAGCGGCGCGGTCATCGTCGGTGATCACGACCACCTCGGCGACCGCTGGTGTCGCGAGCACGGCGCACACGGTGTCGATGGCCATGGCCAGGGCGAGCTCGGCCCGAATGGCTTCGGGCACCGCCAGCCGAGTCTTCGCCCGCGACAACCGCTTGACCGGCACGAGCACCGACCAGAGATCGCCGTCACCGCTCATATCTGGCATCCTCGCAAGTCAAGCAGCCGCGCGGGTGTTGCGGACGGGTCGGAGGTCGACTTTGCGTTACGGGCGTCTCGGTCCCTGGTACCGCCTGGTCGTCGTCGTCGCCAGGCCGTTCCTCGCCGTCTCCAGCAAGCGGGACTGGCGGGGTCAGGAGAAGATCCCGCAGTCGGGGGCGTTCATCCTCGCGTCGAACCACATCAGCAAGGTCGACCCGATGACGCTCGGCCTCTACGTGCTCGAGAGCGGGCGCGTCCCGAAATATCTCGCAAAGTCGTCGCTGTTCGAGAATCCGCTCACCAAGCGGATCTTCATCGGTGCGAACCAGATCCCGGTCTATCGAGGCACCGACGACGCGTCGAAGGCGCTGTCGGCGGCCGTCGAAGCGATCGAGGCCGGCGACTGCCTGTTGATCTATCCGGAAGGTACGGCGACCCGCGATCCGGACCACTGGCCGATGAAGGCACGCACCGGAGTGGCGCGCCTCGCGTTGCTGACCGGCGCGCCAGTCGTCCCGGTGGCGCAATGGGGACCGCAACGGCTCTGGCCATACCGCTCGAAGCTGCCGCGGATGCTCCCGCGCAAGAAGGTGTCGATCATCACGGGCGATCCGATCGACCTCTCCGCGTACCGTGGCCAGCCGATGACGAGCGAGCTGCTGCACGAGGTGACGGATCTGATCATGGCGAAGATCACCGATCTGCTGATCGGCTTGCGCGGCGGCCAGCCGCCGGCCGTGACCTATGACCCCAAGCTGGCCGCGTGAGCACCTCATGACCCGTGCCGCCGTTCTCGGCGCCGGATCCTGGGGCACGGCGTTCGCCCAGGTGCTCGCCGACGCCGGTACCGACACCATCGTGTGGGCCCGTCGCGAGGAGATGGCGACATCGATCAACGAGGTCCACGAGAACCCTGACTACCTGCCTCGCATCACGCTGCCGGTCTCCTTGGAGGCGACGCACGACATCGAGAAGGCACTCGCCGGCGCCGACCTCGTCGTGCTCGCCGTTCCCTCCCAGACATTGCGAGCCAATCTCGAACCGGTCGTCGACCTACTGCCCCGTGACTCGGTTCTGATCAGCTTGATGAAGGGTGTCGAGCTCGGCACCGACAAGCGGATGACAGAGGTCATCCGGGAGGTGGCCGACGTTCCCGAGAGCCGGGTCGTTGCCGTGTCCGGCCCGAACCTTGCCCGCGAGATCGCACTCCGCGAGCCGGCCGCGGCCGTCGTCGGTTGTACCGACATGGACGTTGCGCGGCGCGTCCAGGTGGCATGCAACGCCGGCTACTTCCGCCCATATCGCAACCACGACGTCATCGGTGTGGAGTTCGGCGGTGCGGTGAAGAACGTCATCGCACTCGCGGTCGGCATGGCCGCCGGTCTCGGCTTCGGGGACAACGCGCGCGCGTCGATGATCACCCGCGGGCTCGCGGAGACGTCACGGATCGGGACCGCGCTCGGCGCGGAGCCACTGACGTTCTCCGGCCTTGCCGGTCTCGGCGACCTGGTCGCGACGTGCTCGTCCCCGCTGTCCCGCAACCGGACCTTCGGCGAGGACCTCGGCCGCGGGCTCACCGTCGAGCAGGTCGTCGCCAAGACGCGGCAGACCGCCGAGGGCGTGAAGTCGTGCCGATCGATCCTGGACCTCGCCGTGAAGAACAACGTCGCCGCGCCGATCACTGAACACGTCGTGAAAGTGGTTGACGACGGCTGGACCGTCCCCGACATGATGGCGTCGTTGCTCGCCAGTGACCCGAAGCACGAACTGGACGCCGATGTCTGAGGTCGAACCGCCTGATTCGCTGCCGGCGAATCTTCCGATCTTCGACCCCACTATCGCCGCTGACTACGCCGAGAACACGCGCGCTGTCCACTCACCGCGTCCCGACCTGCGCCACGTGCGCGCCCTCGGCCTGCCGACGTACCGAACCGCAGCCTTCGAGTTCGACCGGACCGAGGACTACGCCAGTGTGCTCGGTGATCGCCAGCCCGGGTACACGTACAGCCGGATCGACAACCCGACGGCCGACGCATTCGCCCTCGGTGTCGCGTCGCTGGAGGCACACGGACTCGACCACCCGGTAGCTGCGCAGCCCTTCGCATCCGGGATGGCGGCGATCTCGACGGTCCTGCTCGCGCTGGCTCGGGCCGGCGCACATGTCGTCGCGCCGAACGCCGTGTACGGCGGCACCTACGGCTTGCTCGTGCATGTCCTCGCGCGGTTCGGCGTCGAGGCGAGCTTCGTCGACCTCACCGACCTCGACGCGGCTCGGGCTGCGATCCGTGACGACACCGCGGTCGTGTGGGCTGAGACGATCGCCAATCCCACGACCGCCGTCACCGACATCGGCGGTCTCGCCGCGATCTGTCACTCCGCTGGTGTTCCGCTCGCCGTCGACAGCACGTTCGCGCCGCCGCCCGTGTGTCGCCCGTTGCGGTGGGGCGCCGACCTCGTCATGCACTCCGCGACGAAGTACCTCGGCGGGCACTCCGACGTCACGGGTGGTGTCGTCGTCGGTGACCCTGCGCTGGTCGCCCGGGTCCGCGCGGCGCGGATCGACCTCGGCGGCAGCCTCGCGCCCGATGAGGCGTTCCTGCTCCACCGCGGGCTCGCCACCTTGCCGCTGCGGGTCGCTCGCCACTGCACGACGGCGCTGACGGTCGCCGAGGCGCTGGCCGAGCACCCGATGGTCGAGCAGGTCCACCACCCGGGGCTGGCGGATCATCCGCAGCACGCGCTGGCGGGCAAGCAGTTCGAAAGCGGCCCGGACGGATCACGGTACGGCGCGATCGTGACGGTCACGCCGCGAGGCGGCCGTGAGGCCGGGTTCCGGCTCGCCGACGCCCTCGCCGTGGGGATGGTCGCAACCAGTCTCGGCGGGGTGCACACGGTGGTGAGCCACGTGGCCTCGACGACCCATCGGCAGTTCGACGATGCCGCGCTGCGCGCGGCCGGCATCGCCCCGGGTGCGGTTCGGATCAGCATCGGCCTCGAGGATCCGGACGACCTCGTGGCCGACTTCACGCGAGCGCTGGATGGTCTGCCGCGCCCGGCCGCATGAACCAGGGTTCTGCCACACCAGGCACTAGAATCACATCCGTGTCACGAGCCCGGCGCGTGAAGTCGGGGATGCTCATCGGCGTCCTGGTAGCCGCTGGCGGCCTGGCGCCCACAGCGGCGCTCGGGGCGGGCGGCGGGCACCAGCACGGCCCAAGTGCGGCCCAGCTTGCCGAGAGCAAGCGACTCGTCGCCGAACGGCAGCATCAAGTCCGGTCCGTGTCTCACCGGATCGGAGTCGCACAGCAGCGTCTCAAGCAGCTCAACGTCACCGCCGAGGTGGCCTTCGAGGCCTATGACGCCGCCCGAGTGAAGCTCCGCGCGGCGAAGCACGCCGTACACACCGCACACATCGTGCTGTCTGCGGCGAACCACGAGGTCGACAAGGGCGAGGCCCGCACCGCACGCTTCGTGAAGGCGCAGTACGAGGGCGGCGGGTTCACGACGCTCACCGCCTTCCTGGAGCCAGGTGGGCCCGGTCGGCTGTTCTCGCGGATGGGAGCGATCGAGGCGATCTCCCGTTCCGAACACACCACCATCGAGCGGTTGCAAGCCGCACGCATCTACCAGGGCGTCGTCAGCAAGCGCGCCGAGGCGGTGCAGGCGAAGGCCTCGACCGCGTCCCGCGCCGCAACGAAGGCCAAGTCGATTGCCGTGGCGGCCGTCGACGCACAGCAGAACGTCCTGACCAAGCTGCACCAGCAACAGGCCCACCTCCAGACGCTGCTCGCCGGTGCGAAATCCACCGCGAGCCGACTGGCGCGCGAACACCTGGCCGCACTTGCCCGGGCCCGCCGACGTGCGGCGAGACAGACCACCACTACGACGTCGACCAGTCCGGCACCCAGCCCCTACTCCGGGTCGTCCGGCAGCACGGCTGGAACCGTGTCGGCGGCGACCGCTGCGTCGGCACTGCAGTCCGCCGAGTCCCAGATCGGCAAGCCCTACCAATGGGGCGCGGCCGGACCCAACAGCTACGACTGCTCCGGCCTCGTGATGTGGGCCTACGCCCAAGCGGGCGTGCACCTCGACCACTGGACCGGAAGCCAGTGGAACGAGGGAGCCCACGTCAGCCGATCGCAGCTGCGCCCCGGCGACCTGGTCTTCTTCGCCTACAACGTCGGTGACCCCTCAACGATCCATCATGTGGGCATGTATGTCGGCAACGGGCAGATGGTCGACGCCCCGTACACCGGGGTCAACGTGCGCTATGACGGCGCGTTCCGCTCCGATTACATCGGCGCGGTTCGTCCCTACCAGCGGTGACCGCGCGCCTCCGAGTCGCCGTGATCTTCGGCGGCCGCAGCAGCGAGCACGCCGTGTCATGCGTGACTGCAGGGAGCGTCCTGGCGGCGCTCGACCCCGCCCGGTACGACGTCACCCCGATCGGCATCACCCTCGAGGGACGGTGGGTCCGTGGCGACCGGGCCGCGCTCGCGATGAAGGGGCGTGAGCTGCCACAGGTGGCCGCCACCGGGGAGTCGCTCGCCCTGCCGGGTGACCCGACGGCGTTGCCCGCCGAGCTCGCCGACGTCGACGTCGTGTTCCCCTTGTTGCACGGTCCATACGGGGAGGACGGAACGGTCCAAGGGCTGCTCGAGCTGGCGGGAGTCCCGTACGTCGGGTCGGGCGTGTTCGCGTCGGCGGCCGCGATGGACAAGCATCAGATGAAGCGCTTGCTGCACGAAGCCGGTCTCGGTGTTCCGGCATATGTGGTCGCACGCGCCGGCCGGCCGATCCCGGCGGAGGTCCGTGATCTCGGGCTGCCCGCGTTCGTCAAACCGGCTCGGGGTGGATCGAGCATCGGGATCTCGAAGGTGACCGACTGGGTCGGACTCGAGGACGCGCTCGCCGAGGCGCACCAGCACGATCCGAAGGCGCTCGTCGAGGCCGCGATCGCCGGCCGTGAGATCGAGTGCGGGGTGCTCGCCGGTCGCGGTGACGGGCCGCCGGAGGCGTCACAGCCGGCGGAGATCCGGATCGCGCCGGGCGTGGCGTTCTATGACTTCGAGGCCAAGTACATGCCGGACAGCGGCACTCGGTTCGACATTCCCCCGGATCTGCCCGGGGCCGTCATCGCCGACGTGCAGGCGACGGCAATCGAGGCATTCGAGGCGCTGGAATGCGAGGGCCTGGCTCGCGTTGACTTCTTCCTCGCCGACGACGGGCAGCTGCTGGTCAACGAGGTGAACACCATGCCGGGGTTCACGCCAGCGTCGATGTTCCCTCAGATGTGGGCGGCGAGCGGCGTCGACTACCCGACCCTGGTCGCCCGCCTTCTGGATGACGCGGTGCGCCGCGGCACCGGCCTCAGGTGATCGCGAGAGTCTCCTCGATCGCTGTTCGAGCCGCTGCGTCGCCGGTGAAGGTCAGGTCGTAGATCTCGCCGTCGCCGCCGACGATGTCGAGCACCTCGTGGACCGTGATGCCCTTCTTCTTGTAGTCAGCGTTGATCTGGAAGTCGTCGTGCCCGCCGAGCGTCGTCAAGTGCGTGCTCAGGACTGAGATGTTGTTGCTTTCGAGGCTGCTCTTGATCGCCGACTTGTACAACGACCGCAGGCCGGGCCCGTCCGTGGGCACCCCGGGGGTCTGGAAGATGAGCGCCAGGACCTGGTTCGTCTTGCTCTTCGGGTCGACCGCGAACATCTTCGTACCCGGTGCCGTCGTGCTCTGGTCGCTCGTGAGGCGGCTCGCCGCCGCCGGATACTTCTTGACCAGCCGCTTCACGTCAGCGGCGGTAGCACCGACAGGGACGCGCACCCAGGACATCGGAACGCCGATGCGAAGGTGGCCTGCGGTCATCGCGACGTAGCCGGCAGGAAGCGGTGCCGCGGCTGGCGGCGTCGACGCGGATGCGATCGGCGATGTCGGTGTCGACACCGGAGTCGGGCTGTCGGTGATGCTGATGGACGGTGTCGGTACGGCGCCCCCGCTGCCTGAAGAGCTGCTCGAACACCCCGCAATCGCGCCGAGGCAGGTAACACCGATCGCCATCGCGACAGCTCGCGTCATGTCATTCCCCTGTCAAATGGTGCGGCAACTCTAGGAGAGAGTGGTCCTGAGCGCCGGGGCGAGGTCGACGAGGAAGGCTCCCTGACCGTCGTACGACGTCGGGATCTGCACGCGAACGTTCACCGACTGGCCCTTCGCGAGCGGATGCCGACTGATCGCCGTCCAGGTGACGACATCCGATCCCGTTTCCTCGAACCACTGCACGCCGTTGACCGCGGTGGTCGCCGAGGACTTCGCCGAGAAGGTGCTCGGGACGGGCACACCACACGTCAGAACGACGGCGGGGTCCCCCCAGGCATGGACGAACTGGCTCGTCGGGTGGATCACCCGCGGGGTCAGCGACTCCAGTCGTTGGGGGAGCAGGATGTTGAGGTGCACGCAACGCTCAGCGGCGAGGGGGCTCGGGCTCGGCAGCGACACCGCAACCGTGTGGCTGCGGCACGCTGCGAGGACGCCGAGCAGCGCTGCGAGGGCCGCGACGCGAGCGGCTGACCTCAGAGGTGGACGACCGGGCAGGTCAAGGTGCGCGTTATGCCGGGCACGCTCTGGACCTTCGCGACGACAAGCTTGCCGAGCTCGTCGACACTGCGCGCCTCGCTGCGCACGATCACGTCGTACGGGCCGGTCACGTCTTCGGCCATCGTGACACCCTTGATCGTCGCGATCTCCGCGGCGACCGACGCGGCCTTGCCTACTTCGGTCTGGATCAAGATGTAAGCCTGGACTGTCATGGGCACTCCCAACCGAGTGAGCAATGGCATGTCGCTGGGAGCAGAACGGTATCCGACCGGAGGGGGTGCTCGTCATCTCGGTTTCCGATGAGGGCGAGTTCGGCCTGATCCGGCGGCTCGCGAGCCGCTTCCCGACGACCCCGGACGTGGTGTTGGGAAGCGGCGACGACGGGGCGGTGATCAGCGCGCCGGACGGGCGCGTTGTCATCACGACGGATCTCATGGTCGAAGGCACGCACTTCCGGCGTGAGTGGTCCGCTGGCTACGACGTGGGCCGCAAAGCCGCCGCAGCGAATCTCGCTGATGTCGTCGCGATGGGCGCCCGGCCGACCGCGCTCGTGGTCGGTTTCGCCGTCCCTCCGCACCTGCCGACGGCGTGGGCTGAAGCGCTCGCTGACGGGCTCCGCGACGAGTGCGGCAGGGTGAACGCCACCGTAGTCGGCGGTGACGTCGTGGCGAGTGACGCGATCATGGTTGCGGTATCGGCACTCGGCGATCTCGAAGGCCGGCCGCCGCTCACCCGATCTGGCGCGCGTCCCGGCGACGTGGTCGCGTTGATCGGGACACCGGGTCGCGCTGCCGCCGGCCTCGCCCACCTCATGGCCGGTGAGCAGACACACCCTCTGGTGGCGGCGCACCGCCGCCCGGAACCCGACTACGACGCTGCGCTCGCCGTAGCGCGGGCGGGCATGGCGACCGCCATGATCGACGTCTCGGACGGCCTGCTAGCGGACGCCGGCCATGTCGCGGCCGCGTCGGGTGTCGACATCGAGATCGATCCTGAGCGGGTCCCGGTCGCTGCCGACCTCGCCGCCGAACCCGATGCGGGTGACCACGTGCTCACGGGCGGCGACGATCATTGCTTTTTCGTGACGCTGCGGTCGGCCGACCCTCGGCTCGCCGTGATCGGACAGGTGACCGCGACCCGAGTCGGGGGCGGATCGGTCCGCCTCATCGGTGGCGACCGCCACGACCTACGGGGCGGGCACGAGCATTTCCGTTCGTAGGCTGATGTCATGACCATCGCCCCGCCTCGCGTCCTCACGGTTGCCGGCTCGGATTCGGGGGGCGGCGCCGGCATCCAGGCGGATCTGAAGACGATGCACGCGTTCGGAGTGCACGGCATGAGCGTCGTCACCGCGGTGACCGCGCAGGACTCCACCGGCGTCCACGGCTACTGGGAGCTCGATCCGGAAGCGGTCGACGCGCAGCTCGCCGCCGTGCTGAGCGACATCGGCGTGGACGCGGTGAAGACCGGCATGCTCGCCTCGCCCGCCCTGGTCGGCGTGACGGTCAAGCGGTTGGCCGACCTCTCGGCACCGATCGTCGTAGATCCCGTCTGCGTCTCCAAGCATGGCGACCCGCTGCTGGTGCCCGAGGCGATCGAGGCGATCCGCACCGAGTTGATCCCGCTCGCATCGGTGGTCACGCCGAACCTGCCCGAGGTGGCGGAACTGACCGGTCACGCGGTCGACGACACCGCCGGACAGCGCCGCGCGGCTGAGGCTCTGCTCGCGATGGGAGCCCGCTGGGCGCTCGTGAAGGGCGGTCATCTCAACGGTGACGCCATCGACCTGCTGACCGACGGCGACACCGTGATGGAGTTCGCCGCGTCGCGCCTGGACAACCGGCACACCCATGGCACGGGCTGCACGTTGGCGTCGGCGATCGCGGCCGGGCTCGCCCTCGGTCACACGGTGCCGGAAGCCGTCGGCGCCGCGAAGGAGTACGTGACGGGTGCGATCGCCGCCGGGTATCCGCTGGGTGCCGGCATCGGCCCGGTCGACCACGCTTGGCGCCAGCGGTGAGCCTCGAGTTCCGTGACGAGGCCTACGACGGGCCGAGCGCGCAGCAGCTGATCGACGCCCTGCAGGCGGAGTACGTCGTCCGCTACGGCGGCCCTGACGAGACACCGGTCGACCCGGCCGAGTTCGCCCCACCCGACGGTCGGTTCGTGATCGGCTATCTCGACGGCGTGCCGGTGGCGACCGGCGGGCTGCGACGCCGATCAGCCCGCGACGTCGAGATCAAGCGGATGTACGTCGTACCGGAATCTCGTGGCCGCGGGCTGTCGCGCGAGATGCTCGCTGCGCTGGAGGCCCGAGCGTGCGACATGGGTGCCGAGCGCGTGGTGCTCGAGACGGGGGAGCGGCAGCCGGAGGCGATCCGGCTCTACGAGACCTCCGGCTACGAACCGACCGAACGGTTCGGCTACTACGCCGACGCGCCGATGTCGCGCTACTACGCGAAGGACCTGGGTGTGGTCGAGGAACTGCGGCGGTTCAGCGGGTGACTTTGCCGGCCTTCAGGCACGACGTGCACACGTTCAGCTTCTTGTGCGTGCCGCCACCGGCCGCCGCGCGAACGGACTGGATGTTCGGGTTGAATCGACGGCGCGTGCGGCGGTGCGAGTGCGACACGTTCATGCCGAACCCGGGACCCTTGCCACACACGTCACACACGGAAGCCACGGCGACAGGGTAGCCCGACCTCGCGGCATCCCTCAAAACGTCGCTCGACCGTCCTACCCTCCCGCGGGGAGGTGCTGCTGAAGTGGTCGCGGAATCCGCAAAGGCGCTCGAGGTCGTCGGGGACAAGGCGGCCAAGCTGTTCGCGAGCGCCTTCGGGATCGAGACGGCCGGGGAGCTGGCCCGCCACTACCCCCGGCGCTACTACGAGCGGGGCGAGCTGACCGATCTCGGCAAGCTGCGCGTCGGGGAGCAGGTGACGCTCCAGGTGCGGGTCAAGAAGGTTGCGGGGCGCCAGATCCGGTCGAACCTCCACAAGACCGATGTCGTGGTCACGGACGGCACCGGCGAGCTCACGGCGACGTTCTTCAACCGCAAGGATCTGCCCCATCGGCTCCTGCCGGAGCAGGAGATCATGCTGGCCGGCCAGGTCGAGAAGTTCCGGACGACGCTCCAGCTCAAGCAACCGGAGATCGAGCTTAGCTCAGAGGAGTCGATGGTCGAGGACGCCGGCAAGCTCATCCCGGTCTATCCGGCGTCCGCGAAGCTCGCGACCTGGTCGATCCGGCGATCGATGCGCCTCGCGCTCGACATGATCGACTTCGACGAGGTCGTGCCGGCAGAGATCCGCGCGGCGCGGGAGCTGATCGGCATCGACCAGGCGATGCGGTGGATCCACCGGCCGGAAGGCTGGGGGCAGATCACCGTCGCCCGCAAGCGCCTGCGCTACGACGAGGCGTTCGTCCTGCAGGTCGTGCTCGCCCAGCGCCGTCACCTGGCCGCACTCGAGCCCGCCACGCCACGCGCGGCGCGTCCCGGCGGGCTGCTCGAGGCGTTCGACGCCCAGCTGCCGTTCGTGCTCACCGACGGCCAGCGTGAGGTGACGGCCGACCTGATGCACGACCTCGCCCAGCCCACGCCGATGCATCGACTGCTGCAAGGGGAGGTGGGCTCCGGCAAGACGGTGGTGGCCCTACGCGCGATGCTCGCCGTCGTCGACTCCGGGGGCCAAGCCGCACTGCTCGCCCCCACCGAGGTGCTCGCGCAGCAGCACGCCCGCTCGATCGACGCCCTCCTCGGGCCGCTCGGCCGCCAGGGCGAGCTCGGGGCCGCCGACCAAGCCACCCGCGTCGCTCTCGTGACCGGTTCGCTGAGCGCGGCGGCCCGGCGCGAAGCGCTGCTCGACATCGGCGTCGGCAACGCCGGGATCGTCATCGGCACGCACGCCCTGCTCGAGAACACCGTCCAGTTCTTCGATCTCGGGCTCGTTGTCGTCGATGAGCAGCACCGGTTCGGGGTCGAGCAACGCGATGCCTTGCGGTCCAAGGCCAAGACGCCGCCGCACCTGCTGGTCATGACCGCGACCCCGATCCCGCGGACCGTCGCGATGACCGTCTTCGGCGATCTCGAGACCTCGACCCTGCGCGAGCTGCCGGCCGGACGGCAGCCGATCGCGACGACCGTCGTACCGCTCGCCGACAAACCCGGCTGGATGGCTCGGGTGTGGGAGCGGGCGCGGGAGGAGGTCGAGTCGGGTCGGCAGGTCTACGTCGTCTGCCCGCGGATCGATGCCTCGGACACGGAGTCAGAGGCCTGGGCGGGCGCTGCTGCCGTCGCGGAGCTTGTCCCGACGCTCGTCAACGGCCCGCTTGCCGGGCTCCGAATCGGCACGCTGCACGGCCGGTTGCCGTCGGAGGAGAAGGACGACGTGATGCGGCGGTTCGCTTCCGGTGACCTCGACGTCCTCGTCGCGACGACGGTCATCGAGGTCGGTGTCGACGTCCCGAACGCGACGGCGATGGTCGTGCTGGACGCTGACCGGTTCGGCATCTCCCAGCTCCACCAGCTCCGTGGTCGGGTGGGCCGAGGTGCCCATCCGGGCGTCTGCTTGCTGGTGACGAGCGCTGAGTCGGACACGCCGGCCCGCGAGCGGCTCGACGGGGTCGCCGCCACCCTGGACGGCTTCGAGCTCGCCAGGCTGGACCTGGAGCAGCGGCGTGAGGGCGACGTCCTCGGCGACCGGCAGTCGGGCTCTCGCTCGACGCTGAAGCTCCTCCGCGTGCTGCGTGACGAGGCGACGATCGAAGCGGCCCGTGAGGACGCGCGGGCCCTGGTCGCCGCGGACCCGACACTGGAACGGCATCCCGAGGTAGCCGCCGCCGTCGAGCGCCTGGTCGAGGCCGAGCGCGCCGAGTACCTCGACAAGGCATGACGCGGCTGATCGCGGGTGTCGCGGGTGGTCGGCGACTCGTGACGCCGCGGGGTGCCGCGACCCGGCCAACCGCGGATCGCACCCGCGAGGCGTTGTTCTCGTCGATCGAGTCGCTGTGCGGCGGCCTGGCCGGCGCGTCGTTCCTCGACCTGTACGCCGGCTCCGGTGCGGTCGGGCTGGAGGCGGCCAGCCGTGGCGCCGACCGGGTGCTGCTCGTCGAGCGCGACCCAACGGCGATTCGTGCCATCCGGGCCAACCTCGACGCGCTCCGGCTGCCTGGCGTCGAGCTGCGAACCGACCCGGTCGAAAGGTTGCTTGACGATGTGCCGGGCAGCCCCTACGACGTGGTGTTCCTCGACCCGCCGTACGCCGATCCGATTGCGACCGCATTGCACCGAATCGTCACTGGTGGGTGGTTGGTGAGGGATGGCCTGGTTGCGGTGGAACGTGGTACCCGCGACGCCCCGTTGAACTGGCCGGAGGGGATCACGGCGCTCCGATCGAAGGCGTACGGCGAGGCAACCCTCTGGTACGGTCGCCGCTCATGAGGCGGGCGGTCTGTCCAGGCTCCTTCGACCCGATCACCAACGGGCACCTCGACATCATCGAGCGGGCCAGCGGGTTCTTCGACGAGATCATCGTCGCCGTGGGCATCAACCAGTCCAAGAACCGCCTGTTCGAACCCGCCGAGCGCGTCGAGATGATCCAGGAGGCGGTCGCGAGCCTCGGCAACATCAAGGTCGACACCTTTCAGGGGTTGATCGTCGAATTCTGCAAGGCGCACCAGGTGCAGGCGATCGTCAAGGGCCTGCGGGCAGTGAGCGACTTCGACTACGAGCTCCAGATGGCACACATGAACCGCTCGCTCGCGGGCGTCGACACGTTGTTCATGCCTGCGGCGCCGCACTACAGTTTCTTGTCGTCGAGCCTCGTGAAAGAGGTGGCGACCTACGGCGGTGACGTCTCGGGTCTGGTGCCCGAGTCCGTGCTCCGCCGGCTGCAGGAGCGCCTCTCCGGATAGGCGCGCTCCGGGAAAGGCGATTGGTGGACATCTCTGCGAAGCTCGACGAGCTCGCCAAGCTCATCGAGGACGCTCGAGCGATGCCGATGTCGGCGTCCTGCATCATCAATCGCGCTGAGGTGCTCGAAGCGATCGAGGGTGTCCGAGGGTCGCTGCCGAGCGAGCTGAACGTCGCGCGCAGCGTCCTGAAGGATCGTTCCGCGGTCGTCGAGGAGGGTCGGCTCGAGGCGCAGCGGATCGTGGACGAAGCCGAGGCCGAACGGTACAAGCTCGTCTCCCGCACCGAGGTCGTGAAAGAAGCCACCCGGGAGGCCGAGCGACTGATCGCCGCCGCACAGTCGGAGACCGACCGGATGCGGGTCGAGGTGGATGACTACGTCGACGCCAAGCTCGCGAACTTCGAGATCATCCTGCGCCGGACCCTCGACGCTGTCGAGCACGGTCGAAACAAGATCCACGGCCGTCACAGCGAGCTCGAGGCGCTCAGCGACAGTCAGGCAGAGGCCGAACCGCTGCCGGGCTGAGCCCCGACTCCTGGCCGCGCGAGCCGGTAGCCTGGATCGGCGTGTCACACCGATCCGCGCCGCATCTCGATCCGCGCTCGCCGATGGTCATCGACACCCACGAGCTCGGTCGCCGGGCGGGGTCGATGCTGGAGGTCCAGCGCGACCTCCTGGCGCCGCGCGGCTGGCAGCTCGAGCTGGTCCAGGTGCCGGAAGGTACGCCGGTCGAGCTCGACCTGCGACTCGAGTCGGTCATGGACGGCGTTCTTGTGACCGCGTCGATGAGCGCGACGATCACGGCCGAGTGCGGTCGCTGCCTGGAACCGATCACCGACGCCATCGAGGTTCTCGCCTCCGAGCTGTTCGCCTACGAGCCCGACCCGGCGGACGAAGAGCTCCCGGTCCTCGACGGTGACCTGATCGACCTCGAGCCCATGCTTCGCGACGCCGTCGTGCTCGCCCTGCCGCTCAATCCCGTCTGCGACGACGCCTGCAGGGGGCTCTGTGCGGAGTGCGGCGTCCGCCTCGATGACGTCGACCCCGACCACTCACACGATGTCGTCGACCCGCGCTGGGCCGCCCTGTCGGCGCTGCAAGAGCAAAATCCGCAAGGATCAGCAACAATGGAGGGGAGTCGGGCCGCATCGTCGAGCCCCGCCCCATCACCGAACAGGGAGAAGTGACCGTGGCAGTCCCCAAGCGCCGGATGTCGCGCGCCAACACGCGTTCGCGTCGTTCGCAGTGGAAGGCCACGGCGCCGACCCTCGTCTCGTGCTCGCGGTGCCGGCAGCCGAAACTGCCACATGTTGCCTGCACGGTGTGTGGCACGTACAACGACCGCCAGGTCGTCGACGTCTGACCCCGACCTCCATGGCCGGCGGGTTCGATGCGCTCACGACGGTTCGTGAAGCGGTCGCGATCGTCTGCGAGGTCCCGCTCGACACCCTCTCCGTCAACAGCAGCTTCGCTGATCTCGGCGCGGACTCCCTCGCCCGGGTGAGCATCGCGGACACCGTCGAGGCGGCGCTCCCAGTCACCGGGTTCCGAATCGACGACGCCGTACTCGGTCGGATGGCGACCCTCGGCGATCTGGTCGACCACCTGCGCGAGCAGCTCCCCAGCTTGGCGGGAGTCCGGTGAGCGACCGCGCCGCCTGCCTCGGCGAAGACGTCTCCGCGTTGCTCGCGACGCTCGGCGGGGAGGTTGCCCGCGAGTCGATCGAGCTTGCGATGACCCATCGGTCCTACGCCTACGAGAACGGCGGTCTGCCGACCAACGAGCGGCTGGAGTTCCTCGGCGACTCCGTCCTCGGCGTGGTGATCACCGAAGAGCTGTACCGCCGCCACCCCGACCTGCCGGAAGGGCAGCTCGCCAAGCTGCGCGCGGCGATCGTCAACGCGCGGGCGCTTGCGACCGTGGGCCGCAGCATCGACCTCGGTCGATACCTGAAGCTCGGCCGGGGTGAGCAGGCCAGCGGCGGGCGCGACAAGTCCTCGATCATCGCCGACGCGGTCGAGGCCGTCATCGGTGCGTTCTATCTCGACACCGGGCTCGAACCGACCCGCGCGCTGGTCCTCCGGTTGTTCGCCACGGCATTGGACGACGCCGCCGGTCTCGGCGCAGGTCTGGACTGGAAGACGTCGCTGCAGGAGCTCGCCGCGGAGCGGTCCCTCGGCGCTCCGGAGTACGTCGTCCTCGAGAGTGGACCGGACCACCAGAAGTCCTTCCACGCGACGGTGCTCCTCGGTGAGCAACCGGTCGGCGAGGGTCAGGGCAACAGCAAGAAGGAAGCCGAGCAGGTGGCCGCCGAGCAGGCATGGACGGCGCTGTCGGAAGGCATCAACGCGGCGTCCGGCGACGCGGCGGCCAGTGCCTGAGCTTCCCGAGGTCGAGACCGTCCGGATCGGGTTGGAACGCTGGGCGGTCGGCCGGACGATCGCCGCCGTCGAGACCTACGGCGATCGGACGCTGCGCCGATTCCTCGCCGGCCCCGGCGAGTTCGCCGCCCGCCTGGTCGGCCGTCGCATCGAGGCGGCTCGCCGGCGTGGCAAGTTCCTGTGGCTGCCGCTCGACGACGGCGCCCACCTGCTCGCGCATCTCGGCATGTCCGGGCAGTTCCGGGCCGTCAGCCCCGACGAACCCGACGCTTCCCACCTGCGCGCCCGATTCAGGTTCACAGACGGCGGCACCGAGCTTCGCTTCATCGATCAGCGCACGTTCGGCGGCCTGTCCCTCGACGACAGCGGCGAGACCGCCGACGGCGCACCGCAAAGCCTTGCCCACGTCGCGCCGGACCCGTTCGAGTCGGCGTTCTCCGACGCGAGGTTCGTCGCGGCGATCCGACGGCGGCGTACCGGGCTCAAGCGCGCGATCCTCGACCAGACGCTGATCTCCGGGATCGGCAACATCTACGCCGACGAGGCGCTCTGGCGCGCCAAGCTCCACTACGCGCGTGCGACCGAGGGCCTGCGGCGCCCCGAGATCGATCGGTTGCTGGCCGCCGCCCGCGCCGTCATGGCGGATGCGATTGCCGCCGGCGGGACGTCGTTCGACGCGCTGTACGTCGCCGTCAACGGCGAGAGCGGCTGGTTCGACCGCTCGCTCGAGGTCTACGGCCGTGAGGGCGAGCCATGTTCGCGATGTGGCACGGCGATCGTTCGGCAGCAGTTCACGAACCGGTCGTCGTACCTGTGCCCGAGGTGCCAACCGCGGCCGCGTCGAGGCCGCTGGTGAGCGATTCACCCGATCGGCCCAACGTCCGGCTCTCAGCCTGGATTCGGGGGCGGGTGCAGGGCGTCGGCATGCGCTGGTGGATCCGGGCGCGCGCCCTCGATCTCGGGCTCACCGGCTGGGCGCGCAATCTCGATGACGGGCGCGTCGAGGTCATCGCTGAAGGTCCGGAAGCCTCGTGCCAGGCCCTCCTCGCGTTGCTGAACCAGGCGGCTCCGCCCGGTCGCCCTGGCCGCATCGACACGGTCGTCGACCGCTGGGGAGCGGCTGGCGGACTAGGTGATCTGGGTGGTGCCGACTTCGTCGAACGATGAGCCGTCCGGACTCTTGACCGCAAGCAGTACGGGCGTCACACTAGACGGGACCGCGACGCGCACTGCTCCACCAAAGCTGGGCTCGCGATCTCCAATAGCAAACCACCGTCGGGGGCGGCCCTACTAGGGCGTCTGCGACCAAGTCCTCAACGTGGAGGATCACACACGATGGCCAAGGCCCTTCTCGGACATGTTGGGCACGACCTCGACCTTCGGATGGTTTCCGAACTCCGCCGGATGCGGGACCGCGTCCGCGAGCTGGAGGGCGAAGTAGCTCGGCTCCAGGCCGCCAACAAGGCGCTGTCGAGCGGACTCTCCATCGACGGCGAGATGCTGACCCTCGAGGTGCCCGACCGCATCAGCGAGCCCGCGCTCGCGTAAGCACCGCCGCACGTAACCGCCGTACCTAGGCGACCCCGCGCCGGAGTCATCCGCCAAACCGTCTCAAATCGTTGATTCGGCGCTGCCCAAACCAACGATTTGAGACGGTTTGGCGACAGGGGTGAAGCTGTGGCGTGGCGTCAACCGTCCGGCCCACATCGCGAGGACGGCGCCGAAATACTCAGCCTCGAAACACCCTGATGTGCCGTCGCCTCCGGCTGGTGTCGGATAGCGTTGCCGTGGCCTTCCCCGCCCGCAGCAACGGATTCCTGGAGCCCTACGGGTGCACCTGAAGAGCCTGACCCTCAAAGGGTTCAAGTCGTTCGCGTCGTCGACGACACTGCGCTTCGAGCCTGGCATCACCGTTGTCGTCGGCCCGAACGGGTCCGGCAAGTCCAACGTCGTCGACGCGATCGCATGGGTGCTGGGCGAGCAGGGCGCGAAGTCGCTTCGCGGCGGCAAGATGGAGGACGTCATCTTCGCCGGTACGGCGGGGCGTCCGGCGCTCGGTCGCGCCGAGGTCATCCTCACGATCGACAACACCGACGGAGCGCTGCCGATCGACTTCAGCGAGGTCACGATCTCGCGGACGATGTTTCGCAACGGCGGGTCGGACTACGCGATCAACGGCAGCCCGTGCCGGCTCCTCGATGTCCAGGAGCTCCTGTCGGACTCCGGGATCGGCCGGGAGATGCACGTCATCGTCGGACAGGGTCAGCTCGACAACATCCTGCATGCATCGCCTGAGGACCGCCGCGGGTTCATCGAGGAGGCGGCCGGCGTTCTCAAGCACCGCAAGCGCAAGGAGAAGGCGCTTCGCAAGCTCGACGCGATGCAGGTCAACCTCAATCGCCTCCAAGACCTGACCAACGAGCTTCGGCGGCAGCTCAAGCCGCTGGGGCAGCAGGCTGATGTCGCTCGCCGCGCGAGCGTCATCCAGGCGGATCTGCGCGACTCGAGACTGCGCCTGCTCGCCGACGACCTGTGCGGACTACGAACGACGTTGAACGCCGAGGTCGCTGACGAGACCGCGCTGCTCGAGCGGCGGGCCAAGGTCGAGGCGGACCTGGCCGAGGCGAGCCGCCGCGAGACCGAGCTCGATCAGGCGCTGGCGGCACAGACCCCACGCCTGGCCCGGGCCCAAGAGACCTGGTACCGCCTGGCGGGGTTGCGCGAGCGACTGCGCGGCACGGCGTCGCTCGCCGCCGAACGGGCGCGTCACGTCGCCATCGACACCGACATCGAGTCGGTCGGGCGGGATCCGCAGGCATGGCAGGCCGAGGTCGACGCGATCCGGGTCGACGAGGCGGCGGTTGCGCGTGCCCTCGTCGACGACCGTGGCCGGCTGTCCGCGGCCGAGATCGAGCGCGTCCGGCTCGAGGAGCAGCTCGCCCACGAGGACCGAGCGTTGCGCGAGGCGCGCCAGCTGCTCGCCGACCAGCGAGAAGGCCGGGTCCGGCTCCACGGTGAGGTCAACGCGCTCCGCACCCGCTCGTCCGCCGCGGCGGACGAGATCGGCCGGCTGACGGCGGCCTGGGAGGAAGCCAAGGTTCGTGCGGCAGCCGCGCAGGCGGAGTTCGCGGCGGTCGAGAGCGAGATCGCGGGGCTCGACTCCGGCGAGGTCGACCTCGATGCGGCATACGAGGCCGCCGCGTCGGCGCTCGAAGCCGCCGAGGAGCACGTCACCTCGCTGCAGAACGAAGAGCGTGAGGTGGAGCGGCAACGCAGTGCCGCGGTCGCCCGCCGTGACGCCCTCGGGTTGGGCCTGGACCGCAAGGACGGTGCCGGCGCGCTGATCGCGGCCCGCAACGAGCTCCCGGGGGTGCTCGGCACCGTTGCCGAGGTCGTCACCGTGAAACCCGGGTTCGAGACCGCCGTCGCTGCGGCGCTCGGCGCTGCTGCCGACGCCGTCGCGGTGACCTCGCTGGCGGATGCTGCCGCGGCGATCAGCCTGTTGAAGCGCGAGGACGCCGGTCGCGCCGGCCTCCTGGTCGGCGGTGGGGCAGCCGGTGGAACCGACGATCTGCCAGCGCTGCCGGACGGTGCCCGATACGCCATTGACGTCGTGTCCGCACCAGATCTGCTGCGTCCGGCACTGCGTCGGCTGCTCGACCGGACAGCGCTGGTCGCGGATGTCGAGACCGCACAGCGCCTGGTCACTGCCAACCCACAACTGCGGGCGGTGACCTCAGACGGCGATGTCCTCGGCGTCGGCTGGTCAGCCGGCGGATCGTCGGCCGCGCCGTCACTGCTGGAGATGCGAGCCGCGCACAGCGAAGCCGAGCAGATGGTGACCGACCTCACCCATCAGGCAGACCGCCTCCGATTCGCCCTTTCGGCGGCGACCGAGGAAGCGGCACGCGCCCAGGAGGACTTGGACGCGGCGGTTGCCGAGCTGCACGAGTCCGATGCGAGGTTGGCGGCGGTCGCGGAACGACTGGGCCAGCTGGGAGCGGCGGCCCGGGCCGCCGCGGGGGAGACCGAGCGTTACGCCCGCGGCGTCGAAGCGGCGTCCAACGCCCGCGACCAGGCGCTCGAAGGTCTTGCCGCCCTCGAGGCCCGCCTCGAAGCGGCGGAAGCGGCGCCGGAGGATCAGACGCCTGATGAGTCCGAGCGCGCTCGGGTTGAACAGTTGGTGGTCGCGGCCCGCGCCGCGGAGGTCGAGGCTCGGCTGGCGGTCCGGACCGGTGAGGAGCGGGCGCACGCCCTCGCGAACCGGATCCAGCAGATCGAGCAGGCGGCAGCAGCCGAGCGAGCCGCCCGCGAGCGGGCGCTCGCGCTTGCTGAGCGCCGGGCTCGCGAGGCGGTGGTCGCCGCAGCCGTTCGTGCGGTGGCGGGCATGGCGCTGACCGCGCTCGAACGCTCCCTCGAAGCAGCCGCGGCCGAGCGGACGGCGACCGAGGAGCAGCGAACCGTCACCGAAGGTGAGCTGCTCGCCGTACGAGCCACGGTTCGTGACCTCGCGACAGAGCTCGAGACCTTGACCAGCGCCGTGCACCGCGACGAGGTGGCACGGGCCGAGCAGCGGATGCGGATCGAGACCCTCGAGGCGAAGGTGATGGAGGACTTCGGCATCGAGCCGGCAGCGCTCGTCGCCGAGTACGGCCCCGAGACCCTGGTCCCGCCGCCGTCGGACGCGGCCGAAGGCACCGCGCCGGTGCCCTACGTCCGCGAGGAGCAGGAGAAACGCTGGCGGGCCGCCGAGCGGGCGCTGGCGCTGCTCGGCAAGGTCAACCCCCTCGCGCTGGAGGAGTTCGCAGCGCTGGAGGACCGGCACAAGTTCCTCTCCGATCAGCTCGAGGACCTCAAGGCGAGCAAGCGAGACCTCCTCGTCGTCATCAAGGAGGTCGACGACCGCGTCGAGCAGGTGTTCAAGTCGGCGTACGAAGACGTCGCGCGGGAGTTCGAACTGGTGTTCGGGGTGCTGTTCCCCGGCGGCGCCGGGCGGCTCGTGCTGACCGACCCCGACGACTGGCTCGCGACCGGCGTCGACGTGGAAGCGCGACCGCCCGGAAAGAAGGTCAAGCGGCTTTCGCTGCTCTCCGGCGGCGAACGGTCCCTGACCGCCATCGCGTTGCTCGTCGCGATCTTCCGGGCGCGGCCCTCGCCGTTCTACGTGATGGATGAGGTTGAGGCGGCGCTGGACGACCGCAACCTCGGCCGGCTGGTCGGCCTCATGGCAGAGCTGAAGTCGACGTCGCAGCTCATCGTCATCACCCACCAGAAGCGGACGATGGAGATCGCCGACGCGCTGTACGGCGCGTCGATGCGAGGCGACGGCATCACCGAGGTGATCAGCCAGCGGCTGCGTGAGCCGGAGCCCGAACCTGTGTAGAACACCGGTCTGTCAGGATGGTCAGTCGTGACCTTCCTCATCATCGGAATCGTTCTCGGCGTCCTGATCCTGGTCGGTCTGACCGGTTTCCTGTTCGCGCCGTCGCGTCGTGCCATGCGCCACGCCCCGCCCCGGGGGATCGAGGAGGTCGCGCCGCCGCACTCGAATGTCGAGGTCGCGGATCCCGCGTCACCAGCGGTTCCGACCGCGCCGCCGGTCGAGGCGCCCGCAGCACCGAGCGCGCCCGTGCTGGATGTCCCGCCGCCGTCAGCGGGCCGGCTGGTACGGCTGCGGGGACGCCTGTCCGGGTCGCAGTCGGCGCTCGGCCGCGGCCTGCTCGCCCTGCTCTCCCGCGACACGATCGACGACGATGCGTGGGACGAGGTCGAGGACACGCTGCTGATCGCGGATGTCGGCGTGGCCACCAGCCGCGAGATCGTCGACCATCTACGCGAGCGCGTCCGCGTGCTCGGCACCCGCTCGCCGGAGGAGGTCCGGGGCCTGTTGCGAGCGGAGCTCCTGACCGCAATCGGCGCTGACGTCGATCGGGAGCTGCGCACCGCGCCGCATGACGGCCGGCCAGCGGTGGTCCTGGTGGTCGGCGTCAACGGCACGGGGAAGACGACCACCTGTGGCAAGCTCGCCCGAGTCCTCGTCGGCGACGGTCGCAGCGTGCTCCTCGGCGCCGCCGACACGTTCCGCGCGGCCGCTGCGGACCAGCTGACGACCTGGGCCGAGCGGGTCGGCGCCTCGGTGGTTCGGGGGCCGGAAGGCTCAGATCCGGCGAGCGTCGCTTTCGACGCCGTCCATGACGGAGCTCAGAAAGGCGTCGACACCGTCGTGATCGACACCGCCGGGCGGTTGCACACGAAGACCGGCCTGATGGACGAGCTCGGCAAGCTCAAGCGCGTCGTCGAGCGCCAGGGCCCCGTCGACGAGGTCCTGCTCGTGCTCGACGCGACGACCGGCCAGAACGGCCTGGTGCAGGCACGGATCTTCTCCGAGGCGGTGGCCATCACCGGCGTGGTGCTGACGAAGCTCGACGGTACGGCGAAGGGCGGCATCGTGTTCGCCGTACAGCGCGAGCTCGGCGTCCCTGTGAAGCTCGTTGGACTCGGCGAAGGCCCCGACGACCTCGCGCCGTTCGAGCCCGAAGCGTTCGTCGACGCGTTGCTGGACGTCTAACGATGCCAGGTCTGTTCCGCGAGGCGATCGCCGTGACGTACATCGACCCGGACAACAACGAGATCGCCACGAGCTGGGAGAGTTCCCCACTTCCGCGGGCCGGCGAGAACGTGCGCGTCGCCGGTGTGCCGTATCTGGTGGAGCGCGTCGGCTACGACCTGCCGAAGGACAAGATCGAACGCATCTGGATCGTCCTTCGACCAGCCTGACTGTGCAGGTTTCGTAACCTGCGGGAAATGTTTCGCAACAACCCAGAAATGATCGCTGCCCTTCGCTGAAACCTGCGCGCTCCAAAGTGCATGACGACGAGGGGTCGGGCGTCAGGTCATCCTGCCGCGGTATCCGCAGGCCCTTGTCCCAGACGATGGAGGGTTGATGGGAGACGGCTACTACAGCTGGATGATCGTAGCCACCGCGCTCGTTCTGATGATGACGACTCCGGCGCTCGCGTTCTTCTACGGCGGAATGACCCGGACGAAGTCCACTCTCAACATGATGATGATGTCGTTCTCGGCGATGGGGGCCGTCGGCATCGTCTTCGTGCTCTGGGGCTGGTCGATCGGCTGGGGTGCGGACGGCATCGGGAATGGCAACGGGAAGCTCATCTCGAGCCCGGCGAATACCTTCGGCCTGCTGCACGTGTCGAGCAGCAACTACATATTCGTGCTGTTCCAGATGACGTTCGCGGTGATCACGGTGGCGCTGATCTCCGGCTCGATCGCAGACCGCGTGAAGATGTCCTCCTGGATCGTGTTCTCGGTGCTGTGGGTGACCCTGGTCTACGTCGTCATCGCGCACAACGTCTGGGGCGGTGGCTGGTTCTACTCGCACTTCCCGAACCTGGACTACGCCGGCGGGACGGTCGTGCACATCAACGCAGGCGTCGCCGGCGGCATTCTCGCGTTGGTGATCGGCAGACGCGCCGGATGGCCGCGAAATCCCGGAAAGCCGCACAACGTCACTCTGACGATGCTCGGTGCCGGCCTGCTGTGGTTTGGCTGGTACGGGTTCAACGTCGGCTCGATCGTCTTCACGCCGAACGACAAGTGGGACGCGATCGGTGGCTGTGACGGTGACACCACCTGCCAGCTCATGACGCAGTTCACTCACGAAACCGGCGTGACGTTCATGAACACCACCCTTGCGACGATGGCTGCGATGCTGGCGTGGCTGCTGGTTGAGCGGGTGCTGCGCGGCAAGGCCACGTCACTCGGCGCAGCCTCCGGCGTGGTGGCCGGCCTGGTCGCGATCACCCCGTCCTGTGGTTCGGTCAACACGCTTGGTGCGATCTGCGTCGGCGCGATCGCCGGCGCCGTGTGCGCGGTCGCGATCGGATTGAAGTACAAGCTCGGTCTGGATGACTCGCTCGACGTGGTGGGTGTCCACCTCACCGGCGGCATCATCGGCGCGTTGCTGATCGGCTTCTTCGGCACGGTCAAGTCGCCGCAGGGCATCGACGACCTGTTCCCGAGCGGCGACGGAGGGCTGTTCTACGGCGGCAATGCCAACCTGCTCTGGCACCAGTTCCTCGGGGTGGCGTTCACCGTGGTGTGGTGCGGCGTCGTGACGCTGATCATCGCGTACCTGATCAAGGTGACGATCGGCTGGCGGGTAACGTCCGATGCAGAGGTTGAGGGCATCGACGTGAACGAGCACGGCGAGTCTGCGTACGACTGGGGCACCTCCGCACCAACCGGAGCGGTGGCGTCCCACGTGGGAGCGGGGGCGTCGGTCTGATGAATCTCTCCTCGAACAGTCGTACGACCGACCTGGCACCGGAGGTAGGCGCATGAAGTTGATCACCGCAGTCGTCAAGCCGTTCAAGCTCGACGACGTGAAGGAGGCCCTGGAGACCTACGGCGTCCACGGCCTGACCGTCAGCGAGGTCAACGGGTATGGGCGGCAGAAGGGCCACACCGAGGTCTATCGCGGCGCGGAGTACACCGTGGATTTCGTGCCCAAGGTGCGCATCGAGATCGTCGTCGACGACGCGGACGCGTCCGGGGTCGTGGGCGTCATCGTGAAGGCGGCGAACACCGGCCAGATCGGCGACGGCAAGGTCTGGGTGACCCCCGTCGAGGACATCGTCCGGGTTCGCACGGGTGAGCGCGGGCCGGACGCTTTGTAGGGCGCTCGTCGCACCGCGAGCAGGCTGAGACAGGGGTGGGGCTTCGGCGCCACCCCTGTTTCGCGACACCGGTTGCAGCGCAAGATCCAGACGGCTTCTAGAGTGCCGCCGTGCACATTGACTCGGGGGACACCGCGTGGGTGCTGGGCAGTGCCGCTCTCGTGCTGTTCATGACGCCGGGGCTCGCACTCTTCTACGGCGGCATGGTGCGCAGCAAGAACGTGCTCGCGATGATGGTCGCCAACTTCGCGACCATCGCCGCCGTGAGCATCATCTGGGCGCTGCTCGCGTACTCGATCGCGTTTGGGCCTGACGCCGGCCACGGCCTGCTCGGCGGGTTGCACTTCGGCGGGTTGGCCAACGCCAATGACCCGGTTCCGGGCTATGACCTCAGCGTGCCACCGCTCGCGTTCGCCGCCTTCCAGATGATGTTCGCGGTGATCACCGCTGCCCTGCTGACCGGTACGGCGGCGGAGCGGACGAAGTTCGGCGGATTCCTCGCCTTCGCGGTGCTCTGGACCGTCGTCGTCTACGCGCCGATCGCGCACTGGGTCTTCTCGCCGAGCGGCTGGCTCGCCCAGCGCGGCGTCCTGGACTACGCAGGCGGCAATGTCGTCGAGATCAACTCGGGCGCGTCTGCGCTTGCGCTGGCGTTCGTGATCGGCCGGCGCCACGGCTGGCCCCGGGAGGCGGTGGCGCCGCACTCGCTGCCACTCACGGTCATGGGCGCCGGAATCCTGTGGTTCGGCTGGTTCGGGTTCAACGCCGGCTCCGCACTCGCGTCGGACGGCTTGGCATCGCAGGCCCTGATCGGCACGCAGCTCGCGGCCTGCGGCGGTCTGCTGGCCTGGTGCGGCGTCGAGAAGTTCCGCACTGGTCAGCCGACGACGCTGGGTGCCGCGTCCGGCGCCGTCGCAGGCCTGGTCGCCATCACCCCAGCGGCCGGCTACGTCAACAGCATGGCGGCGATCTTCATCGGCCTGGTGGGCGGTGTCGTCGGCGCCTACGCCGTCACGGTGAAGTTCAAAGCCGGGTATGACGACTCGCTCGACGTCGTCGGGGTGCATGGCGCGTGTGGCCTCGCCGGCACGTTGCTCGTCGGCGTCTTCGCCAGTCGGACCGTCAACCCGGGGCTGCGGTTCACGGGCCTGGTCGACGGCGGCGGCGCGCACCTGCTCGGCGTCCAGAGCCTCGCGATCGTGTGCTCGATCGGTTGGGCATTCGGTATGACCTGGATCGTGGCCACGGTCGTGCAACGCACGATCGGTTTGCGGGTCAGCGAGGACGTCGAGTACGAGGGTCTCGACACTGCACTGCACGCGGAGTCGGCGTACGACTTCGGCAACGTCCGCGCTGGGCGACTCGGCGGCTGATGGCCGACGCTGCCTCCCTGCGCGACGCGCGAGCGGCGTTGCTGGCACGGACCGACGTGGTCGGTGCCGACCTGCGCGCGGGATTGACCGACGTCGCCGACCGCTGGCTCACCGAGCTCCTCGGGGACGCACCTGACGTTGCATTGGTTGCGGTCGGCGGCTATGGCCGCCGGGAGCCCGCAGCCGGCAGCGACTTCGACCTGCTCCTGCTGCATCGAGACGGCGTCGACGTCGCCGCGCTCGCCGAGTCGATCTGGTATCCGATCTGGGACGCCGGGGTCGGGCTCGATCATTCGGTGCGGACCGTCCAGCAGGCGATCGGGGTCGCCCAGGAAGACCTCAAGGCTGTGCTCGGGATGCTCAACGCGCGTCATGTCGCGGGTGATCCGGAGCTGTCGGCCGAGCTCCACCGCCAGGTCTTCGCGATGTGGCGCCGCGACACCCGCAAGCGGTTACCCGAACTGGTCGACGCCGTTCGGGCCCGAACTGAGCGTTCCGGCGAGCTCGCGTTCCTGCTCGAACCCGACCTCAAGGAGTCGCGCGGCGGCATGCGCGACGTCAACGCCATGACGGCGATCGCGGCGGCACAGGTGGCCGACGGTCCGGACGAGCGGGTGCGAGCCGCTTACACCTGGCTCCTCGACATTCGCGGCGAGCTCCACCGCCGGTCGAGCCGCGGCACCGACCGGCTGGTCAAGCAGGAGCAGGCGCCGGTGGCAGCGGCACTCGGAGTCGCGGATGTCGACGAGTTCCTGCGGCGCCTGTTCGACGCCGGCCGGACGATCAGCTTCGCGACCGACGACTCCTGCCGGCGAGCGATGGCGGCAACCAGATCCAGCCGGTGGGGACGGCGTACCAAGCCGGTACGGCGGCCGCTGGCGGATGGGGTCGTTGAGCATGACGGCGAGGTGTATCTCGCCCGGGACGCCGACCCCGCAACTGATCCGATCCTCGTCCTTCGGGCCGCCGCTGCCGCCGCCCAAGCGGGGCTGCCCATCGCGATGCACACGCTCCGCCGGCTTGCCGCGGAGTCCGCGCCGGTCCCGGAGCCATGGCCGGAGGCGGCCCGCGACGCGTTCGTCGAGATCCTCGGATCCGGCCGCAGCGCCATTCCCGTCGTGGAGTCCCTCGACCAGTTCGGCCTGATGGTCCGCCTGCTCCCCGAGTGGGAGCACGTGCGGTGCAAGGCGCAGCACAACGCGGTGCACCGGTTCACCGTCGACCGGCATCTCGTCGAATCGGCGGCCGAAGCGGCAGCGCTCACCCGACGCGTCGCGCGCCCGGACCTGCTCCTCCTCGGCGCGTTCTTCCACGACATCGGAAAGGGGCTGCCGGGCGACCACACCGACGCGGGCGTGGCCGTCATGCCGGCGATCGGCGAGCGGCTGGGGTTGGCTCCCGCCGACATCGCCGTGCTCACCACGATGGTGCGGCACCACCTGTTGCTCCCGGACACCGCAACCCGACGAGATCTCGCGGACCCGACGACGGTGGAGCTGGTCGCCGCGGCGGTCGGGGATCGCACGACCCTCGAGCTGCTGCACGCCCTCACGGAGGCTGACGCCGCGGCGACTGGACCCGCTGCGTGGGGGGACTGGAAGGCCCGGCTGGTGTCTCAGCTCGTCAGCCTGACCGCGGCCACCCTTGCTGGCGAGCCGGACCCCGTCGTCGAGCCGACGCTCGATCCTGCACAGCTGGCCCTCGCCGAACGCGGCGGGCTCGGCGTCGACGTCAGCGGCACGCAGGTGACCATCGTCGCCCCCGATCGATCCGGGCTGCTGTGGCGGTGGGCCGCCGTTCTCGCGCTGCACCGGTTGGAGATCCGATCGGCCAGAGCCGAGTCGGTCTCCGGGTCGGCGGGGCCGATGGCGGTCACGGTCTTCGAAGCGGCGCCGCGCTTCGGCTCGCCGCCCGACATCGATGCCCTGCGAACCGACATCCGACGGGCGTACGACGACCCTGCGGACCTGGCGGCAAAGCTCGCCGACCGGGAGCGGACCTACGCGGCCGACCTGCCGGCCCCGGCCGCTCCGCCTGATGTCCTGTGGTTCGACGACGCATCGCGGACGGCTTCCGTTGTCGAGGTCCGCGCACACGACGTCCTCGGCCTGCTCTACCGGCTGACCCGCGTGCTCGCCGACCATGGTCTCGACGTCCGGTCCGCTCGGATCCACACCCTTGGCGCGGACGTGATCGACACGTTCTACGTCGTCGACGCACGCGGTGCCCCGATCACCGACCAGTCGACTCGGCAGGTGCTCGACGCGGCCTTGAAGGCCGCGTGTCAGCCGTCCTGAGCTGAGTCGCTCGCCGCGCGCACGACCGCCGCCGCGTCGTCGGTCGCCAGGACGACATGTCGGACCCCGGTTCCGATCGGGTCAGCCGTTGCCTCCGCTCCGACGCAGATCAACACCCCCCGACGCCGGGCAGCCATGTCGTGGGTGAGCGCGGCGCGCAGGACGTCATGCACGGCGGTCGAGCAGACGGCCACTGCGATGTCGATCGGCCCGAGGCGCTGCTCGATGTGCTGGATGACCCGGTCCCAGGTCGCGGCGTCCGCGGGATCAGCGGTGATGCCGAAGACGGCTGCCGACTGAGATTCCGCCGCTTCGGTCGCGCGCGTGGTGGTCCCACGATCGGCAGCGACCACCGCCAGCAGACACCCGTGTGCTGCGAGCCGGCCGACGACCTCGACGACCAGATCGCCCTCCCCGGCGACGATCGCGGCCTTGCCCCTCAGGTCGGCATAACGCGGAGCGCTCGTCACGCAGTGATTGTCCGTCGTAGGTTTCCGGCATGACCGATCAGCCCCGCACCATCCTCGACGGCTTCCTCCGCACGGTTCGCCGCCAGCCCGACGACGTCGCCGTCCGCGAGATCGACGGCCATCGGCTGTCCGCCGTCCCGAGCATGACCTGGACTGAGTACGCCGACCTCGTCGCCCGGGTTGCCGGCGGCCTGCAGTCCCTCGGGGTCGGCAAGGGTGACCGGGTCGTCCTGATGATGCGCAACCGGCTCGAGTTCCACATCGCAGACCTGGCGGTGCTCGCCACGGGCGCCACCCCGATCTCGATCTACAACTCGTCGTCGCCCGAGCAGATCTCCTACCTCGTCGGTCACAGCAAGGCGACGCTCGCCATCGTCGAGGACGGCGACTTCGCGGACCGGATGCTCGCTGCCGCCCCCGAGGCGCCCACCCTCAAGACCGTCGTCGTGATCGGCGACGCCCCCCACGGCACGACCTCGTGGGACTCGTTGGTGGCTTCCGACGGCATCGACCTGGACGCCGCCGAGGCGGAGCTCGCGCCGACCGACCTCCTCACCGTCATATACACGTCAGGGACGACCGGTCCGCCGAAGGGTGTGATGCTCAACCACTACAACGTGATCTCGGCATCGGCCGGTTTCCAGAGCTACAGCGGCCGGAGGTTCGACGAGGGTCGGCGGCTGGTGTCGTATCTCCCGATGGCCCACATCGCCGAGCGCATGGTCAGCTACTACAACCACATCCTCCGCGGCTCGGAAACCGTGCCGTGCTCGGACATCACGAAGCTCATGGAGTTCCTGCCGGTGGTGCGTCCCACGGCGTTGTTCGGCCCGCCCCGCGTCTGGGAGAAGCTGGTCGCGGGCATCCAGGCGCAGGTCGCCGCTGGCGGCGCCGAGACGGTGGAGCGGTTCGGTGCCGCGCTCGAGATCGGCCGGCAGGTCCAGGAGCTTCGGTCGCGCGGTGAGGAGCCCACTGGTGAGCTCGCCGAGTCCTGGGCCTTCGTCGACGCCTTCGCCTTCGCGCCGATCCGCCAGAAGGTGGGGCTCGACGAGGTCGAATACGTCTTCAGCGGCGCTGCACCGGTCCCGCCGGAGGTGATCAACTTCCTGCGCGACATCGGCCTGCCGATGAGCGAGGTGTACGGCATGAGCGAGAACTGCGGCGGCATGACGTGGGAGCCGTTCAAGGTCAAGCCGGGGCGGGTCGGTACGGCGTACCCGGGGGTCGAGGTCATCACCGCCGACGACGGCGAGGTCCTGTGTCGCGGTCCGATCGTCTTCACCGGGTACCTCGATGACCCGGAGCGCACCGCGGAGGCGCTCGACGCGGACGGCTGGCTGCACACGGGTGACATCGGTGAGTTCGACGAGGAGGGCTATCTCAAGATCGTCGACCGCAAGAAGGAGCTGATCATCACCGGTGGCGGCAAGAACGTGTCCCCGGCCAACGTCGAGGCCGTCCTGAAGACCGTCCCGCTGGTCGGCCAGGCGATGGCGGTCGGTGACAGCAAGCCGTACCTGGTTGCGCTGCTCACCCTCGACCCGGACGCCATCGCCGCCGACTACCCGGGCCGCAGCGTCGCGGAGCTCGCCCACGACCCCGAGGTCGTCGCCTCGATCGCGCGCGGCGTGTCCGACGCCAACGAGCGACTCTCCCGGGTCGAGCGGCCGCGCCGGATCTGGGTGCTGGACGAGGACTGGCTCCCCGACTCCGACGTCCTCACGCCGACCATGAAGCTCAAGCGGCGCGGCATCCTCGCGAGGTACGGCGAGCAGATCGAGGCCATGTACGCCGGTGGTGGCACCGAGATCAGCTCCGCGCCGGAACCAGCCGCCGCTACGTGACCAGCCCTGCGACGTAGCCTCTAGCCAATGTTCGAAACCCTCTCCGACCGGCTCGAGTCGGTCTTCACGTCCTTGCGCGGCAAGGGCCGGCTCTCCGAGGCCGACATCGACGCGACCGCGCGGGAGATCCGGATCGCGCTGCTCGAGGCTGACGTCGCGCTGCCCGCCGTCAAGGCGTTCATCGCCGCGGTCAAGGACCGCGCCCACGGCGCCGAGGTCAGCAAGGCGCTCAACCCGGCGCAGCAGGTCATCAAGATCGTCAACGAGGAGCTCATCGCGATCCTCGGCGGTGAGACGCGCACGCTCAGCCTCGCGAAGAACCCCCCGACGGTGATCATGCTCGCCGGTCTCCAGGGTGCCGGTAAGACGACGCTCGCCGGGAAGCTCGGCAAGTGGTTGAAGGGCCAGCGCCATGCGCCGTTGCTCGTCGCGGCGGACCTGCAGCGGCCGAATGCGGTGCAACAGCTGCAGGTCGTGGCCGGCCAAGCCGGCGTCGACGTCTTCGCGCCGGAACCCGGCAACACCACCGGGCAGGCCGACGCCGCGGGCGCTGGCGATCCGGTCGCCGTGGCCAAGGCGTCGATCGAGCACGCCCTGCGAGTCGGTCACGACATCGTGGTCGTCGACACCGCCGGCCGGCTCGGCATCGACGCCGACATGATGGCGCAGGCGGTCGCGATCCGCGATGCCGTGCAACCGGACGAGGTCCTGTTCGTCGTCGACGCGATGATCGGCCAGGACGCGGTCAACACCGCAGAGGCGTTCCGCGACGGTGTCGGTTTCACCGGCGTCGTGCTCACCAAGCTCGACGGCGACGCCCGGGGTGGTGCTGCGCTGTCGGTCGCGAACGTCACCGGTCGGCCGATCATGTTCGCGTCGACGGGGGAGAAGCTCGACGACTTCGACCTGTTCCACCCGGAGCGGATGGCCTCCCGCATCCTCGGGATGGGCGACGTCCTCACCTTGATCGAACAGGCCGAGCGGACCTTCGACGCGGACGAGACCGCTCGAATGGCCGAGAGGGTGCTCGGCACCGACGGTGAGCTCACCCTCGAGGACTTCCTCGAGCAGATGATGATGGTCAAGCGGATGGGGCCGATCGGGAACCTGCTCGGAATGCTCCCTGGCATGGGTCAGATGAAGGATGCGATCAACCAGATCGATGATCGCGACCTCGACCGGATCGCGGCGATCATCCGGTCGATGACCCCCGCGGAGCGCCGGGACCCGAAGATCCTCAACGGCTCGCGGCGGCTCCGCATCGCTCGCGGCTCAGGGACGACGGTGACTGAGGTCAACCAGCTCGTCGACCGGTTCGGCGAAGCCCGCAAGATGATGAAGCAGATGGCGGGCGGCATGCCAGGCATGCCAGGCGCCCGACGAGCCGCCAAGAAGAACGCGAAGAAGGGCAAGAAGGTCAAATCGGGCGGGCGCGCCGGGGCGCGACCAAACGCCCCCGCTCTACCGCCGGGAATGGGCCTCCCGCCGGGGTTCAAGCTGCCCCCGGGGCTCTCACCCGACCTGTCGAACCTCAAGTTGCCGCCGCAGTCCGACTGAAGCGGTCGGGCGCCGGAGCCGATGATCCGGATATGGAGCCTTGCACGTCCTGCGGCGCCGCGTTGGCGGCCGAGGCACAGTGGTGCGGGCAGTGCTACGCCGTCGTCGGTGTGCCGCCGACACAAGTGGCTGCAGTCGCTGCGCCTCCCATCGCCCCGTTCGGCGGCGGATCGATCATGTCGCCCGCACGGACCGCGGCAGCCGCCGCCGGTCCCGCGCCGATGGTGAAGACGCGCTGGAAGAAGACCGCGACCACGTTCGGGCCGCTCGGCCGGATCGCCTGCACGGTTGCCCTCGTCGTACCGTTCATCGTCTTCGTCCTGCTGGGGGTCTTCACCGGCGGGCTCGTGCTCGCGGCTCCCGTGATCTGGGGGTTCGTGATCATGCCGTGGGGGCTCCGGGACACCTGGCGCGCGGGCTCGGTTCCAGCGTCCTAGCGTTCGCTCTTAACGCTTTGGTCGCCGCCTCTGGCAGAATGTTGCGGGCACAGCGTCCACAACCGTGCAGGCGACCCTGCTTGCGAAAGCGCGCAGCACTACGCGCTCAGATCCAGGAGAGCACTACTTCGTGGCAACCAAGATCCGACTGATGCGGCTCGGCAAGATCCGCGCCCCCTACTACCGAATCGTCGTGGCGGACTCGCGCACCAAGCGCGAGGGTCGCGTCATCGAGACGATCGGGAAGTACCACCCGAAGCAGGAGCCTTCGCTGATCGAGGTGGACTCGGAGCGGGCGCGTTACTGGCTGTCGGTGGGCGCGCAGCCGACCGAGCCGGTGGCAGCGATCCTGAAGCTCACCGGCGACTGGCAGGCACACAAGGGCCTGCCCGCTCCCGAGAACGGTGTGAAGGTCGCGGCACCGAAGACCGACCGCAAGGCGGTCTTCGAGGCGGCCGCCAAGGAGACCCACGAGGAGCCTGCGAAGCCGGCGAAGAAGGCTGCGGCCAAGAAGGCGGCGAAGGCCGAGGAGCCTGCCAAGACCGAAGAACCTGCCAAGGCCGAGGAGCCGGCCGCCGAGGCCGAGTCGCCAGCGGAGCCCGAGGCGGCGGCTGCCGAAGCACCCGCACCGGCTGGGGCGGAAGCAGCCGAGCAGGCCTCGACTGACGAGGCGGCCACCGAGGCGCGCGCCGAGGAGGCCGAGGCCGCCGAGCCGGCCACCGAGGAAGCCGCCGAGTAGTGCTCGAAGAGGCGCTGGAACATCTGGTCCGCGGGATCGTCGAGCATCCCGACGAGGTGACGGTAGACCTGAGGGATCGCCGACAGGGTCGCGTGCTCGAGGTGCGCGTCCATCCAGAGGATCTCGGCAAGGTCATCGGCCGGGCGGGGCGTACCGCGAAGGCGCTGCGCGCCGTCATGGGCGGGCTGGGGGGACGCAACGTACGCGTCGACCTCGTGGACGTCGACCGCGGCCGTTAGCCGCCCCGGCAGATGCAGCTCGTCGTCGGGCGGATCGCGAAAGCCCACGGGATCGCCGGCGAGGTGGCCGTCGAGGTCCGCACCGACGACGTCGATCACCGGTTCGCGGCCGGTGCGACGCTCGACACGGATCCGGCCGAGCGTGGCCCGCTGGTCGTCGAGCGCGCTCGCTGGCACTCGGGTCGACTGCTCGTCCGGTTTGCCGACGTCGCCGACCGCACGGCCGCGGAGCTTCTGCGCAACACGATGCTTGTGGTCGACTCCGCCACCAGCCTCGCCTCCGACGACGACGCAGAGTTCTGGGATCACGACCTGATCGGGCTGGCGGCCAGCACGACCGACGGATCGGTCCTCGGCGAGGTGACCGATGTCGCCCACCCGCCCGGCCCGGACCTGCTCGTGATCACCAGACCGGGTGGTGGTGAGGTGCTCGTCCCGTTCGTCGCGTCGATCGTGCCGACCGTCGACCTTGCGAACCGCCGGCTCGTCGTGGACCCGCCCGACGGTCTGCTGGAGCTGTGATGCGGATCGACGTCATCACGATCTTCCCCGACTACTTCGGGCCGCTGGACGTGTCGCTGCTGGGCAAGGCCCGCGAGCGCGGGCTGCTCGACATTCGCCTGCACGATCTTCGCGACCAGACCGACGACGTTCACCGCACGGTCGACGACGCGCCGTACGGCGGTGGCCCAGGCATGTTGATGCGGCCGGAGCCGTGGGGCCGCGCGCTCGACGCCGTTGCTGCGGAGCCGCCGGCCGGACTCGCCGACCCGCCACTGCTCGTCATCCCTACCCCTTCCGGGCGTCGGTTCGCGCAGGCCGACGCCCGCGCGTGGAGCGCGGAGCCCTGGCTGGTGCTCGCGTGTGGACGGTACGAGGGGATCGACGCCCGGGTCGCGGCGGACGCGGCGACCCGGATGCGGGTCGAGGAGGTGTCGATCGGCGACTACGTCCTGGCCGGTGGGGAGGCGGCGGCGCTGGTCGTCATCGAGGCGGTGGCCCGGCTGCTCCCTGGGTTCATGGGCAATGCGGCGTCCGCCGTCGACGACTCCTTCACCGACGCCGACCACCTCGAGGCTCCGGCCTACACCCGGCCGGCGGTCTGGCGAGGTCTTCCGGTCCCGGAGGTCCTGACCTCCGGCGACCACGCGGCGGTGGCACGTTGGCGCCAGCAGGAGTCGGCTCGGCGGACCCGGGAGCGGCGCCCGGACCTGCTCTGATCGTGGCGATCATTACCGCCTGACCGGCCGGTTGTGGCACAGTGGAATGCACCGCCTGACCTGACAGCGCCTGCTTTGGCGCGTCCGCTGCCTTGAAGGATTTGACCATCATGCAGACGCTCGACTCGATCGACGCCGCCTCGCTGCGCACCGACATCCCGGTGTTCCGCCCTGGTGACACCGTGAAGGTTCACGTCAAGGTCGTCGAGGGCACCCGCAGCCGGATCCAGGTCTTCCAGGGCGTCGTGATCCGCCGCCACGGCGGCGGGGTCCGGGAGACCTTCACGGTCCGAAAGGTGAGCTTCGGCGTCGGTGTCGAGCGAACCTTCCCCGTCCACTCGCCGATCATCGACCACCTCGAGGTGGTCATGCGTGGGGACGTCCGGCGCGCCAAGCTCTACTACCTGCGGGAGCTGCGCGGCAAGAAGGCGAAGATCCGCGAGAAGCGGGAAACCGCCCCTACGGGCTGACGCTCGTTCGTCGATGAGCGAGAGCACCTCGGAGCTACCCGAGGTCACCGACGCCGGTGGCTCGTTCTGGAAAGAGCTCCCGTTCCTGGTCATCATCGCGCTGGTCCTGGCGTTGTTGATCAAGACCTTCCTCGTGCAAGCGTTCTACATCCCATCGGCCTCGATGGAGGACACGCTGCAGGGTGGCCCGGAGTACCCGGGTGGCCCGTCCAAGGGCCATCCGTACGACCGGGTGCTGGTCAACAAGCTGGTTTACCGATTCCGGTCGGTGCATCGCGGCGAGATCATCGTGTTCCGCAAGCCACCGGGCTGGCCGAACGAGTCGTCGTACCAGGCTCCGTCGAACCCCGTCCTTCGGTTCTTCCACGGCATCGGGAGCGCGATCGGCGTCGCCCCCTCGGGCGGCAGCGACTTCATCAAGCGCGTGGTCGGGGTCGGCGGGGATCACGTCATGTGCTGCAACGAGAGCAAACAGGTCGTGGTCAACGGCCATCCGCTCGTCGAGCCTTACATCGACCTCACGACCCGCGATCCCGCGGACCATGCGAAGGCGTACACGCCGTTCGACCGAACGGTGCCGAAGGGTGAGCTGTTCGTGATGGGTGACCATCGCGACGACTCGGCCGACTCCCGCTACTACGGGTTCGTGCCGACGAGTGACGTCATCGGCCGCGCCTTCGTCGTCATCTGGCCGGTCGCCGACTGGAAGACACTCGGCGTCCCGTCGACCTTCAAGCAGGCGGGCCTGGCCGCAACCGCGTCGCCGTACTTCCCGGTCGTGTCCGCCGCTGTCGTGGTGACCCCGGCTGCGTTGCTGCGCCGCCGCCGTCGGCGTCGTAGCCGCGCCACGTAGGCTGCACGGGATGTCCGAGGAGAGCCCGTCGAACAGCCCGTTCTGGCGCGAGCTCCCGTTCCTGGTGATCATCGCGCTCGGGCTGGCACTGCTGATCAAGACGTTCCTCGTGCAGGCGTTCTACATCCCGTCGGCTTCGATGGAGAACACGCTGCAGGGCGGTAACCCCCACTGTGACTGCGGGTCGAGCCCCGGACATCCCTACGACCGGGTCCTGGTCAACAAGCTGGTCTACGACTTCCGCTCGCCGCACCGTGGCGAGATCATCGTCTTCAAGGGGCCGCCGAGCTGGCCCAAGGAGTCGGAGTTCACGACGCCGAGCAACCCTGTCGCCCGGTTCTTCCACGGTGTCGGGACCGTCGTCGGGCTGGCGCCGGCCCGCGGCAGTGACTTCATCAAGCGCGTCATCGGCGTCGGCGGCGACACGATCGCCTGCAAGAGCGACGTGCTCTACGTCAACGGCAAAGCGCTGCACGAGGACTACCTGTACCCGCATTCCCACCCGTGCTCCGGCGACGGATTCGAAGGCAAGACGGTCAACGTCCCCCCAGGGCAGGTCTTCGTGATGGGGGACCACCGAGACGACTCCGAGGACTCGCGGGTCAACGGCTCGGTGCCGAACAGTGACGTCATCGGTCGCGCGTTCGTCGTGATCTGGCCCGCTTCGGATTGGAAGACGCTCCCCATCCCCGGCGCGTTCAAGACTGCGGGGCTGGCCGTGTCCTCTGCGGGCGACCTCATCCTGTTGCTCGTAGTGGTCGGGATCGTGCTCGTCGTGATCGCGGGCTACACGGTGGTTCACCGCCGCCGCTCCCGACGGGCGGCATACGCTTCGCCTGATGGCTGAGGTCCTGACGCGTACGACGGTGCGCCGTGACGCCGGCCTGTACGGCTACGAGCGTGCCCTCGCTCGCCGCGGGCTGACTCCGGTCGCCGGCGTCGACGAGGCCGGCCGCGGCGCCTGCGCCGGGCCACTCGTCGTCGCTGCCGCCGTGCTTCCACCGGGCAAGCGTGGCGAGGTCCCAGGGCTCGCCGACTCCAAGCTCCTGACCGCGCTGGCGCGGGAGCGGGTGTACGCCCAGGTGATCCGGCGCGCCGCTTGGTCGGTGGTGGTGATCCCGCCGGGTGAGGTGGACCGGATCGGGCTGCACGTCGCGAACGTGCAGGGCATGCGCCGAGCCCTGGCGCAGCTGCCTGTCGAGCCGGCCTACGCGTTGACCGACGGCTTCCCCGTCCCAGGCCTCGGCGTACCAGGCCTTGCCGTGTGGAAGGGCGACCGGGTCGCCGCCTGCATCGCTGCCGCATCGGTCGTGGCGAAGGTGACCCGCGACCGGATCATGGTCGACCTGCACGAGCGGTATCCGGACTACGACTTCGCGACACACAAGGGCTACTGCACCGAGGCGCATCAAGCGGCACTGATGGCACACGGTCCATGTCCGGAGCACCGGTTCTGCTACGTGAACGTCCGCGTCGCCGCGGGTCTCGAGCCGCTGTCCGTAGACAATGGAGTCGACCTTGTCGACCCGACCGAAGAGGAACTCACGGCGTGAGTGCTGAGGATCTCGAGAAGTACGAGACCGAGATGGAGCTGCAGCTCTATCGCGAGTACCGCGACGTCGTCCGCCTGTTCAGCTACGTCGTGGAGACCGAACGCCGGTTCTACCTCACCAACGACGTGCAGGTCATCCAGCACACCGAGGGCGGTGAGACCTACTTCGAGGCCGTGATGCAGGACGCCTGGGTGTGGGACATGTACCGACCGGCCCGCTTCGTGAAGAACGTCCGCGTGCTCACCTTCAAAGACGTCAACGTCGAAGAGCTCCCGAAGCCTGACCTCGAGATCCCCGAGGACCGCTAGGCCCCTCCACAGCTCGTCGACGCTCCTCGCCCGTCCACAGATCGCGCGTCCGCCGCGCCGTAGGGCGCACCGCCACCGGATCGTGGCTGGCGGAGGTGGTGGCGTGCTCGCCAAGGACGAACTGGGCAAGCGGGGTGAAGACCTCGCGGCCCGGCATCTGGTCGGCGCCGGTTTCGCGATCGTGACCCGCAACTGGCGGTGTCCGGTCGGGGAGATCGACATCGTGGCCCGAGACGGCGATGCGCTGGTCGTCGTGGAGGTCAAGACCCGGACCTCGACCGCATTCGGCAGCCCCGCCGAGGCGATCACACCGCGCAAGGCGGAGAAGCTCAGGGAGCTGGCGCTCACGTGGGCTCGGGAGCATCCCGACAGCCCCCGCGCCATCCGCTTCGACGTCATCAGCGTGGTGATCCCGAAGCTGGGTCTGCCACAGCTCGAGCACCTGCGAGGGGTGATCTGATGTCGCTGGGTCGCACGTTGTGCGTCGTGATGGCCGGGCTCGAGGCGCACATCGTCACAGTCGAGGCGGACATCGGCGACGGCCTGCCGGGGATGATCTGGACCGGGCTGCCCGATGCGATGGTTCGCGAGTCCGCCAACCGCGTGAAGTCGGCGATGGGTCACAGCGGTGAGCACTGGCCCGCACGCAAGGTGACCGTCGCGTTGCTCCCGGCGTCCGTGCGCAAGACCGGGAGCGGCTTCGATCTCGCGGTGGCGATCGCCGTGCTCGCGGCGCAGCGATCCTTCGAGCCGTCGCTGGTGCGCGACGTCGTGATGATCGGGGAGCTCGGGCTGGATGGCCGGCTCTGTGGCGTCACCGGGGTGCTGCCGGCAGTGATTGGTGCGGTGCGCGCCGGCTACTCCCGCGTCGTCGTGCCGCGCGCGAACGCACCGGAGGCACGACTCGTGCCCGGCGCAGCGATCCAGGCGGTCGGAACCCTCGCGGAGCTGTGCGCGATCCTGCGCGGGGATCCGGTCGACGTGGAGCCGGTCGACCTGGCCGCGCCCCCGGTCGCAGCGCCGCCGCCCGATCTCGCCGATGTCGTCGGCCAGTCAGCCGCTCGCCACGCGATTGAGGTCGCTGCCGCGGGTGGTCATCACCTGCTGATGACCGGCCCACCGGGGGTCGGGAAGACGATGCTCGCCGAACGGCTGCCGGGCATCCTGCCGGACCTCACGGACGGGGAAGCGCTCGAGGTCAGCTCGATCCACTCCCTGATGGGCCGGCTTCCGGCCGGACAGCCGCTCATCACGCGTCCGCCGTTCTACGCGCCGCATCACTCGGCGACGCTCGCGTCGCTGGTCGGCGGCGGCATCGGCCTACCGCGGCCCGGCTTGATCTCTCTTGCCCATCGCGGCCTGCTCTTCCTCGACGAGGCGGTCGAGTTCGGCACCAAGACACTAGAGGCGCTCCGGCAGCCGCTCGAGTCCGGCGAGGTCACGATCACCCGCGCGAGCAGTGCCGCCACTTTCCCTGCGCGGTTCCAACTGGTGCTCGCCGCGAACCCATGCGCATGCGCGCGCGGTGGCCGCGTGACGGATGCCGCAAGCTGCCGATGCAGCTCGTCCCAGCTTCGGCAGTACCAGAACAAGCTGTCCGGCCCGCTGCTGGACCGCATCGACCTGCGCACGCGTTTCGAGCCGATCAGCCGTGCGATTCTCGACGTCAACGCGCGTGGGGAGGCGACCGCGGCCGTCCGCGAGCGAGTGATGGCAGCTCGAGAACGCGCATCCTGGCGGCTCGAGGGGACGCCGTGGACGACCAACGCGCAGGTCCCCGGACCTGAGATCCGGAGTCGATGGCCGCTTCAGGGTCATGTCGTGGCGGAGCTCCAGCTCGACATGGACCGGGGCAAGGCGTCGAACCGGGGCATCGATCGGATCCTCAAGATCTCGTGGACGCTCGCGGACCTCGGCGGCCGAGGCGAGCCGAACCGGGACGACGTCGAGCTTGCACGTCACCTGCGGTTCACCTCGCCCGAGGATGCCGCGGCCGAGCTGCGGCGCTCCGCGTGATCTGCGACGAGGAGCGCGCCGCGCGGGCGCTGCTCCTGCGCGCCTCGGAGCCGGTGACGCCCAACCTGATCCGCCACGTGCGTGCCGTCGGCGCGGTCCAGGCGATCACGGACATCCGCCGCGGTACGGCGGTGGGGGCGATCGACGTCGCGGCGTTGGCGCACCGGATCATGGACTTCTCCGGCGAGCGGGAGCTGGCCGCCGCCGCCGACCAGGGAATCCGGCTCGTGTGCCCGGGTGACGAGGAATGGCCAGCTGGGCTCGACGACCTGGCCGGCCAGGTCGCCGACAGCTTCGGGCTCTGGGTCCGCGGTCCGCTCTCGCTGGCCGAGACCTGCGCCCGGGCGGTGGCCATCGTGGGGACCAGGGCAGCGACCGACTACGGCGCGACCGTCGCTGTCGAGTTCGCGGCCGGACTGGCCGACCAGGGATGGACGGTGGTGTCAGGGATGGCGTTCGGCATCGACGCGGCGGCGCATCGAGGGGCGCTCGCGAGGCATGGTGCAACTGTTGCCGTGCTCGCGTGCGGGGTCGACAACGCGTACCCCCGAGCGCACCGGTCGCTGCACGAGCAGATCTGCGCGACCGGCCTCGTGGTCAGTGAGCATCCGCTCGGCGCGGCGCCGCAGCGGCCGAGGTTCCTGGTCCGCAACCGGATCATCGCTGCGCTGTCGGCCGGCACCGTCGTGGTGGAGGCAGCCCCGCGCAGTGGCGCGCGCTCGACCGCCCGACACGCGGGCGAGCTGTATCGCCACGTGATGGCGGTCCCCGGGCCGATCTCCTCGACGACCTCCGCCGGGTGTCATCAGCTCCTGCGTGACCGGCCGGACACCGTGCTGGTCACCAAGGTCGATGAGATCCTCGAGCAGGTCGGGGAGATGGGCCAGTTCGCCGATCGGGTCACTGGCCCGGTCCGCCGCCGAGACCTGCTCGGTCCGGCGGTCAGCCGGGTGCTCGATGCGGTGCCGGTGATCCGGGCCGCGCCGGTCGCGCGAATCGCCGCGACCGCCGGAATGCGGGAGGACGCTGTCGCCGCAGCGCTCGCGGCGCTTGCGGTCAACGGCCTGGTCGAGGCGGACTCCGACGGGTGGCGCATGACGCGTCTGGGTCGTGACGAGCGCCGAGCCGACAGCGGACCCGAGGAGCTGCCGTTGGGCTGGTGGTGAGCATGTGGCGTGGTGGCTTGACCCGCCCGCCGAACCATCGCAGCGTGGAGGGGTGGACCGGGCCGAGATCGAGCTGCCGCCGGAGTTCGCCGGTGTGCGAGAGCGGTACGTCGATCACCTGACCTTCGAGCGCGGCCTTTCCGAGCACACCGTGCGCGCGTACGCCGGTGACGTGACCAGCTTGTTCGACCACGCTGTGCGGATGCGGTGCGACACCGTCGCGGACATCTCGATCAGCGTGCTGCGGTCCTGGTTGGCCAGGCTGCACACCTCGGGTGCCAGCCGATCGACGCTCGCGCGCCGCGCCTCCTCCGCGCGGGTCTTCACGGCTTGGGCGGTTCGAGACGGCGCGATGGATGCCGACCCGGGGGTCCTGCTGGTGTCACCGAAAGGGCGCCGGCCGCTCCCCGAGGTGCTGCGCGTCGACGAGGCTGCTGCCGTCATGGCGGCGGCGGGGGAGGACCGCACCCCCATCGGGCTGCGCAACGCGGCGATCGTCGAGCTGCTTTACGCGACCGGCGCCCGAGTCAGCGAGCTCTGCGGGCTCGACATCGACGACCTCGACATGGGCCGACGCACCGCTCGTCTGATGGGCAAGGGCGCGAAGGAGCGGACCGTTCCGCTCGGTGAACCGGCACTCGCGGCCGTCAACGCCTGGCTGTCGGGCGGCCGGCCGCGGCTGATGACCCCGGACAGCGGACCTGCGCTGTTGCTGGGGGCCCGCGGGCGGCGGATCGACCCGCGAACCGCCCGGCAGGTGGTGCACGCGCGCCTGTCCGCCGTACCTGGCGTGTCTGATCTTGGTCCGCACGGGTTGCGACATACTGCCGCCACGCACCTGCTCGAGGGTGGCGCTGACCTGAGAAGCGTTCAGGAACTGCTCGGTCACGCTACGCTCGCTACAACGCAGATTTACACGCATGTGTCCATCGACCGACTGAGGGCTACCTATGAGCGGGCGCACCCCCGAGCGTGATCAGTCCACGCTCGAGGCCGATGACCTTGCGCCGGATCCTGCCTCCGTCGAAGCGGCCCTGGCTGAACTGTGGCGTGACTTCAAGAAGACCGGGGCGACGCAGCTCCGCGAACGTCTGATCCTGCACTACTCGCCGCTGGTCAAGTATGTCGCCGGACGCGTCGGTGTCGGTCTGCCGCCGAACATCGAACAGGCGGACCTCGTCTCCTACGGGATCTTCGGCCTGATCGACGCGATCAACAAGTTCGACATCGAGCGCGCGATCAAGTTCGAGACCTACGCGATCAGCCGCATCAAGGGCGCGATCATCGACGAGCTGCGCGCGATCGACTGGATCCCTCGTTCGGTCCGGTACAAGGCTCGCGAGGTCGAGAAGGCCTACGCGGCGCTCGAGGCACGCCTGCACCGGACGCCGACCGAGGCCGAGGTCGCCGAGGAGCTCGGCATCCCGCTCGAGGACCTCCACCAGATCTTCAGCCAGGTCTCCTTCGTCAACGTCATCGCGCTCGACGAGCTGCTCAACGTCGGCGGCGAGCGCGGGGACAAGCTGTCGCTCGTCGACACGCTCGAGGACACGAAGGCGGAGGACCCGGTCGCGGCCTTCGAGACCGAGGAGACGAAGTACCTGCTGGCCCGTGCGATCAACACGCTCCCCGAGCGGGAGAAGATCGTCGTCACGCTCTATTACTACGAGGGGTTGACGCTCGCCGAGATCGGCCAGGTGCTCGGCGTCACCGAGAGCCGGATCTGTCAGATGCACACCAAGGCCGTCCTGCAGCTGCGCGGCAAGCTCGCCGACCAGAAGGATTGACCGACCTCAAGCGGCTCGCCCCTGACGACTGGCAGCTGGTCCGCGAGGTCCGGCTGCGCTGCCTGGCGGACTCCCCGGGAGCCTTCGCGTCCACCTACGAGCGGGAAGTCGGGTACGACGAGACCCGGTGGCGGCAACTCCTCGGCAGCGGCGCCTGGTTCGTCGCCGTCGACGGCGAAGCAGCGGTCGGACTGGTCTGTGGGTTCCATCCGGACGACGCACCCGTCGGACAGGTCCACCTGGTGGCGATGTGGGTGGCGGCCGAGGCGCGCGGCACTGGCCTCGCCGATCGGCTGATCGACGCCGTCGTCGACTGGACCCGAGCCGAGGGCGGCACCGAGGTCACGCTCGGCGTCACCAAGGGCAACGATCGGGCCCGGCACGTGTACGAGCGGTACGGATTCCTCGCCACCGAGACGAATGTCCCGTTCGAGGGCCGCCCAGACCTCGTCATCGACATCTACCGTCTCGAGGTCTGAGCTCAACCCGGTTCTTGCGGGTTGAGGGGTAGCAGCCGGACCTGCTCGAGGCCCAACAGAGCCAGCGGATCGAGGTAGGCGTCCCCGCGCAGTAGCCCCCAGTGCAGGCACGCCGCCGGCGGACAGTGGGAGCCGGTCGCGGTGAGGCGCCCGATCACCTCCCCGGTGGTCACGACGTCGCCGCGGTGCACCGAGACCCGCAGCGGCTGGTAAGTGGTGCGCAGCGCGCCCGTCGTGATCGAGACGACCCCAACGCCCGCGATCGGTCCGGCGAAGGTCACGACACCAGACCCCGCAGCGTGGACGGCCGCGCCCGGCCGCCCGGCGAGGTCCAGCCCGCGATTGCCGGGCAGCCAGCGCTGCGCGGGTGGAGCGAAGTCGTGCACGATCCGGTTCGGAACCGGGCGCAGCGGCCACTGCCAGACCGGCGCTGCCGGCGCGGCCGACAGCAAGGCGGCGATGAGAGCAAGAATCGGCATGCCTCGATGGTGGGGGCGCCGCCGGTGCCCGCGACCGCGCGTCGGAGCCCTGTGGATGCCGCAGAGGGCGACCGAGCCTGTGGACTAACGCTCCGCGGCAAATCCAACGTAGACTCGCCGGCAGCGATCCGCCCAGGTGGATCGACTTCGCACGGCTCCAGATCACTCGGAAACTCAGTCGGGTGAGGCGCGCCGCACGGTCCCCTCGGGGAGCGGCACGTCGGAGGCGTCAGGCGCGGCGGCCAACCGGTCGGCGCGGACAACCGGAGCGCGCTCCGGTGTGCCACATCGCTGGCACGCCACGCGTGCGAGAGGAGCACCACCATGGCCGTCGTCACGATGCGCCAGATGCTGGAGAGCGGCGTCCACTTCGGGCACCAGACCCGTCGCTGGAACCCCAAGATGAAGCGCTTCATCTTCACGGAGCGCAACGGCATCTACATCATCGACCTGCAACAGTCGCTGTCCTACATCGACCGCTCGTTCGACTTCATCAAGGAGACGGTCGCCCACGGCGGCACCGTCCTCTTTGTCGGGACCAAGAAGCAGGCGCAGGACGCGATCGCCGAGCAGGCGACCCGCGTCGGCATGCCGTACGTCAACCAGCGCTGGCTCGGCGGCATGCTCACGAACTTCTCGACCGTCCACAAGCGGCTCCAGCGCCTCAAGGAGCTCGAGGCGATCGAGGCCACCGGTGGCACCAACGTGACCACCAAGAAGGAAGCCCTCATGATGTCCCGCGAGCGCGAGAAGCTCTCTCGCACGCTCGGCGGCATCCGTGACATGGCGAAGCTCCCGAGTGCGATCTGGGTGGTGGACACCAACAAGGAGCACATCGCGGTCGCCGAGGCCCGCAAGCTGAAGATCCCCGTCATCGCGATCCTCGACAGCAACTGCGATCCGGACCTCGTCGACTACCCGATCCCCGGCAACGACGACGCCATCCGTTCGGTGGCAACGCTGACGCGGGTCGTCGCCGACGCCGTCGCGGACGGCCTCATCGCACGTGCCGCTGCCGCGGAGAGCGACGAGAAGCCTGAGCCCGGAACGCTCGGCGCCGACGAGCCGCTTGCCGACTGGGAGCGTGAGCTCCTCGAGGGCGGCGACAAGCCGGCCGAGCCGGCTGCGGCTGCACCTGCCGCGCCGGAAGCCGCTACCGCGCCCGAGGCCGAGCCCGAGGTGCTGGCCCCCGCGACCCCGGGTGCCGAAGCGGCACCGCTTGCGGAGGACACCGCAGCCCAGCCGCCCGCTGAGTCCTGAGACCGACGTACGACGTAAGGAAGACAGATGGCTGTCAGCGCAGCTGACGTGAAGAAGCTCCGCGACCTCACCGGCGCGGGGATGATGGACTGCAAGCGGGCTCTCGAGGAGGCCGACGGCGACTTCGACAAGGCCGTCGAGATCCTGCGGGTCAAGCAAGGTGCCAAGGTCGCGAAGCGTGGCTCGGAGCGCGAGGCCACCAACGGGCTCGTCGTCGCCGCCGAGGGTGCCATGATCTCGCTGCTGTCGGAGACCGACTTCGTCGCGAAGAACGAGGAGTTCCAGACCCTCGCAACGGACATCGTCGCGCTCGCCGCCCAGAGCAAGCCGGCGGACGTTGCGGCGCTGAACGCCGCGACGCTCTCCGACGGACGGACCGTGGCCACGGCGATCGAGCAGACCGCCGCCGCCATCGGCGAGAAGCTCGAGCTCGGCCAGCTGGCGATCTTCGAGGGCAAGACCACGACCTATCTGCACAAGCGGGCGACTGACCTGCCGCCGCAGATCGGTGTGCTCGTGGCCTTCGACGGTGATGACGCCGAGACGGCGCGCGGCGTCGCGATGCAGGTCGCGACGTACAACCCGCAGTACCTGACGCGTGACGAGGTGCCCGCCGACATCGTCGACAACGAGCGCCGAATCGCGGAGGCGACCGCCCGCGAGGAGGGCAAGCCCGAGCAGGCGCTGCCGAAGATCATCGAAGGTCGCGTCAACGGCTTCTTCAAGGACAACGTCCTGCTCGAGCAGGCCTACGTCCGCGACAACAAGAAGACCGTGAAGGCAGTCCTCGACGAAGCCGGGGTCACGCTCACCAAGTTCGTCCGATTCGCGGTGGGTGGGTAAGACTCCCCACATGGACATCGCTCCCACGCACTGGAACCGCGTCCTGCTGAAGCTCGGCGGGGAGATGTTCGGTGGCGGGCAGGTCGGGGTCGATCCGGACGTCGTCCAGGACGTGGCGCGACAGATCGCTGATGTTGTTAGCACCGGGGTCCAGGTCGCCGTTGTGATCGGCGGTGGGAACTTCTTCCGCGGCCAGGAGCTGTCCGAACGTGGGATGGACCGGGGGCGCGCCGACTACATGGGCATGCTCGGCACCGTCATGAACTGCCTCGCCCTTCAGGACTTCTTGGAGAAGCAGGGCGTCGAGACCCGGGTGCAGACGGCGATCGCGATGGGACAGGTGGCCGAGCCGTACATCCCACGCCGCGCGATCCGGCATCTCGAGAAGGGGCGCGTGGTCATCTTCGGGGCGGGCCTCGGTGCGCCGTACTTCTCCACCGACACGTGTGGGGCGCAACGCGCGCTCGAGATCGGTGCGGAGGTCTTCCTGATGGCCAAGGGCGTCGACGGCGTGTACGACGACGACCCGCGGACGAACCCTGCGGCAACGCGCTTCGACCGGATCACCTACTCGGAGGTGCTGGCTCGCGGGCTGAAGGTGGCCGACGCAACGGCGTTCACCATGTGCATGGACAACAACCTTCCGATCGTCGTGTTCAACCTGCTCGTCGACGGAAACATCGCTCGCGCCGTCCGCGGTGAGAGCATCGGCACGGTTGTCGGCAAGGCATAGGAGGACGGCGGACGTGATCGACGAGACTCTCTTCGAGGCCGAGGAGAAGATGGACAAGGCCGTCGCGGTGCTGCACGACGACCTCGCGACCATCCGCACCGGCCGCGCCACGCCGCAGACGTTCTCGAAGATCGTCGCGGACTACTACGGCGCGCCGACCCCGATGAACCAGCTCGCGACGTTGACGGTGCCGGAGCCCCGGATGGCGATCATCTCGCCGTACGACAAAGGGTCGCTCGCAGCCATCGAGAAGGCGATTCGCGACAGCGACCTCGGAGTCAATCCCACGAGTGACGGCAACGTGATCCGCGTCGTGTTCCCGCAGCTGACCGAGGAGCGCCGCAAGGAAATGATCAAGGTTGCCCGCTCGAAGGCCGAGGACGGCCGGATCTCGATCCGCAACATCCGGCGCCACGCGAAGGAAGCACTCGACAAGCTCGCGAAGGACGGCGAGACCGGAAAGGACGACGTCGAGCGAGCGGAGAAGGAGCTCGAGAAGACCACGCACCGCTACGTCGAGTCCGTCGACGAGGCGTTGCGTGCCAAGGAAGCCGAACTCCTCGAAGTCTGATCGTGGTTGAGGTGAGCGAACGGCCAGCGGCCGCCGGAGCCGGCGAGCCGAAGCCGAGCCGGGCTGGACGCAACCTGCCCGTGGCGCTCGCGTTCGGCCTTGGACTCGGCGGTCTCGTTCTCGTCACCCTGTACACGTACAAGCCGGTGTTTCTCGGTGTGGTCGTCGTTGCCATCGTCATCGGCGTCTTCGAGTTCTGCCGCGCCCTCACCGCGAAGGGGATCAACGCGGCCACCATCCCGGTCGCCGCCGGATCGATCGCGATTGTCGTCACGTCCTACACCGACGGTCGCCACGCGATGACCGCGGCCATGCTCTACACACTTCCCGCGATCCTTGCGTGGCGGGTGTTCCGCGGCGTCGACGGCGTCGTTGCCGATGTCTCGGGTTCGGTCCTCGCCTTGCTCTACGTCGGGTTCCTCGCGGGCTTCGCCGGCCTGATGCTCGCCGCTCACGACGGCGACCGCCGCGTCACGTGCTTCGTCGCCACGGTCGTCGCCAGTGACGTCGGGGGATACGCGACCGGAGTGTTGTTCGGCAAGCACCTGATGGCGCCGAAGGTCAGCCCCAAGAAGTCATGGGAAGGGCTCGCCGGGTCGATCATCATGTGCGCGTCGATCGGCGTCATCTTGTGCACGTCCCTGCTGGACACGCACTGGTGGCAGGGCGCGCTCTTCGGGCTCGCGATCGTGGCATCCGCGACACTCGGCGACCTCGGTGAGTCGATGATCAAGCGCGATCTCGGAATCAAAGACATGGGCAGCCTCATCCCAGGCCACGGCGGAATCCTCGACCGGCTCGACTCACTGCTGCCAAGCGCGCCGGTCGCGTGGGCCGTACTTGCGGCCTTCGTCCCGTTGCCGTGAGCCAGGACCTCGTCTTCGAGGCGCCGCGCCGGGGCAAGCCGCCGCGTCACCTCGCGGACCTCGATGTCGCTGAGCGTCGAACGGCGGTCGTCGACGCCGGCGAGCCCGCGTACCGCGCCGACCAGCTGTCTCGCCACTACTTCGGCCGTACGACGACCGACCCCGCGCAGATGACGAATCTGCCCGCTGCCAGCCGCGAGCGGGTGGTCACGGCGCTGTTGCCGCCGCTCCTCACCGAGGTCCGCAGCCTGGAGTGCGACCGAGGCCTCACCCGCAAGACGCTGTGGCGGCTGCACGACGGTGCGCTCGTCGAGAGCGTGGTCATGCGCTACCCGAACCGAGTGACGATGTGCATCTCCTCGCAGGCGGGGTGCGGCATGGCGTGTCCGTTCTGCGCAACCGGGCAGGCCGGTCTCACCCGCAACCTGTCGACCGCGGAGATCGTCGATCAGATCGTGCAGGGCGGCCACGGCGACGTCGACAACATCGTCTTCATGGGCATGGGCGAGCCGCTGGCCAACTACGCGGCCGTGACGCGTGCGCTGCGGCGAATCACGGAGCCGGCACCAGCAGGTCTCGGTATCGGCCAGCGGCATGTCACCGTCTCGACGGTCGGACTGGTACCCGCGATCGACAAGCTGATCGGTGAGGACCTCCAGGTCACGCTCGCCCTGTCACTGCATGCGCCAGACGACGAGCTTCGCGACACCCTCGTCCCGGTCAACACGCGGTGGAAGGTCGCGGAGGTGCTCGATGCAGCATGGCGCTACGCCGCCGCGACGAAGCGGCGAATCTCAATCGAGTACGCCCTGATCCGCGACATCAACGACCAGGC
>JAFAZI010000070.1 GCA_019239875.1 Frankiaceae bacterium
GCGTAGCCGATCGTGTACGGCGACTCACACCGGGTCCTGGCGGAACGTGATCGCTTCGACGGATCCCACGCGGTCGATGCGGTGATGCACGTGTCGTGGCCATAGATGGTGTGGACGTGGAGATCTCCCGCGACCCACGACCCTCGCGGTGGACCGGTGCGAAGAGCCGGACTGGTGACTGCAGCAGCGGGAATCCCGCTCGCGAGTGCCATCAGCATCGCTACCGCCAGCCAAACCGATCCACGCACCTTGGAGGGTTCGGGGCGATCAATGGTCACTCCTGCCAAGACGGCCGGGCAGGACAACTGGGGAGGGTCGCGAACCTTCTCCGGATGAGGGCTCGCCTCGTGCTCGTGACGGCGCTGCTCGCCGCCATCTTGCCGAGCCAGCAGGCAACCGCACGGCCGGGCACACCGCTGCACCGATTGACCTCGGGCGGCGTGACTGCCACGGTGTCGAGCACGCGGGCCTCCCTCAGCAACCGCGACGTCACCCGCGTGTGGTCGCTCACGAAGTCCGGCGCCGCGACCGTGATCCTCAGCGGGCGGAGTGGCCGATCGATGGTGCGTCCTGGACCCGACTTCCAGGTGTCGATCGACGGCGTCACGACGTCGTCCATCACCGGGTGGCGACTGGCTGGCGTCTCTGCCGCCCACCCGCCTCGAGAACCCGGGCGGCCCGGATCGCAGCTCGGCGCCTCACTGCGCTTCCACTACTTCCTGGTTGACCCCGCACTGTCTGCCGTCGACCTAGAGCTGATCCGCACGGTGACCCTGCGACCTGGCAGCTCGGTGTTCGAGGTCTCGTCAACCATGGTCTCGCGCGGCACTCCGGCGCGCGTGACGTCGTACTCCCTCGACCAGGTGTGGACCGGTTCACATGTGCCGGCGGTGGTCGAGACCTTTCACGGCGGCAGCGACTGGCGTGACGACTATCGGCACACCTCACGGGCCCGCGGCGCCTTCGACCGCGAAGGTGAGGTTGTTCGCTTCGGACGGTCGAAAGGAATCTTCCTGGTCTCGCAGCAACGCAGTGGCTCGATGAGCCGGGTCGGACGGGACGGCGCGGGCCGGGCATGGGTCGGCGTCGACTGGGCCAGGGATGCCTTCGACTTCGGGCCCCTCAGGACCGACCCGCCTGACTACAACCGATTGGACAACCCGGCATACCCAGTGCCGATCCGTTCCCGCCTGCTGCCGGCCGCCGGCCGCCTCGATCTCGGCACGTCGTACCTCGGTGTCTACGCCGGCGGCGCGGATCAGGCGGCGGCGACGTTCACGCACGACTTCGTCGCCGCGGCGGCCCCCTTCGAACGCAGCGTCGGGGTCAACACCTTCCATCCCTGGTCACATGGGCCCGGTATGACGGACCGCAACCTGCGGCGTCAGGTGCGGATCGCCAGGCGGCTCGGCGTCGAGACCTTCATGCTGGACGATCAGTGGCAAGGCGGCGACGGCGGGGAGAGCGGGGACTGGAGATTCGACCCTGCCCGGTTCCCCGATCGAAATGACGACGGCACTCCCGACTTCGTCACATACGTGCACCGGCACGGGCTCGCCCTTGGTCTGTGGATGTCGCCGCTGGAGTTCAACCAGGCGTCGAAGACCTACGCCGCACATCCGGCGTGGGCATGCGCCCCGGTCGGTGACGGAACGGCGCAGGTTCCCGACGACGCGGGACTCGGCGTATGGGACGCCACGAACCCGCGGTTCCAGCACTACCTGCTCGACGTGGTCAGCCGGCTGATTCGCACGACGCACGCCCGAGAGTTCAAGTTCGACTTCATGGCCTGGCTCGACTGTGGCACTCATGACTACGCCGACTACGAAGCCGCGTTCATCGACCTGGTCCATCGGATGCAGCGCACCCACCCGCACGTCACCTTCGAGCTGGACGAGACGAATGACCAGCGCAGCTGGCCCTTCGAGTCCGCGCAGATCGGGCCGTCCTGGTTCGACAACGGGCACCTGCACGGTCGCGACACGGCGGTGGGCAAGTTGCTGCACGACGTCTGGTCCGCGGCTCCCTGGGTGCCAGTCGAGTCCATCGGCGTCGGCCTGTACGACGGCACGCTCTCCAGCACCGCGTCGGTGAACTTCCTGATGCCGCTCGCGATGCTGACCCACCTGACCTTCTGGACCGACCTCAGCAAGCTGACAGCACGCCAGCGCACCAGGACGGCGTGGTGGATCCGCTGGTACAAGGCGCACCGCGACGAGTTCGGCCGGAGCACGTACGAGTTGACCAGTCACGATCCGTTGTCTGGCAAGGGTTGGGCAGCCTGGCAGCTGGGAAGCGCGCGCCAGGCATTCGTCTTCGGTTTCCGTCAGGCCGGTGGTACCAGGTCAGCGCACCTTCGCCTACACGGCCTCAGCCCTCATGCGTCGTATCTGATCCGTGACGTCGGACGCGGCAGAGGACTCGGGGCCGTGACCGGCCGGCACCTGTCTCGTCGACTGCGCGTGGCGTTGGCCCAGCACTCGGCCGTTGTCCTCTCGCTGACCCGTCGCTGAGTTCAGTCGGCGTCGAACGGCGGCGGACCGAGGATCGTCACCGCGACCTCGTTCGCGGCGGCAGTCCGCTGCAATCGCGGAATGTCCTCCGGCTTGGCGCCTACCGCCGCAGGGTCACGGGGATCGCTTGCATCGCGATAGAACGACTCGCCGACTCCAGGCGTCTGGAATGCGAATACCGTCGCCGTCTCCGAGGTCACCATGAAGGCGTGAGGGGTCCCCCGCAACGCTGTGACGAAGCTGCCGGGGCCCAGCTCGTGTACCTCTCCGTCGACGTAGAAGCGAAGCTCACCGTCGATGACATACATCGAGTCGTCCGCCTCTGGATGCAGATGCAACGGGGTTCGTTTGCCCGCAACCAGGTGATCGATGAAGGCATGAAAGGCGCCGCCCGTCTCTTCCGAGCGCGCCATCCACTCATGAATGCCGCCACCAGCGAAATCGCGGCGCTCACCCTCACGCCGCAGCACGTAACCCGGAGCCAAGTGCGTCATGACCACTCCTTTATGGTACTGATGTCCCACGAAGGAACTTAGGTATCGTATTGCTTCGTGTCAACCCTCTACGAGGAAACCGGCCGGACCAACCAGAAGCGGCGTACTCGAGAAGCCCTCGTGGCCGCCGCGAGAGACATCGTTGCCAGCGGTCGGACGCCGTCTGTCGAGGAGGCGGCGCGGGCAGCCGCAATCTCGCGCACGACGGCCTACCGCTACTTCCCGACCCAGCACGCGCTGCTGTCCGCCGCGCACCCGGAAACCGCCAAGTCCTCACTGCTGCCGAAACATGCTCCGGAGGATCCGGTCGAGCGCCTGGATCTCGTTCTCCGCTCGATGATCAAGTCCAACCTCCAGAACGAGGCCCAGCAGCGAACGATGTTGCGGCTGTCCCTCGAGGCCACGCCTGCCGAACGAGCGGACCTACCGTTGCGGCAAGGTCGAGCCATCAAATGGATCGACGAGGCGTTGTCACCGTTGCGGGGAAGCCTGCCTGATCGCCAGCTCCGCGACCTCACGTTGTCGATCCGCGCATCAACCGGCATCGAAGCCCTGGTCTGGCTGGTCGACGTCGGCGGGCTGACACCCACCGAGGCCGGGCGTCTGCTGCGCCGAACCGGCGTCGCTTTGCTCGAGCACGCCATCATGTCCGTGACACCCAAGAACGGAGATGGCTGATGCTGGACGGCAAGTCGGTGCTGGTGATCGGGGTCGGCACGGGGCTCGGCAAGGAGATTGCTCGGGTCGCCGTGCGGGATGGCGCCAACGTGACCTTGGCGGCTCGCAGCGAGGACAACCTGCGCAGCACCGCAGCGGAGCTCGATCCCACGGGCGCGCACGTTCATTTCTGTCCCACCGACATCAGTGACTCAGCGCAGCTCGACCGCCTGATGGACTCCGTGTCCGAACGGTTCGAGCGGCTGGACGGGCTGGCGATCTGCGCGAGCAATGACAGCGCGATGGGAGGCCTCGAATCCACGACGGAGAAGGACTGGCGCCGCACTTTCGAGATCAACGTGTTCGCCACAGCCAACACCGTCAAGGCGGCGCTGCCGTTGCTGAAGCGGCAAGGCGGCTCGGTCGTCTTCGTCGGCTCCCAGCAGTGGATCTATCCGTCGCGGGACGTGCAACAACTGGCGTACGGCGCATCGAAGGGCGCCGGGGTTTCCATGATGTACGGCCTGGCACCAGAGCTTGGTGCGCACAAGATCCGCGTGAACACCGTCGTGCCGAGCTGGATGTGGGGGCCGAACGTCGGCCTCTACGTCACGTGGCAGGCCGGCGTGCAAGGTCGCCCGGAGGAGGCGATCAAAGCGGACCTGGACGCGAAGTTCGCGCTCGGCGAGATGGCGACCGACCATGACGTCGCCGAGGCGGTCGGCTTCTTCCTCTCCGACCGGGCGCGCAGCATCACCGGGCAGTCGTTGCTGGTCAACGCCGGAGAGTTCGCCAGATGAGCACAGTGGCGACTCAGCCTGCGTAGTCGGGCCAGGCGACGGGAGCGCCTCCAGCGGTCTGGCGCAGGAACTCCCCAAGGAACCACTCACGAAACCGAATCGTCTCCGGCGGGCTCGTCAGAGTGAGGAGGTGCTGGCCCGCTTTGCAGTAGTCGTCCGCCTCGTTGAGCAGGTCCCCGAGATGGCGCGCTGCCGGCCCGACTGCGGCGGGAAGGCGATAGGTCAGGTCGATCTCAGCCTCGCCTGCTGCGGCAGCCTCGAACAGACGGGCCTCCTGCTCTCCAGAGAACCCTGCGAAGTCCGCGGTGAGATCGTCGACGAGCTGAACCAGCCGAAGCGGTAGCGGTGCGTTCGCTGGATCGCCGCGGTGCATGCTGTGGCCAAGCAGGGTGAACTCGCGGAGCAGCTCATCGGAGTGCTGTTGCGCCTGTGCCCAGATCGCTACCGGTAGCCGACGGATCTGCACCTCGACGATGGGACCGAGGTCAGGCGGCGCGCTCATCCCACGACCAATCGCCGCCGAGAGACATGCTGGTCCCTTTGGAGTCCGGCACGATCGGCACCGGGTGAGGCACGTCATCATCAAACGTGTCGAGCAGCGCGTCGATATCAGCATCTGCGGTGTCTCCGCCCGGACTGGCGTCGACCCTGGCCCACACGGTCTTGCCGTCGGCCGCCACCTCGCTCCCCCAGCTCTGGCTCAGCCGATCGACCAGCCGTAGCCCGCGGCCGGTGGTGGCGGTCCCGTCGTACTGGCGCGGGGTCGCGGGGCGCGGTGAATGGTCGGCGACCTCGACGAGCAAAGTCTCGCCGTCATCCTTGATCGTCACGACGTACTGGGTGCGCGCGTGGATGACCGCATTCGTCACCAGCTCGGAGACCAGCTGCAGCAGGATCCACTCGCAGCCACCGCGATTCCAGCTGGTCAGCACATTGCGGGCAAAGCGCCTGGCTTCGGGAACGGTCTGGGTGCCAGTCCCGAAACTCCGGGACTCTTGTCTCACGTCGACACCTTAGAGCGCGAGTTCACACGTGCTGGGCTCATTTCGGCGACACCCCGATCTGGATGACGAGCAGCGCGACGTCGTCGCGCAGCTGACCATCCGAGAAGGTCCTCGTGATCTCGTCGCAGAGCGTGTCGGGGGTGCCCGCACCGTGTTCCACGACAAGCGACTTCACTCGCTCGACAGCCTTTGTCATCGACTCCCCCGGCACCTCGATCAGCCCATCGGTGAACAGGATCAGCGTCGAGCCGTCCGCAAGCTCAGTCCGAGCGGACGGACGGGAGCCGACGGCGCCGGGCGCGACGCCCAGGAGCATCGACATCGCCGCATCGAGCTCCTCGACGCCGCCGTCGCGACGACGAACGAGGGGCGGTGGATGACCGGCGTTTGAGTACCAGAGTTCGCGAGTCCCCGAGGCGTCAGGGGCGTCGAGGAGGCCGTAGAACACGGTGACGAGCCGTTCGGTCTGGAAGGACTCGATCAGCATGTCGAGGCTGTCGAGGACAGCCGCCGGGTCGTCCTCGCGGAACGCGTACGCGCGCAACGCCGCCTGGACTCGAGACATTGTCGCCGACGCAGAGATGTCGTGCCCGCCGACATCGCCGATGACGATCCCGATCCGGTCGAGGCCGACCGGGAACACGTCGTACCAGTCGCCACCGACCTGGAGACCGGCGGTGCCCGCGAGGTAGCGCGCGGCGACTTCGAGGCGGTCCACCGACGGGAGCTCTGGCAACAGACCGCGCTGCAGCTCCTCCGCCATTCGATGCTCAGCGCGATACAGCGCAACAGCGTTCGCTCTGCGCCGCGACTCGATCTCGGAGGTGACGGTCAACAGGACGCACAGCACCAGTCCAGCCGCTAACACGAACCACGGGGCGGCAGTCGTCGTCCCGCCGACCAGCGGGTGGACGGCACGTACCTGAAGCAGCCAGCTCTTGTTGCCCACCGAAAGGTGCTTCGAAGAGATCCGACCGGTCAGCGGCAGACTCCTCGCCGTGCTCACCACGGCGTGGCCAGGAGCCGCAAGCTCGCCGTCGTACAGGACGATCTGCACTTCGCTGAACGGTGCCGTATCGGCTGCTCGTGGCGGACCGAGTGGTCCGAGGGCGGACTGCTGATAGACGACGACCCCGGGCGGCGTTGCGGGAGGTCCGACGGCGAAGCCGATCAGTCGCTGCGACCCGGTGCCGATCACGGGGGTCGAGACGACGGTGTCGGCCGTCATGGCCCGATCACAGGCGGCGGCTCGCTCGTCGCTGATCAGTTGGCCACGATGCAGTCCGTCGCCGTTAGCCATCACGACCCGGTAGCCGCCGGGCGCCTTGCGAAGCACCGCAATCGTGACCGTGCCCTGGCTGCTGCTCACCGAGGACTCGGTTGCGCGATCGAAGGCGGCCTGCGAGTTGTGGGTGCGCTGGAGCAACCCACCGATCGTGTTCAACTGCCCGGAGAGTGAGTCGAGCGCGGTGCTGAGGACCAGCTTCACCTCGTTGGCGCGTTCACTGAGCAGACGGTCTTCCTGGCTACTCACCGCCGACCGCGTCGCCCACGTCGCCACCGCTGTCAGGGCGAGGACTCCGGCGAGCACTATCAGGCTCACCCAGCCGAGTCCGCGTCTCATCCTGGGGTCTCCCGTGCTCGCACTGGTCGACGTGTCGCTGCGGCTGAACTGAGGTCAGTGTAGGGCGAGCGACGTATGACGCACGGGTGTTCGGGCCCCGTGCGGCTGCACGGGCGAGCTTCGGCCGCACTCAGACGTGACGCAGTGCTACTGCTTGGGGCGCACCGTGCGGGCCGGCGCCTTGCTGTTCGAGGACGCGGTGTTCGGAACCAGACCGGGTGCCACTAGATACCCAGTGACGGTGTACTGGGTGAAGTTCGCCGTCGGGCCGGTGAGGTACGGCTGCGCGGAGAGGCTTGCTCCAGCCGGGACCGGCAAGCCCGGGTCGAACGGGATCGTGCTGTTCCCGGCCGTCGCCTCGCTCACGTACTGCAAAAGCGTGCCAGCGCAGTGCGCGTCACCGGGCAGGTCGAGATACAACGCCGCGAAGTCCGAGGATCCACTTTCGCTTGCGTACAGCGTCGATGCCTCGAGGTGCCGCAGGATCGCTGCCTTGCCGGTCGGCGGCTCATAGATGACCGAGCAGCTCGCCGTTGTGTTGTCCCCGACCACAGCGTTCGTACCGCGGCTGAAGTTGGAGATGGTCGCCAGATGTGTCGCGACGGAGCCGCTCACCGACGCCAGCAGATGACCAGAGGCGTCCACCTTTGCGACGTGGCTCGGATTGCTCCCGTCGGCGAGGTTCACCACCTGTCCCGTTGCAGCCACCGCGCTACCGGTCGAGATGATCGCAAGGGCCAGGCCGCCCATCGCGAATGCGAGCGTGTTGCTGCCACCTTTGAACCGCACCAGACCCCCCCGGATGACCGTGCGTTCCGGACGCACTGTGCCGAATGAGGCTGGCAGGCCGCCAGGCCGCTGTCAACGCAGGATGTCGCAATATGTCCGATGCCGGACGCGAGCGGCGACAGCGTTTCTGGTGCCCGCCGACCCGCGCCGGAGTCGTTGCGATGACCGACAGCGACCGCCGAGGCTCCCTCCCGGAAATCACGTTTTCGGAAATGAAACCGTACTTGCCGAATCCGCGCGCGCAATGACAGAGTGCTCCGTCGCGTCATAACGAAACTGGGAGAACTCGATGGGCACGCTGGACGGAAGAGTCGCCTTCATCACCGGCGCTGCTCGGGGGCAGGGTCGTGCCCACGCGGTACGGCTCGCCGAGGAGGGTGCCGACATCATCGGCGTCGACATCTGCGAGCAGATGTCCGCAGTGGGCTATCCCATGAGCACGCAGGACGACCTCGACCAGACGGTGAAGGAGGTCGCGGCACTCGGCCGCAAGATGATCGGGTTCAAGGCGGACGTGCGCGAGTATGGCGAGCTGAAGGCCGCCTACAAGGAAGGCGCTGGCGAACTCGGCGTACCGACGATCGTGGTCGCCAACGCGGGTATCGGGCCCGGCGGCACCGCCGTGTCCCAGCAGACGCAGTGGGACGAGGTCGTCGGCGTCAATCTCTCAGGTGTGTGGAACACCGGGCGCGCCTCCATCGAGACGATGATCAAACACGGGCAGGGCGGCTCGATCATCCTGACCGGCTCGACGGGGAGCCTCATGGCTCCTGGCGTCAACGATGCCGGCATGCTCGGGTACGTCGCTGCGAAGCACGGGGTCATCGGCCTCATGCGCGCGTGGGCGAACTACTGCGCCCCGCACTACATCCGCGTCAACGCCATCGCGCCCACGACGGTGCGTACTCCGATGGCGGGAGGCGGGAGCATCGACGACATCGCCCAGTACGCCCCCCACTTGCTCAACTCGCTGACCAACGCGATGCCGATCGAAGCGGTGGATCCCGCCGACATCGCGAACGCGGTGGCGTTCCTCGCCTCCGACGCATCTCGCTACATCACTGGCACCGTGCTGCCGGTCGACGCCGGCAATATGGTTCGCCGCTGAACCCCCCCCCCCCCCCCCCCCCCCC
>JAFAZI010000122.1 GCA_019239875.1 Frankiaceae bacterium
CGACGAGACCACCACCGCCGCCAAAGAGATCTCCGTCGCCACCCAACAGCAACGCTCCGCCTCCGACCAGGTCGTCGCCGCCATGACCCAAGTCTCCGACGTCTCCAAGCAATACGCCGTCGGCAGCAAACAATCCGCCGCCGCCGCCGCCCAACTCAACACCCTCGCCGCCGAACTCCGCGCCAGCATCGCCCAATTCAAGGTCGCCTGACCTGCACCCGTGAGCGCCCGGCAGGACTACCTGATCCGCGCGACCGGCGGTGGGACGCATCTCGCGGCGGCGTGCGGGGCGGTGTACGACGCGATCGCCCCTCGCGCGTCCTTCGCCTACGTCAATCCCGTCAGCGACGTCGCCGACCAGATGCCCGCCGACATCGAGACGGTTCGCTCCTGGCTCGAGCGCGACGGCCTGGACCTGGTCCGGACCAGCTCAGCCGACGACACCGCGTGGGCGTTCACGCGTGCCTACACGCCGTGGTCGGTCCACGTCGAAGTCTTCGACGACGCGTCGAAGCGGGTCGCGACGTTCGACGACTGCGGCCACTCGATCATCGCGAACCTGACCGAGACCGAGGCCCGCGCGATTGCATCGGCGGTCGCGCCAGGCCACAGCGTCGAGCCACTCCTCGGCACTACGACACAAGCAGCGACGGAACGACGAACGTCCTGACGTAACGACGAAGCTGCACATCGTTTCGTGGCTGGTGACCAGGAACGACCAGCAACGAGTGGATCATCCGTACCACGAACTCCACGGCATCATTCAGGCCGACGTTCGGACGCACCAGCCCCGCCGCCCGGGCCTGCTCGAAGTACGGCGCGATGAAGGCCGCGCACACGGCGTACGGTGCCGCCGCGTCGGAGGCATCCAGCGCGCGGGACAGCGGCGTGCTCAGCAGCGCCTCCCGCCAGGACTCGCTGCGCACCCAGGTGACGGCGCTCACGATCAGCTCGACGATCGCATCGCCTACCGACCGGGCGGTTCGCAGGCGGGACGGGATCTGCGGCAAGAACTCCTGTGCCGAGCTGAGCAGCGCGGCGAGGATGATCTCGTCGCGCCCGCCTGGGAAGTATCGGTACACCGTGGCTCGCGACGTGCCGGCGATCGCGGCGACGTCCTCCACCGTCGTCTTCGATACGCCGTACTGGGCGAAGCATCGTTCCGCGGCTGCAACAATTCGCTCCCGCGGTTCCGACAAGGCGGGAGCCGGGTCGAGCTGGACACCGGCCGGCGACATGGCCCAACCATAGCGTGAGACATTCGACTTGATATGTTTCATGTCTCACGACGCACGAAGGAGCGGGCACATGGATCTCGGCGCGGTGACAGAGCTTCCGCGGCAAGCACTGAAGGAGACGTGGATCCGGACCGTGAGCGCCGACGGGCTGCCGGGCGTCCAGTTCAGCGAGCCCGCCGGTGACCCCGGCCTGTTCGGTCCGGGCAGCGCGATCTGGCATGTGCACTCCGACGTCGTGTGCCTGGTCGGCGGCCTGTCGGGCCTGCTCCTCGGAGCGCTGCACCAGCCCACAATGCACGGCACCAACCAGCACTCGTCGTACAGCGACGACCCGCTCGCCCGGCTCGGCCGAACCGCGTCCTTCGTCAACGCGATGACCTACGGATCGCTGCCCGTGATCGAGAAGACCTGCGACATGGTCAAGAAGATGCACAAGCGCGTGAACGGCGCGATGCCCGACGGTCGGCAGTACGACGCCAATGACGACGATCAGCTGATCTGGACCGGCATGACCCAGGCGTACAGCGTGATGCGGGCGCACCTGCGCTACCACCCGGATCCCCTCGAGGGCGAGCGGATCGACGAGTACTACTCGCAGTATGCGCAGTTCGCCATCAACCTCGGTGCGACGAAGCCCGTGCCCAGCAGCCGCGCGGAGGTCGACGAGTACTTCCGGCAGATGCGCCCGTTGTTGACGTTCGCGGAGGAGACCGCGGAACTAGCGGACTTCTTCCGCAAGCCCTTCGGCCCGGATCTGGCGTCGAAGGCAGGCGGGCTGATCATCATGCGCGCCGCCTTCGACACGCTGCCGTCCTGGGCGCAGCGGCTGTACGGCATCCGCAGCGCGAACCGTGCCATCGAGCTGCAACGGAGAATCGACAGCCGACTCACGCGGCAAGCGGCCAAAGGTCTGCTCGCGACGCTGCGCTGGGGCCTGGGTGAACCCGAGATCCAGATCGAGGCCCGCAACCGCATCAACGCCGAGCCCGCCGGCGCCACCGCGAGCGCGAGCTGAGCCGCGCCCGATATTCGCTTAGCCGCCCCGCGCTCGTCACCTAGGGTGAGGACCAGAACACACTGCTCCATCTGACACATCCGGCGAAACCTGCCCGGGGGCTATGGGCCGGGTTCGGCTTCTCCCGATTGAGGCTCTAGATGATTGAGGCCAAGGGCCTGACGAAGCGGTACGGCAGCACGCTTGCCGTCGACAATCTGTCGTTCACGATCGAACCCGGTCGGGTGACCGGCTTCCTCGGGCCGAACGGCGCCGGCAAGTCCACCACGATGCGATTGATCCTCGGCTTGGATCGACCGACCAGCGGCAGCGTCACCGTGAACGGGACGCCGTACGCCAAGCACCGGCGACCGCTCACCGAGGTCGGTGCGCTGCTCGAGGCGAAGGCGATCCACGGTGGGCGTAGCGCGTACAACCACCTGCTCGCGATCGCACAGACCAACCACATCGACAAGAAGCGGGTCGGCGAGGTCCTCGAGCTCGTCGGCCTCTCGGCGCGGGCGAAGCAGCGGGCCGGCAACTTCTCGCTCGGAATGGGGCAGCGGCTCGGGATCGCGACCGCGTTGCTCGGCGACCCGTCGATCCTCATCCTCGACGAGCCGGTGAACGGCCTGGATCCCGAGGGCATCCTGTGGATCCGCAACCTGCTCAAGCACGCAGCAGCACAGGGCAAGACCGTGTTCGTGTCGAGCCACCTGATGAGTGAGATGGCGCTGACCGCTGACCATCTGCTCGTCATCGGTCGCGGCCGGTTGATCGCCGCGGCAGCGACTTCGGAGGTCATCGAGCTGAGCTCCGGCAACCACGTCAGAGTCCGAACCCCGAACCCGGATGGCCTCACTCGTCTGCTCGATGACAAGGGGGCGAGCGTCACCCGTGTCGAATCTGACTCGAGCCTGTCGATACACGGCCTCACGATCGAAGCGATCGGCGAGCTGGCGGCCGCGAACGGCGTGATCCTGCACGAGCTCTCTCCGGTTCAGGCGTCGCTGGAGGAGGCCTTCATGGAACTCACCGAAGATGCCGTGGAGTACCGCGCTCCCGGAACCGCCGGAGACGGGATCCCGACATGAACCTCGCGCTGTTCCGCGACGTGTTCGCCGCCGAGTGGACGAAGCTGCGCTCCGTCCGCTCGACCTATTGGTGCGGGCTGCTGGCCATCGTGGTCGGCATCGGATTCGGTGCCGCGATCTCCGCCGGGAACGCGAGTGAGTACAAGTCCGCGGACCTCATCGACAAGGTGATGTTCGACCCGACCGCGCTGTCGACCGCGGGACTCTTCTTCGCCCAGTTGGCGCTCGGCGTCATGGCGATCCTCGTGATGAGCTCCGAGTACAGCACCGGCACCATTCGAACAACGCTCGCCGCCGTCCCCCAGCGCGGTTACCCGCTGGCCGCCAAGACCGCATTGCTCGCACTGATCGGGACCTTCGTCGGGGTTGGCACCGCGTTCGCGTCGTTCTTCGTCTGCGAGCCGATTTTCAAGCACTACGACATCCCGCGGGACGTCTCGATCGGCGCACCGCACGTGTTGCGAGCCGTGCTCGGCGCCGGCCTCTACATCGGCGTGATGGTCCTGTTCGCCCTCGGCCTTGCCGTGATCATCCGGCACACGGCCGGCGCGATCACGACGCTGGTCGGCATCGTGTTCATCGTGCCGATCGTGACCCAGCTGCTGCCCGACTCATGGCAGGAGCACTTCTCGCGCTACCTCCCCGCCAACGCCGGCAGCGCCATCACCTCGACGGTGCACCAGTCGAACTCGCTTCCCCCGTGGGGCGGGTTCTTCGTGTTCGTCGGCTGGGCGGCGCTGAGTCTCGCGGTCGGCTGGTACCTGTTGCGGACCCGGGATGTGTGACTAGCGCAGGTGCTCGCGCTGCGAGCAGGACGGCCAGGCGCTCCAGCCGCTGATCGCGTGCTCCTTCTTGGCGGCACGGTCCTGCGTCTTGCGCTTCGCCTGGTCCGGCCGCTTGTGGAAACCGAGGCCTCGCCACGTGGACCGGGAGAACTGGTACGCGCCGTAGTAACCGTTGCCGGTGTTGGCGTGGTAGTTGTTCCCCGACTCGCACACGCGAAGGCGATGCAGATCGCGCTTGATGGAGCCATGCGCGCCGGCCGGCGCTGCAATGACCGCGGATGAGACTGCCAGGCCGACGGCGAACGCGCCGCCGGTCGCCCGAATGGTGCTGTGACGCACGAGTGCTCTTCCTCGGACGCCTACGAAGTTAGCTGTCGGGTTAGGACGCGAGAATCGCCCTGTCGCTTGCGCGACTTCACCCCAAGAGCATCAGGGGGATCTGATGCTCAGAAGGACCTGTGGGTCCTCCGCTCCCGCCCTCGATCCGTTCGTTTCGATCAGCTCGGTGGCGGGATTCGGCGTCCGGGCTTCACGGGCCTCCGTGTGGAGTCCTGGCATCACTTTACCGAGAGCAAGATCACACCGCTACGGGGGGTAGGGGACGGCCAGCGGGGCCGTTCGCCCACGTCACCCGAATGGGCTAACGGCCGCCGCAATACAGTCCCGGGATGACCTCCTCCGATGCGGCGACTCGCGCCCGCAAGGCGCACCAGACCTTGGAACCGATGCATGTCGTCGTGTACTTCGCACCTGAGCCGCAACAGCGCTACGCCGACCTCGGCATCAAGGGAACGATGCGTGGCTACTTCGCGAGCCGATCCGCTGCGTTCGGCGTCGTACCGCTCGAGGTCGTGATCGCCACGTTCTTCAACTTCGCTCCCAGCCTCATCGCCGACGCGATCCCGTCGGTGTGGGAGTCGACCACGCCCGAGGCGGTGCTGGCAGCCCGGCTCGACGCGGTCGACGCGGCTTATCGCCGCATGTTGGGTGACGACGTCGTGGCGTCCGACGAGATGGCAGAAGCGGCGGAGCTCGCGCGAGCGGCCACGACGGTGTTACGAGTCGAGGGCCGCCCGCTGTACGCCGCGCATGCGTCGCTGCCGTGGCCGGAGCCGCCACACCTGCAGCTGTTCCACGCCCAGACCCTGCTCCGCGAGCATCGCGGCGACGGCCACATCGCGGCGCTCGTGCTGGCCGATCTCGACCCGCTCGACGCTCTCATCACCTATCTCGCGCACGGCAAAGGCCAGAACGAGGCGATGGTGCGCGCCACCCGAGGCTGGACCGACGACGAGTGGGACGCCGGCCTCGCCCGGGCCCGCGAGAGGGGTCTGGTCGACGAGACCGGCGCCTTCACTCCCGCCGCGGCGGCGCAACGGGACGAGATCGAGGCTCAGACCGATGCGGCTGCGGCCGCGCCGTACGAACTCCTCGGCGAGGAACGGATGCAGCGACTTTGCGACCTCGTGCGGCCGTGGTCCAGATCGGTCAGCGAGCAGCTGTTCGGCGTCGGCCGATGAGCGAGCAGGCGTTCGGCGGAAAGGTCGCGTGGATCACGGGCGGCGCGCAGGGATTCGGCGCCGGGGTGGCGCGACGGCTCGCCGGTTTCGGAGCGACGATCGTGATCTCTGACGTCAACGCGCAGCGCGGCGAGGCAACGGCCGCCGAGGTCGGCGGCACGTTCGTGCCCTGCGATGTCAGCCGCCTCGACGACTGCAAGGCGGCGGTCGGCCAGGTGGTGGACCGGCACGGACGGGTCGACATCGGATTCCTGAACGCCGGCATCACGACTGGCTGTTCGATCGCGGAAGACTTCGACCTGGCGCTCTACCGCCGCGCCATGGGTGTGAACCTCGACGGTGTGGTCTTCGGGGCGCACGCGCTGTTCGCACCGATGAAGGCCGGCGGCGGGGGCGACATCGTCGCGACGGCGAGCCTCGCAGGGCTCACGGGGGTGGCGTTCGACCCGACATACGGCGCGAACAAGCACGGCGTCGTCGGCCTGGTCCGGGCGATCGGTGAGGACTGGCCCAGTCACGGCATTCGAGTCAACGCGCTGTGCCCCGGCTTCGCCGACACCGCCATCGTCGACCCCCTCCGCGACGTCCTCGCAGACAGCGGCATCCCGTTGATCGATCCGGAGAAGGTCGTCGACACATTCGTCGCGGCGGCGACGAGTGGGCGATCGGGCGAATGCTGGTATGTGCAGCCCGGTCGGGACGGTGAACCCTTCCGGTTCCGCGGCATTCCCGGACCCCGTGGCGCCGACTGACGGCACGGAATAGTTGCTGACGCAACTAACGTTGACGCGAGCAGACACACTGACCGTGGAGGTGCGCAATGCCTGCTGTGACCGTTGACGACCTGACCGTCCTCGAGCGGGTGCCCGTCGTCGAGCCGGCGGCAGCCACGCCGCGCCCGGTGAAGAGCATCACGAACGCGCCGCAAGGCTACGAGGGAGAGGGCTTCCCCGTACGACGGGCTTTCGCAGGTGCCGACCTCGCCGACCTCGATCCGTTCATCCACATGGACCAGATGGGTGAGGTCGACTACGCGCCAGGTGAGCCGAAGGGCACGCCCTGGCACCCGCACCGCGGCTTCGAGACGGTCACGTACATCATCGACGGGACCTTCGAGCACCAGGACTCCACGGGCGGCGGCGGCGTGATCACCAACGGTGACACGCAGTGGATGACCGCCGGCTCCGGCCTGCTCCACATCGAGAAGCCGCCGGAGGCGCTGGTTCGCAGCGGCGGCCGGTTCCATGGCATCCAGCTGTGGGTGAACCTGCCGCGCGAGGACAAGCTGATCGCCCCGCGCTATCAGGACCTGCGCGCCGGTCAGGTCGCGCTGCTCACGTCGCCGGACGCCGGCGCGCTGATCCGGGTCATCGCCGGTGATCTCGCCGGTCACACCGGCCCGGGGGTCACGCACACGCCGATGACCATGGTCCACGCGACGATCTCCCCCGGAGCGACGCTGACCCTGCCGTGGCGCAACGACTTCAACGCGCTCGCCTACGTCCTGTCCGGTGATGGCACCGTCGGACCCGAGCGGATCGGCGTGCGGAGCGGACAGCTGTCCATCTTCGGTCCAGGCGGCAGCCTGACGATGTCGGCCGCCAAGCAGCAGGACGACCGCCATGGCCAGGGGATGGACGTCCTCATCCTCGGCGGGCAGCCGATCCGGCAGCCGATCGCCTGGATGGGACCGTTCGTGATGAACACCCAGCTCGAGGTCCGGCAGGCGTTCGAGGACTTCCAAGCCGGCCGCCTCGGGGTCATTCCGGCGAGCTGATCGCTCTACGCTTCAGCGGTGGCCACTCTCAAGCTTCCCTACGGCCCTGACGTCCCGCTCACTGTTCCGAAGCCCGACGCCGTGGCCACCGCCGCCGGCAACCTGTACGACTGGATCACCAACGGGACGCTCGCGGACACGACGCCGCTGCCCAGCGAGATCCTGCACACTGCACCGCAGACGACGGTTCACCGCTACATCGCGAGCAAAAAGGGCGTCGCCGCCACGCGGGCCGGCAAGCCGACGATCCTGCTCGTGCCACCTCTCGCGGCGCCCGCGACCTGCTTCGACCTGCGGCGCGGCTGCAGTCTCGCCGAGCACTTCGTGACCCGCGGCCATCCGACGTACCTCGTCGACTACGGACCGATCGCGTTCTCGGACCGGCGGCTCGGCCTCGAGCACTGGGTCGACAAGGTGATCCCCGATGCGATCGACGTCGCATCGCGGGATGCCGGCACGCCGGTGCACATCGTGGCGTGGTGCCTCGGCGGCATCATGTCGCTGCTTGCGCAGGCGAGCCGCCACGACCTGCCGGTCGCGTCGATCACCGCGATCGCGAGCCCGTTCGACGTGGCGCAGGTGCCGTTGATCGCGCCGCTACGGCCGATCGCGATCCGCACCGGCGGCCGGGTCGGGACCGCTGCCTACCGCCTCCTCGGCGGCGCACCGGCGCCGCTGGTGAAACGCGCGTTCCAGCTGTCCAGCGTCGACAAGTACGTGACCAAGCCGCTCGCGATCCTGACCCACCTCGACGACCGGGACTTCCTCGCCCAGATCCAGGCGGTCGACAAGTTCACCTCGAACATGCTCGCGTACCCCGGCCGAACCTTCGGGCAGATGTATCACCGTTTCATGCGCGAGAACGACCTCGCCGACGGCAGCATCGACCTCGGCAACGGTGTGATCTCGCTGACCGACGTGACGGTCCCGGTCCTGATCATCGCGGGCAATGACGACGTGATCGCTCCGAAGAATGCCGTGCACCACCTCGGCGATCTGCTGCCCAACGCTCGAGAGGTCGTACTGGACTCCGCACCGGGCGGCCATCTCGGCGTACTGACCGGGCGCAAGGCGCGATCGACCACGTGGCGCTCGATCGACCGCTTCCTCGCCAAGCACGCAACGGCGGCCGCCTGACTGCTGCGGCCTCGATTGCCGAGCCGCGCGAAGAGGGTCCACCGCGGCCGGTTTTAGGCCCGTTTCGCGCGGCTCGGCGTTCAGTCTTCGAGAGGCGACGGGCTTCACAAACCCGGCCCGGGTGCGGTAGGACTCCTACATCAGCCCGCGGCGGTGCGAGGTGTCCGTGTCGAAGTCCACACGCCTGCCTGACGCCATGCCGGTGCTCACCCGAGGCGCACACAAGAAGCCACGTCACGGCGCTTGCCTGATGGAGTACGTCTCCGTCCTCGCCGGCGATCCGTTCAGCGACTCCCCCGCATGCACCGACCCGACGCTCGCGGCGATCGCGCGAGCGGTCAACGACTACAGCGGCGACGAGCAACGCCAGCGGCTCGGACGGCTCGCAAGTGACCTGTCGGTCGCTGGGCCGACCGGCGTCCGGGCGCAGCAGGAGATGGCGCGTCGGTGCCTGCTGACCGCGCTCCCCTACTCCGCTGGCTCGCGGCGGCGGGTTCTGGTCGTCGGCTTGCTCGGCTTGGAGCGCGCGGCGGCGGGAGGTACGACGGGCTACGACCCCGGCGACGTCGGGCTGGACACCGAGTTTGCCCTGCTCGGCCTCGACACCCACGTCAAGGAGGCGATCGAGCGCCTGGAGCTGCTCCCTGTCGACCTCGGCGACCACCACAAACGTGGGCTGGCGGCCGCGATCGAAATCGCGGTGGCGACGATCGCCGAGGAGGCGACCGACGCGGACGAGCTGCTGTACCGCCTACTTGTGAGCTGTCTTGACGACCACCGTCGCGGGCGGTCCAGCACCAGCACTGCTGAGCGCGACGACGCGGACGGTGTAGGTGCCGCGCGGGAGCTTGTCGACTGACACCGTTCGGGTCGACGCGGCCAACAGCTTCTTGTGTCTGCCCGGCGTCAACCGGAAGCGGTAGCCGGTCACCCTCGCTGCGCCTCGCACCGAGTCCGGCGGCTTCCACTTCGCGGTGACGGTCCTACCGGTTGCTGTGGCCTGGAGAGCGCTCGGCGCCGCCGGCACCGGCGTCGGGCGGAACCATGGGCTTCGCAGGCCGAGTGCGAGCTGTAGAGCAGTACCACTGAGCTGCACCGTGCCGCCGCTGCCAGTCAGCGACACCGCGGCGACGCGCCCGCCCCACAGACCGTTGCCGTCGCGCTCGCTGACGACGATCTCGCGGAGGGTGCCAACCGAGGGGTACGCCGACTCGAGCCTCCCCGCGGTGACCGTCGTGGTCCAGGCGTGTGCATCGTTAGGCACGAGGCCGTCGTACGGGTCGTGTTGCGACGGTAGGTAGTTGACGCCGCCGGACAGCGTCCAGCCACCGTTTGCGGATGAGTACTGGGCGAGGATCGCGTGGCCGGCATGGTCGACGATCACCTCGCCTGCGGTGTGCTGAATCGCCTTCGTGGTCTGGGTGACCTCGGACGCGAACCCGCCGTACGCCTGATCTCGGGTGTCGCCGTAGACGTCGAACCAGGCCGCCTTCGGATTGGCCCTGCCCCGAGTCGCGTAGGTCCTGGCCGCGACCGCCTGGGCCTGCAACGCCGCCGGCGACCACGATGCCGGCATCTCGGCCGGTACGACGCCCTGCAGGTAGGCCTCGAGGTTGACCGTGTTGACGGCCTCCATCACCCCGTTCTCGATCTCGCCGGTCAGGGCGCCGCGGAAGCGCACCTTGCGACCCGGTAGGAACACCCGGATCAGCCCGTCCGTGTCGGTGAAGGTGGCGCCACCCGCCACCTGGTCGACGGTGTGCCAGCGGCCGCCGAAGCGCTCCTGCACGTCGACGTCCGCACCGTCACGGCGCAGCCGCCACGCCTTGATCCGATGGCCTTTCTTGGTCTTCGTTCGCAGTAGCGCCGTGTCACCGCCGCCGACCGGCGTCACGGCGAGCCCATCGGCCGGCTTCACCTCGACGTAGCCCCGGCCGGGCGCGTTCGCCGCGGTCAGCAGGACGCGGATCTCACGCTTGGTCGACTTCGTCGCCAGCTTCGTGTGCGGGTAGTAGAAGTGCAGGATTTGGTTGGCTGAAAGGTGCGCAACCTTGGCGGCGCCGTAGGCGCCCCATTGGGACATCCCGTGCCCGTGCCCGTACCCGCGACCGTGGAACGTGAAGGTGCCGCCTGGGGGCACCGGATAGACCTCGTGTCGGGCTTGTGGCTGAGTGTCCGGTTTCGCTTCGGCGGTCACGGCCGAGGGCCCGAACAGCACGAGGGTGAGAAGGCCTCCGGCTGCCCACTTCGTCACGACATTCACGATCGCCACAACGGTACGGCGTTTGGTGCCCAACGTCCGTTAGATCAGCCAACCTTGATCGACATTTCAGCGTCTCCTCAGCAAATGACAACTATCGTGAAGGTTGTATCGGCAGGTCCTCCCGCCGGATCGGATCGGCTCACCTTGCTGATAGGAGCGCTTGCCTCGTGACGACGCCCCCGGGGTCGCCGGAGCCGTCAGGCCCGCCGCCACTGGAGATCGGGCTACCGGGCGACACCCGACGCAAGCACGAGCGCACCCGCAAGATCCTCAAGTGGACGTCCATCTCCATGGCGACGCTGCTGGTCCTCGTCGTCGGGGGCGTCGCGGCCGACTACTGGTACCTCAACCACCGGATCAAGACCGTCTGCTCCGCCCAGGACGAGGAGTGCCAGGTCCCGAATTACATCGAGCCGTCGAAAGCCGCCGACGCCGTCAAGGCGTCGAACTTCGTGCTGATCGGATCGGACACGCGGGCCGGCAAGAGCGGCAAGGGGACCGGAGGCAGCAACATCCAGGGTGCTCGCTCGGACACGACGATCATCTTGCACATCTCCGCGAACAACTCCGGCGCAACGCTGATCAGCATCCCGCGTGACTCCTACGTCCAGATCCCGTCCTGCGTCATCAACCACACCGACGCCGGGAAGACCCTGTCCTCGCCTGAGATGAACAAGTTCAACGCGGCGTTCGCGATCGGGTCGTCGATCAACAACAAGTACGGGCCCGCCTGCACCGAGCACACCATCGAGACGCTGACCGGTCTGCACATCGACCATTTCGCGGTCATTGACTTCGCCGGCTTCCAGGACATGGTCAACGCCCTCGGCGGCGTTCGCATGTGCGTCGCGCAGCGGCTCTACGACCCGATCGTGCAGACCGCCGACGGCTACCACGGCTCTGGCCTCGACCTCCCCGCCGGCAAAGACGTCGAGATCAAGGGCGACCAGGCACTCGCGTTGATGCGAGCGAGATACAACCTCGACGGCGGCGGCGACCTGCCGCGGATCAAGCGGCAGCAGCAGTTCATCGGCGCGATGATCCGCAAGGCGACGAGCACGAGCCTGCTGATCGACCCGCTGAAGCTGCAACGCTTCCTGAAGGCAGCGACCGGTGCGCTCACCACGGACGGCTTCGGTCTCGGCACGATGAAGTCACTTGCCGGTGCGCTGCACAACGTCGGCGCCGGCGGCGTCCGGCTGCTGACCGTGCCGAACTCGACGTCCGGCGTGCCCTACGGCGACGTCGGGTGGGACCCCACCAAGGCCCCTGCGCTGTGGAACGCGATCAAGCACGACAAGCCCATCCCCGGTACGAAGCCGAAGCCGACGGCCAGCCCGTCACCGAGCACGTCGGGGTCACCCACACCGACGCCGAGCGGCCCACCGCTCTCGGTGCCCCCGAGCAGCATCTACGTCAACGTCCTCAACGGCACCGGGCAGAACAACCTCGCTCACACCGTGGCGACGAAGCTCGCGAAGAAGGGGTTCCACGTCCTGACGGTGGGGGACGCGGACGCCACCAGCTACGCGACGTCGGTCGTGACGTGGGCTCCCGCAAAGAAACAGTCCTCGCAGACCGTCGCGGCTTCGATCCCGGGCGCGGTCCGCCAGGCCGACCCGACCGCCGGATCGACCATCACGATCATCCTCGGCGCCAACTTCACCAAGGTGCAGAAGGTCACGATCGGGAGCCTGACGTCACCGACACCGACGCCTTCGCCCTCGACGAGCATCTCGTCGTTCTCGGCCGCCAAGAAGGGCTGCCTGTCCTAGGCGCGCCGCGCACTCAGGCGTCCTGCACCGGCCGCCACGACGACAGGAATCCGACTCCCCACGACATGTGCATCGTCACCAGAACAACCGGCAGCAGCAGGCGGGCACGCAGGCGCAGACCGCGGCCGACGTACGCGGATCCGCCGAGCACCAGCAACAGGTAGGCGGCCGGCGCCGTCAACGTCCAGAGGCTGAAAAACGTTGAAAACACAAGACCCGCGACCACTCCCAGCACCGCGAGCGGTGGCGCCAGATAGCGAAAGTTGATCGATCCGGGATGAGCGCGCATGACCTGACGCCGCCAGCGGCCGTAGTGGAAGTACTGCTGCGACAGCGCCGACAGCGAGCTGCGCGGTCGGTAGGACACAGACAGCTTCGGCGAGAAGTACACCGTCCCGCCGGTCGACCGAATCCGGTAGTTCATCTCCCAGTCCTGCGCCCGCACGAAGTCCTCGTCGTAGCCGCCGACACGGTCGAGCGCGGTACGGCGGAACACGCCCAGGTACACGGTGTCCGCGGGGCCCTCCTCACCGCCGACGTGAAACGGCGCGTTCCCGACACCGATCTTGCTCGTCATGGCGGTTGCGATGGCCTGCTCGAGGTCGGTCTCACCCTTTGCGGACATCAGGCCGCCCACGTTGTCGGCGCCGGTCCGTTCGAGCAGCTCGACGGCGTTACCGATGTAGTCCCGGGGGATGTGAGAGTGCCCGTCGACCCGCGCCACGATCGGGTACCTCGTCGCCGCGACCGCGAGGTTCAGGCCGGCCGGCGTGCGTCCGGTCGGGTTGTGCACGTAAGAGACGCGGGGGTCCCGCTCCGCCAGCTCCGCGGCCACCTTGTTGGAGCTGTCTTTGGACGGCCCCAACGCGAGCACCACCTCGATCTCGCCCGGGTAGTCCTGCTCGAGGATCGAGCCGACCGCGGCGCGCAGATACTTCGCCTCATTGAGGACCGGGAGGATGACCGAAACCGGTGTTGGAGCGGCGTTTTGGGCGGAACTCATCGCGCGCGAACGCTACCGCGTGGCAGCCAGAGGGGCGTTAACCCCTCACCTAGCATCGAAACCGGCCTTGTCCCTTCTGTCCCCAGGTTTCCTACCGCCAGCGCCGGAGGTCCACGCACGTGACTGGGCCTGACGACGATCTGCCGCGCGACGGCGAGGCACCCAGGCGGCAGCTGCCGCCTGAGCTCGACCCACGACAGCCGATCCAGCGCCGGCGGCCGGCCGGACCCGCCGCACCCCCAGTCGCACGACCGGGCGAGCAGCGTCACTGGGGCCCCCACTTCATCCGAAGCTGGACCCGGCGCCGCCTGCTCGGCACCGTCGCAGGCTCCATGGCCGTCGTCTTGCTGCTCGCCGGCGGCTTCCTCTGGTACGAGATCAACGACATCTTCGGCCACGTCCACCATCGCAAGTGCCCGACCACGGTCTGCGCCAACGGCGGCAAAGGGCTCAACATCTTGCTGATGGGTTCGGACAGCCGCAACGGCCTGACCGCGGAACAGAAGAAATCGTTACACGTTGGCCACGACTCGGGTCGGCGGTCGGACACGCTCATCTTGGTGCACATTCCGGCCAACGGCGGCAAGGCAGACATGGTCAGCCTGCCCCGCGACTCCTACGTCACGATCCCGGAGCACTGTTCGGGCACCGGGCTCAAGCCCAAGCACGGCAAGTGCGCCAAGGGCCGGGACGTCATCCCCGCCGCGCAGAACAAGCTGAACGCCGCCTACTCCTTCGGTGGCCCGATCCTCGCGATGCGCACGGTCGAGGCCAACACGCACGTGCCCATAAACCACTACATCATCATCAACTTTCTCGGTTTTGTTAACATGGTGGACAAGTTGGGGGGAATCCCCATCTGCTCCCCGAAAGCGATCAGTGACCCCGTGCGCCCAGACCCAGCCAGCCCAGGGCACTACATGGGCAGCGGCCTCGAGCTCCCCGCCGGGACGTCAACGTTGCACGGCGCCCAGGCGTTGGAGTACGTGCGCGCACGCGAGTTCGACCCGTCCCAGGGCGACCTGGGCCGGATCCAGCGCCAGCAGAAGTTCATGAGCGCGATGCTCAACAAGGCCGAGAGCGCCGGAGTCATCATCAACGTGCCGAAGCTGCTCGGCTTCCTCAAAGCGGTCGCGGACTCCCTCACCGTCGACCAGGGTCTCGGCAAGAGCGCCATGTTCAGCCTGGCGCGACGCTTGCACTCGATGTCGCCGAGCAACGTGAACCTCTTCACGGTGCCGCTGTCCAACACGGCGTACTCGACCTCGGTCGGATCCACCGTGCTGTGGGACCCGGTGCAGTCCAAGACGCTCTGGCACGACTTCCGCCAGGACAAGTCGATCAAGAACGTCATCGGCAACACCCACAAGAAGCTCACCGTGGCGCCGAGCAGCATCAGCCTGAAAGTGCTGAACGCGACGAATCAGAACGGGCTCGCGTCCACGGTCGCCAGCGCGCTCGCCGGCGTCGGTTTCCCCACTCCCAGCACCGGCAACGCGCCCTCGGGCAGCGATCCGAAGCACACCGTTGTGTTGTACGGCGCGACACGCGCGGACTCCGCAAAAACCGTCGCCGCAGCGGTCCCAGGGGCCACCATGAAGGAAGACGACTCCCTCGGCAACGGCATCGAACTGATCGTCGGGTCGAACTACTCCAGCGTCAAATCGGTCAAGATCTCGACACCCTCGGGAAATCGGCCGTCCGTCCGAACAGGGGCCACGAACCCATGCAGCTGACACGAATCTCCGCCGTCTCCGCCGCCGTCGCGATCCTGACGACCGCAGCCCTCGCCGGCTGCGGCGGCAAGTCCGACTCCGTCTCGGCCACCTCCAGCCAGACGCCGGTCGCGGTGGTCAAGCACCAGGCCGCACCCCCGCCGCCACCCACGTGCCCACTGACCGGCGCGCCGCGAGCCAAGGGTCAGAACGTCAAGCGGCCAGCACTTGCGGTCAAGATCGACAACGTGTCCGACGCCCTCCCGCAATCGGGCGTGAACAACGCGGACATCGTCGTCGAGGAGCTCGTCGAGGGCGGGCTGACACGCCTGATGGCGATCTACCAGTGCGACCAGGCGAACACCGTGGGTCCGATCCGGTCGCTGCGGATCTCAGACGCCGACCTGCTCGCCCTGCTTCACGGCAGCATCCTCGGCTACTCAGGCGCGAACCCGAAGGACATGCCACCGATCGTGGCCCACTCGGACGCCGTGCTGATCTCGCAGGACGCGAATCCGCAGTACTTCTACCGGAGCAGCGCGCACGCTGCACCGCACAACGTCTACTCCTCGACCAAGCGGATCGTGCAGGCCGGGATCTCCCGGCGCGCATCGCTCAAGGCACCGACGCCGCTGTTCTCCTACGGCGCGATCGACGCCAGTGCCAAGAAGGCTCATGTCGTGTCGATGTCGTGGCCGGCGGCAAGTGCGCTGTGGCGCTGGACGAAGAACGAGTGGCTCCGCACGCAGGGTGGGTCGCCGGATCGGTTGTCCGACGGCTCCCAGATCTCGGCGAAGAACGTGGTCGTCCTGAACGTCAACATCGCGAGCACCGGCCTGCACGACGTGCTGGGCACGCCGTCTCCGGAGGATGTGACGGTCGGGAGCAACCGGGCGTGGGTGCTGCGCGACGGCAAGGTCATCAATGGCACCTGGCATCGCGCATCGATCGCGGCCGGTTGGACATTGCGTGACAAACATGGACATTTGATCAACCTCGCCCCCGGCAGAACCTGGGTCGAACTACTCCCAACCGGGCGTTCGCCCAGCGTCCACTAATTCCTTCGGCGCAAGCCGTTACCTCCGGGTGGCGGGGTCGTTAGACGGGGTGTAGAGCCGACACCAACTACGACGACTCGCTCCGGAGGATCCGATGCTTCACGAGGCCCACACCGTGACCACGCCACTGACGCTCGCCGTCAGCGCGATCACTGGTGACGCCGATGTTCAGGCTGAGCTCCGGTACGACCCGAGCGACCCGCTTGCTGTTTCGCTGGCGATCGGCGTCGAGTGCGAGGAGCCGGTGGTCTGGACCTTCGCGCGTGACCTGCTCGCCGACGGCGTCAACCACGCAAGCGGCATGGGCGACATCACCGTCGAGCCCGTCGTCGACTCCGGTGCGGTTCGGGAGATCCGGATCACGCTCGCGACCGACTGCCTCGCGACCATGATCGCGCCGCGCGACCGCGTGGTCGAGTTCCTCGTCGAGTCCTTCACCGCCGTCCCGAGCGGCACGGAGATGGATCGCGTAGACCTCGACGCGGAGATCGCGTCGCTGATGCTCTGAGCGCTGCGCTGCTGTCTGGGTCCGTCTCCTTCGGGAGGCGGGCCCAGATTTTTGCCGGCTAGACGCGCTCGGCCTGGTGTCGCGCGGCGAGTGACTTCACGTGCTTGGGGAGCCGGCCGCTTGCGAGGTCTGCCACCGTGACGTTCTCCAGCACCTCACGCAGGCTGCCGCGAACCGCCATCCAGACTTCACGGAGCGATTCGGCAGCACCCGGGTAGCTCAGGTCCGTCAGGCTGAGGTCGCGCACATTCGCCAAAGGGCCATCGACTGCCCGGATCACATCGGCAAGAGCGATGTCGGCGGCGGGCCGAGACAGGACGTACCCGCCCTCCCGACCACGCTGGCTGCGGACCAGATGCGCATTGCGAAGCTCACGGAGAATGCCGAGCAGAAAATTCAGCGGAATGTCCTGGGCGACCGAGATCTGCTCAGCCTTGACGGCCTCCCGCTCCCCTGCGACCGCGAGTTCGGCCATCGCACGGATGGCGTAGTCAGACTTCGCAGAAATACGCACAACCGCAATACTGCCGTACGAAGGGCCGTTTTGGGCGCACCGTTCGCTCAGCGACTCCGGCGGCGGCGCACGAAGACCACCACGACCGCGACCAGGCCGACCGCAGCAGCGATCGGAACGACGGGTACGGCGGGCTGACTCGGGTATTGCGCAGGGGTCGCTGCGGCTGGCTCGCCCCCCACCTTGGCGCGTACCGCCTGCGCACCGCGCGCGGCAGCCTTCCGCGGGCTGATCCGATCGGCAATCGCGTCGATCGTGCTCGCGAGCTCCGCCCGCGTCTGCTCGATCTCCTTCGCGATCCGATCTGGATCGCGGCTCACGGACTCCACCACCGAGACATCATCCGCTGTCTCTACGACCGCGACCTCCTCGTTGTCAACGGAGATCGCCTCTGTCGCCTCGTCTGCCGCCATGGCCGGATCCTGCCCGCTGGACGATCTCTCATGCATCCTGACCTCCGACCGCCGTACTAGGTTCTGATCATGCGATTGTCTGCTGGTGACACCGCTCCGGCGTGGACCGCGCCCGATGCGGACGAGAAAAAGCATTCCTTGAAGGACTTCAAGGGCCGCAATCTCGTCATCTACTTCTACCCTGCCGCGCTCACCCCTGGTTGCACCAAGCAGGCGTGTGACTTCAGGGACAACCTCAAACTGCTGGCCGACGCCGACTTCGACGTGGTCGGCATCTCGCCCGACAAACCGGCGAAACTCGCGAAGTTCCGCGAGACCCACGACCTGCCATTCCCGCTGCTCTCCGATCCCGACAAGACGATCCTCGAGGCGTACGGCGCGTGGGGCGAGAAGACCATGTACGGCAAGAAGGTCACCGGCGTCATCCGGTCCACCGTCGTGGTCGACCCGAAGGGCAAGGTCGCCCATGCCTGGTACAACGTGAAGGCGACCGGTCACGTCGCCAAGCTCCTGCGAGACCTCGATCTGAGCTCCTGACGCCGCGGACTCAGCGCGAGCGCAACGCCCGGTAGACCGACCGCACGAGTGATGGATCGGTGAACACCACGCGCGCGGCCCACCACGGACTGAACGAGCTCGCGAAGACGGCGGCCGCCTGGCTGGCGGTCAGCTTGTCCATGCGCCGGATCACGCGGTCCCAGTCCGCGTCGGAGAAGTTGCAGATGCGCTCGTTCACGGCGTAGGAGATCCGCAGGTTGCGCCCGGTGAGCCGCTGCCACTCACGGGGGTAGGACGCCAGACCGCTCGGGCTGTAGTCCCCGCCGGCGTCGACGATCGCCCGACCAGCGCCGCGGCCGGCCAGGATCGCGTAACGAATGCCCTCGCCGAGCAGCGTCGACCCCTGGCCGGCGGCGTCACCGGTCACGACGAGGCCCTCGCCGACCAGCGTGGTCGCGTCGGGGCGCAGGACCGGCATCAGCCCGCTGTGCATCTCGAGCGGTCCGGCACCGGAGCTCGGCCCGACCAGCCGGACGAACTCCTGGCGGAGGTCCTCGAGCAGCACGCGTGGCTCGGCGTCGCTGTTCGGCCTCACCACCCCGACACCGAGGCGGACCCGCCCGTCACCGCACGGGAACGCCCAGCCATAGCCACCTGGCGCGACGTCGTCGCCGAGCCAGAACACCACCTCGTCCTGGTCGTACGCCGGCGAGTGCAGCTCCAGCTCCATCCCGACGGCGCTGCGGTCGTTGCCTGGCCGCAGGCCGGTCTCCCGGGCGAGGAACCCCGTATGGCCGCTGGCGTCGACGACGACTCGCGACGTCAGGTCGTAGCGCCCCCGGAACGGGTCGCGCACGGCGACGCCGTGCACCCGGGCGCGCTTCGCGGAGCCTTCCACGCTGCCTCGTAGCGGCGCTTCGACGTGTGCCCGCAATCGCAGCTCGGCACCGGCCTCAACCGCCTGCTGGGCCAGCCACTGGTACGTGCCGCGCACGTCGATCACGCAGCCGAGCGCGCGCCGATAGGTCTTCACGGCCTCGGTCGTCGGACCGATGACGCGGATCCGATGGATCGGGTGATAGCAGCGGCGCGGTATGCCGAGTGCCTTCAACGGTTTGACGAAGCTGCCGCCGCTGGTCCGGACCGGCTCACCGATGGCGTGACCGCGCTCGAGCACGACGACCGAGAGGCCGCCACGCGCGGCCTCGGCGGCGGCGGCAAGTCCGGCAGGCCCACCGCCGACCACGGCGACGTCGACCTCAGGGTTGGCCCGGCCACGGTGTGCGCTCTGCATCTCGACCCAATCCCATCACGGCTGGCCGCGGGCGCCACATCGCCCCGACCGAGCGCGATTCGGTGGGATTTGCCAGAATCGAGCGACTGGACAGAGGAGATCGCTGTGACCGGCCCACGAGTTCACGCATTCACCGACGACGCGCTCGGCACGCACGACGCGGTCTCACTTGCCGCGCTGGTCCGCAACGGCGAGGTGACTGCCGAGGAGCTGGCTAGCGCCGCTGCCGACCGGGCACGTGCGGTCGACCCGCAGCTCAATGCGGTGCAGCTCGATCTGTTCGACCGCCCCCGGATCGCCGGAAACCGCGATGCTGCGCTGTACGGCGTACCGACGTTCGTCAAGGACAACACGGACGTTCGCGGCCTCCCGACCAACAACGGGAGCGAGGCCTACCAGGCGCCACCAGCGAAGCATGACGGTGCGTACGCGCGCCAGTTCCTCGCGACCGGGGTCACGCTGCTTGGCAAGTCACGGCTCCCGGAGTTCGGGTTCAACGCGAGCACCGAGTACATGACGGAGCCGCCAGTTCGCAACCCCTGGAACACCGACCACTCGGTCGGGGCATCCTCCGGCGGCTCCGCGGCGCTCGTCGCCGCCGGCGTCGTGCCGATCGCGCACGCCAACGACGGTGGCGGGTCGATCCGGATCCCGGCCGCGAACGCGGGGCTGGTCGGCCTGAAGCCGAGCCGCCACCAGCACATCGATGGCGAGCAGGCGAGCCACCTGCCGATCAACATGATCTCCGAGGGCGTCGTGTCGCGAACGGTACGGGACACCGCCGCCTTCCTGGCAGCTGCCGAAGACCACTGGCGCAATCCGGCGATCCCGCCGCTCGGCAAGGTCCAGGGACCGGCCGATCGGCAGCTCCGCGTCGGTCTCGTTCTCGGAACAGTCAATGGGGCGCCGATCGACACCGAGACGCGAGCCGCCGTCGAGAACACCGCGAGACTGCTCGAGAAGGCAGGCCACGTCGTCGAGCCGATGTCGCTACCGGTGACCGATCAGTTCGCCGAGGACTTCCTGCAGTACTGGGCGCTGCTCGCCGACCTGGCATGCGGGACGGGCAAGCTGATCCTCGATCGTGGCTTCGACAAGACCCGGTGCGACGGGCTCACGTTGGGCTTGCGCGACTACCACCGCTCGAACCTGCGCAGGACGCCAGGCGCCCTGCGACGGCTCCGCAAGATCTCGCGCGAGCACGCTGACATGTTCGGGCACGTCGAGGTCGTCCTGTCGCCGGTGCTCGCCCACCCCGCGCCGGAGCTCGGCTACCTCTCGCCGACACTTCCCTTCGAGACGCTGATCGAGCGGCTCACCGAGTACGTGGTGTTCACGCCGCTGAACAACATCGCCGGGACTCCGGCGATCTCGCTGCCGATGGCCATGGCCCAGACCGGCGTACCGATCGGGGTCCAGCTCTCGGCCGGGTACGGCGACGAACGCACCCTGCTCGAGCTGGCTTACACGCTTGAGGCCGAGCAGCCCTTCGCGACGATCTACTAGTCGCGCCAGGTGCTGGCCCACGTCGGCAGGGCGGGTGCCGGCGGCTGCGGTGGGGTCGGCGGGACTCGAACCCGCACTGGCGTGCTCCTAAGGCACGTGCCTCTGCCAATTGGGCTACGACCCCGGCGTTTGTTGCGGCTATCGTCCCAGGGCGAGCACGGAACGGACAAAGGGGTTCGGAAATGGGACGAAGCGTTGTCACCGGCGGCGCTGGGTTTCTCGGCTCCCACTTGTGTGAGCGGTTGCTCGACGACGGCGACGAGGTCTTGTGCCTCGACAACTTCCTGACCGGTACGCCGGCCAACGTCGACCACCTGCTCGAGCGTCAGGGGTTCCGGCTGATCAAGGCCGACGTCACCGACTTCATTCACGTCGCCGGGCCGGTCGACAACGTGCTGCACTTCGCCTCACCCGCCTCCCCCATCGACTACCTCCAGCTTCCGATCGAGACCCTCAAGGTCGGCTCGATCGGCACGCTGCATGCGCTCGGCCTGGCGAAGGAGAAGAACGCCCGGTTCCTGCTCGCCTCGACGTCCGAGACCTACGGCGACCCCAAGGTCCACCCGCAGCCGGAGACCTACTGGGGCCACGTCAATCCCGTCGGCCCCAGAGGGGTGTACGACGAGGCCAAGCGCTTTGCCGAGGCGACGACGATGGCTTACCGCCGTTACCACGACGTGGACACGGCAATCGTGCGCATCTTCAACACCCACGGTCCTCGTATGCGACCGAACGACGGACGTGCGATCCCGAACTTCATCAAGCAGGCGCTGCGGAACGAGCCGATCACCGTAGCGGGCGACGGCAGCCAGACGCGATCCATCCAGTACGTCGACGATCTCGTCGAGGGTGTCGTCCGCCTGCTGCGGTCCGGTCACGCCGGGCCGATGAACATCGGCAACCCGCACGAGGTGTCGATGCTCGACCTCGCGACGCAGATCCGCGAACTCTGCGAATCAGCGAGCGAGATCGTGTTCATCCCACGCCCCGAAGACGATCCGACGATCCGGCAGCCTGACATCTCCCTCGCCGATGAGGTGCTCGGCTGGGAGCCCAAGGTCGACCTGCACGAAGGCTTGCGGCACACCATCGCGTACTTCAGAGCGCACCCAGAGGTGCTCGAGCTGTAGGACTCAGAGCAGATCGCGGAGGTTCGGCGCGAGCGCGCGGAATGCGCGGCCGCGGTGACTGATCTCGTCCTTCTCGACCGGCGACAGCTCGGCCGTCGTCCGGGTCTCGCCGCTCGGCACGAAGATCGGGTCGTAGCCGAAGCCGTTGCGGCCGCGGGGCGCGCGGATGAGCATGCCGTCGATCCGGCCTTCGACGACGACCTCGCGGCCATCGGGTGAGGCCGCTGCCGCCGCACAGATGAAGGCGGCTCCTCGGCGGTCGTCCGGCACGTCGCGCAGCTGTGCGAGGACCAGGTTCAGGTTGGCCAGATCCTCTCCGTGCGTCCCCGACCACCGAGCCGAGAGGATGCCCGGCATCCCGTTCAGCGCATCGACCGCAAGACCGCTGTCGTCTGCGACCGCCACATGCCCGGTCGCGTCGCTGACGGCGTGCGCCTTCAGCAGGGCGTTCGCGGCTAAGGTCTCACCGGTCTCGGGCACGTCCTCGAGGTCAGGAAAGGCTTCGAGGCCGAGCAGCTCCACGTCGTACGGCTCCAGGATCCGCCGCAGCTCGGCGACCTTCCCCTGGTTGCGGGTAGCGAGGACGACGATCGAGGTCACAGCGCACTCTCACCCGGCGAGCGCGGCGTCCTGGATCGCCTTGAGATCAGCGCAGCCCTTCGCGGCCAGATCCAGGAGGGCATCGAGCTCGCCGCGGCTGAACGGCGCGCCCTCCGCCGTACCCTGCACCTCCACGAAGCTGCCCTCGCCCGTGCACACGACGTTCATGTCGGTCTCTGCGGTCACGTCCTCGTCGTAGCAGAGATCGAGCCGCGGCACCCCGGCGATGATGCCGACGCTGACGGCGGACACCGACGTCACGAGCGGCTCACCCGCGAGCGAGCCACGCTCACGCAGCCACGAGAACGCGTCGACGAGCGCGACGTAGGCGCCGGTGATCGCCGCCGTGCGGGTGCCGCCGTCGGCCTGCAGGACGTCGCAGTCGATCGCGATCGTGTTCTCACCGAGTGCCTTGTAGTCGATCGCCGCGCGTAGGGACCGGCCGATCAGTCGGGAGATCTCGTGGGTCCGCCCACCGATCCTCCCCTTCACCGACTCCCGGTCGCTGCGTGTGTGCGTCGAGCGCGGGAGCATCGCGTACTCGGCGGTGACCCAGCCGAGACCGCTGCCCTTCCGCCAACGCGGCACTCCCTCGGTGACCGACGCCGCGCACAGCACCCGGGTCAGGCCGAACTCGACCAGCACCGATCCCTCGGCGTGGTCGAGCCAGTTGCGGGTGATGGTGACAGGGCGCAGTTGGTCGTCCGCGCGCCCATCGGGGCGCGGCGTGTGCTCGCTCAAGTAACGGTCCTTCTCACACTTCGTGGACGTCGAGCGAGCGCGCTACCGCGATCTCGCCGTCATAGGCGCTTTTCGCCTCGGCGACTGTACGGGCTTCGTCGCCCCATGGCACGAGGTGGGTCAGCAGCAGCCGCTGCGCCGCTGCCTTCGTGGCGTGCTCAGCGGCCTCGCGACCGGTCAGGTGGATGTTGGGCGGATTCGGGTCGCCGTCGAGGTAGGACGCCTCGCACAGGAAGAGGTCGACGTCGCGGGCAAGCTCGACCAGGGTGTCGCAGACCCCGGTGTCAGCGCTGTACGTGAGCGCCCGGCCATCCGCGCTGATCCGCATGGCGTAGGTCTCCACCGGGTGGTTCACGCGGCGCAGGTCGACCTCGAACGGTCCGATCGGAACCGTCTGGTTGCGATCGATCGCGTGGAAGTCATAGACCTCGGACAGCAGCGAGTCGATGCCCTTGCCGTAGGCGCCGATCATCGCCTGCTGGATCTGGCTCGGGCCATAGACCGGAAGCAGTGGCGGCGTACCGTCCGGGTGGTACCGGCGCGCGTAGGTGTACGTGATCAGGTCGAGGTAGTGGTCGCCATGGAGATGGCTGACCACGACGGCGTCCGGGCCGAGCAGGCCGCACGCTTCCTGGAGCGCACCGGTCGAGCCGTTTCCGACGTCAAGCAGCAGGCGGAAGCCGTCCTGCTCCAGCAGGTACGACGAGCACCCCGACGCCGGGCCAGGAAATGTGCCAGCGGAGCCGATGATCGTCAGCTTCATGCAACCGCTCCGCTCGCCGGATGAGGGTGATCATCAGCATGCTCCGCCGCGGCCACTTCGCCAACCTCCGGACCGAGGAATCGCCGGCCGAGGCGCGCGAACGGCGCCGGGTCCCCGGTGGCGAGGAAGCGGTGCTGGGGCATCGGAAGCGATTCGTCGCGGAAGCCCACGCCACCTGCCAGCTCCCGATAGACGTCCTTCGCCGTCTCCTCGGCGCTCGACACGAGCGTCACCGAGTTGCCCACGACGTAGGAGATCACGCCGGTGAGCAGCGGGTAATGGGTGCAGCCGAGGACGAGGGTGTCCACGCCGGCGTCGACGATCGGGGCGAGGTACTCCTCGGCCACCGCGAACAGCTCCGGGCTGTTCGTGTCGCCCCGCTCGACGAACTCCACGAATCGAGGGCAGGCGACGCTGGTGAGCGTCACGTGCGGCGCCGCGGCGAACGCGTCGTCGTACGCCCGGCTGTTGACCGTCGCCTCCGTACCGATCACGCCGATGTGGCCGTTGCGGGTGGCGGCCACCGCGCGCCGCACGGCCGGCTGGATGACCTCGACGACGGGGATCGGATAGCGCTCGCGGGCGTCGCGCAGGCAGGCGGCGCTCGCCGAGTTGCAGGCGATGACGAGCAGCTTCACGCCATGGTGTTCGACGAGTGAGTCCATGACGTCGAGGGCGAGCGCCCGGACGTCCGCGATCCGCCGCGGCCCGTAGGGTCCGTTCGCCGTGTCACCGACGTAGACGACCGGCTCACCGGGAAGCTGGTCCAGGACGGCGCGCGCCACCGTCAATCCTCCGACCCCGCTGTCGAAGATCCCGAGTGGTGCGTCCACGCTCGCAATGTAACCGCAACCTGGTGTTCACGCAGTCCATGTGACGTGCGTCACGTTCACCCTGCGGGCACCCACACGGTTTGTGAAGACCAACCCGTACCCGGCTACGGCGCCGCCTTCACAAACCGGGAGGCAGGTCCGGTGGACACTTCGGGCACCGTCGGAACTGATCGGTCCAGCCCTGTTGGCGCAGAATGAGAGCCTGCTGGATGGCGACCTCGCACTCGCGTTCGATCATGTCGGCCCAGCCGTACCTGAGGTGACGGTGCCGCTCGACCTCACTGCGGTTGTCGCGCCGCATGTCGCGCCAGACCTCGGGCGATCGGTTGTGCCCCAGTCGGCCGTCGAGCTCGACGTCCATGCGGTACTTCCGGATCCGAATGTCGAGGTGTTCGGTGCCGTCCGCGTGACGGACGAATTGGCGATCCCCTGTCGGAAGGTTGTGCGCGCGTCGCATCCTTGCATCACGCACCTCGAACGCGGATTGGGCACCGGCGCGCACGTCGGGTAGCGCCTCGAGCACTACCTTTCGCCATCGCGTCCTCGTCCTGGTCGTCAGCGCGTCACGAATTTTTTCGGCACTCGTGAAGACACCGCCGCAGGCGTCCGCGACCAGCCCGAGAGCCGCGTCGGCAGTCGGGCATCCCGCGAGCAGGTCGAGGACGGTTCGCTCGGCCGTGGTGCGGCGCGGAGTGAACACCGGGTGTGTGTCAGCCTCGATCAGGGTTCTCGAGCGGTGGATCACCAGCCCTGGTTGGTCCGCGACGTCGCGGTCGTAGCGGACCGTGAGGTGGATTCGTCCGGGCTCCCGGCAGAGTCGATAGAAGTAGCCCGCGGTCTCGTGGCTCAGCACGGCACCTACACCTGCGTATAGCAATGCCGCATGTTGCAGCGTCGTGGTGGGGATCGGCCCGCTGAACGTCACGTACACGCGCGGCAACGGCGACTGCCACCGACGCGTCTCCACCAGCCACGCAAGTTGCTCGTCACTGAGACCTGCCTCGCGGCAGGAGTCGAGGTGAATTGCGCCACCGGTTTCCGCGCCCAGCATCGCGAGATGAGCGTGGCGCTCGGGGCTGGTCATGCGGCGAGGGTGCACGGTTGGACACCCCGCGCCAGCTGCCAGCGGCAATCTGTGGAAACCGCCGGCGAATTGTGAAGACCTTGCCGTAGCGGGCTACGGCAAGGTCTTCACAAACCAAAAGGGGGTGGCTACGCCCAGAGTTGGCCCTCGAGCTTCTCGGCTGCCTCTTCCAGCGTGCCGCTGTAGGCGCCGGTCGAGAGGTACTTCCAGCCGGCGTCGCACACCACGAACACGATGTCAGCGCGCTCGCCCGCCTTGACAGCCTTCGTTGCCTGCCCGAGTGCGGCGTGCAGGATCGCACCGGTCGAGATGCCCGCGAAGATGCCCTCCTGCTCGACCAGCTGCCGGGTACGGCGCAGGGCGTCCTCGGGCCCGACGGAGAACCTCGTGTCGAGCACGCTCGCGTCGTACAGCTCCGGGATGAAGCCCTCGTCGATGTTGCGCAGGCCGTAGACCAGCTCGCCGTACCGCGGCTCGGCTGCGACGATCTTGACGCCAGGTGCCTTCTCGCGCAGGAAGCGCCCGACGCCCATCAGCGTCCCGGTGGTCCCGAGACCGGCCACGAAGTGGGTGATCTCCGGGCAGTCCGCGAGGATCTCCGGGCCGGTGGTGTCGTAGTGCGACTGCGCGTTCGCCGGGTTGCCGTACTGGTAGAGCATCACCCAGTCCGGGTTCGCCTCGGCGAGCCGCTTCGCCACCGCGACCGCTTCGTTCGAACCGCCGGCGGCGGGCGAGAGCCGGATCTCCGCGCCGTACATCTCGAGCAGCTGCCGGCGCTCGATGGAGGTGTTCTCAGGCATCACGCAGATCAGCGAGTAGCCCTTGAGCTTGCAGACCATGGCCAGCGAGATGCCCGTGTTGCCGCTCGTCGGCTCGAGGACCGTGCAGCCCGGCGTCAGCCGGCCCTCGGCTTCCGCCTGCTCGACCATCGCGATCGCCGGGCGGTCCTTGACCGAGCCGGTTGGGTTGCGGTCCTCCAGCTTCGCCCAGAGCCGGACCTCGTCGGACGGGGAGAGGTTCGGCAGTCCGACCAGCGGCGTGCGTCCGAGCGACTCCAGCAGCGAGTTGTAGCGGGTCACGGCAAACGGCTATCGGGCGTCAGCCGCCGGCGACCGCGGGCAGGATCGTGACCACGTCACCGTCGGACAGCGGCGTCTCGGCACCGCCGAGGAACCGGACGTCCTCGTCGTTGAGGTAGACGTTCACGAACCGTTGCAGCGCGCCGTCCCCATCGACCAGCCGCTCGCGGATGCCGGCGTGGCGGCTGTCGAGATCGACGAACAGGTCGGCCAGCGTCGCTCCGCTGCCCTCGACGGCCTTCGCGCCATCCGTGTAGCTGCGGAGGATCGTGGGGATCCGCGCTTCGATCGCCATCAGTGCCTGTCTCCCAACACGTCGTCTTCGATGAGTACCGGTTCTTCTTCTACTTCTCCATCAACGATCCGGAAGCTGCGAAATTCCGTCTCGTCGGGGTCCCGCGTCGACACCAGGACGTAGTGCGCGCCCGGCTCGCTGGCCAGTTTGATGTCGGTCCGGGACGGATGCGCCTCGGTCGCCGTGTGTGAGTGGTAGATCACCACCGGCTCCTCGTCGCGGTCGTCCATCTCTCGCCATACCCGCAGCTGCTCCATCGAGTCGAACTCGTAGAAGGTCGGGGAGCGTGCGGCGTTGAGCATCGGGATGAACCGTTCGGGCCGACCGGTGCCCACGGGGCCGGCGAGCACGCCGCACGCCTCGTCCGGATGGTCGCGACGAGCGTGCGCCACGATCTGGTCGCGCAGCTCCTCGCTGATCTTCAGCACGCGAAAGAGGGTACGGCGTCACTCGCCGGTGAGCGCCCGCACCATCGCGTCCTGCAGCCACGACAGCCAGTCGTACGTCGCGATCTCGGCGTACCGAGGCGAATCCACATCGAGGCCGGCCCGCTCCTCGGCCATGTCCTCGCTGACACCGATCCGCGTGCCGAGGGCCAGCCGGAGGTCGGTCAGCGCCGACAACCACTCAGCGGCCCCGTCGTCGTCGAGCTCGAACTTGATCCCACCGCCGCGCTTGGCCTGCCCGCGCTCCGAGAGGTCGGTCATGATCCGCGACAGCCCGCTGCTCTTCGCGGCCCGCAGATCGCCCTCTGTCAGCCGGCGGAACTCCCCGGCTGCCTCGGCGTCGTCCGCGTAGGCATCCGGCAGCAGGCGTCGCAGCACTGGATCCTCCGGCGGCCGCGCGTCACCGGTCGGGCCGAAGACCAAGGTGTGCAACGGATCCACCGGATCCGTCGACTCCGTGGCCGAGTCCTCGCGCAGCAGCGCGATCAGCTGCGTCGTCATCGACATCAGCAGCCAGACCTCGGCCTCTTCCAGCTGCACCCGCACGCGATCAGCGCGGCGCCGTACCGAACCCACCCCGTCGTCCCTACCGTCGCCGAGCCGATCAGTCCTGCTGCAGTGTCGCCCACAAGCCTGCACCGTGCAGGCGTTGGACGTCAGCCTCGACCTGCTCGCGGCTGCCTGAGGTCACCGCCGCGCGGCCCTTGTGGTGCACGTCCAGCATGAGCCGCTTGGCCTTCTCGTGGTCGTATCCGAACAGCTTCTGGAAGACCCATGTGACGTAGCTCATGAGGTTGATCGGGTCGTTCCAGACCACTGCGACCCACGGCCGGTCAGGATCGACGACCTCGTCGTGGTCAGGTCGCTGGACCTGTTCGATCGACGGCGCGGCCATCTCTCCAGTTTGCCACCTGCGCCGAACCCGAGCGCTCGGATCAGCACTCGATATTCGGTGGCACCGGCTGGTTAGTGTCGAATCGTGGGAGCCCGCGCCAGCCGAACCCAGGTCTGGCTCGCGCTCTGGGTCGTCTACCTCGTCTGGGGCTCGACCTATCTCGCGATCCGGGTGGCGGTGCACCCGAGCCACGGCACCGGCCTGCCGCCGCTGATCCTCGCCGGTTCGCGCTTCGTCGTCGCGGGTCTACTGATGCTCGCCGTGACGGCTCGCCGGCCGGCACCGGACGGGCTGCCCGACCCGATGGGCGGCCGCCAGTGGTTCTCGGCAGCGGTGATCGGGTTGGCGCTTCCGTTCGGCGGCAACGGGCTGGTGTCCATCGCGGAGAAACGAGTGCCGTCGGGAATGGCCGCCGTCATCCTCGCAACGATCCCGATCTGGGCGGCGCTGCTGACGGCGCTGATCTCCCGTCGCGCGCCGTCGCGCCAGCTCGTCGCCGGGCTCAGCCTCGGGTTCGCGGGCGTCGGCGTGCTCGTCATCGGCAGCGGCAGCGGGCGGGTCAGCCTCGGCGGCGCGCTGCTGACCGTCACCGCGGCCCTGTCGTGGGCGTCCGGCTCGGTCTGGTCGAAGACCGCAATCGCCGTACGACGGCCCTTGGTCATGACCGGGATGGAGATGCTCTGCGGCGGGATCGGCTGCCTCGTGGTTGCCGCCGTCTCCGGCGAGTTCGCCGACCTTCACCGGAGCGAGGTCACGACCGACGCCTGGTTGGCGTGGGGATACCTCGTGGTCTTCGGGTCGTTGTTCGCCTACACCGCTTATGTGTGGTTGCTGCGCAACGCGGAGCTCTCGCTGGTGACCACCTACGCGTTCGTCAATCCGGTCGTCGCGGTCATTCTGGGGTCGTTGATCTTGTCGGAGCCGTTCACGGTGCGGTCCGCCATCGCGACCATCGCGGTCGTGGCCGGCGTGATCCTCATGATCCGCCTCCCAGAGCCGCCACGGATCCCGACGCAGACGCTCGCGCCGGAACCTGATGAAGTCTGTGCGTGAGTCTCACCCCCACGGGCACCCCCGCCCTCCTGACGGACCAATACGAGCTGACCATGCTCGAGGCTGCGTTACGCAGCGGCGCGGCGGCCCGCCGATGCGTGTTCGAGGTCTTCGCCCGGTCGTTGCCGGGGCGACGCAGGTACGGCGTCGTCGCCGGACTGCAACGAGTCCTCGACTTGTTGCCAATGTTCCGATTCGACGATGACGCCCTCGATTTTCTCGTGGAGTCGAAGGTGGTCGATGCCGCTACGCGCGAATACCTGGCCGACTATGCCTTCACGGGCTCCATCGACGCGTATGCCGAGGGCGAGGTCTACGTGCCCGGTTCTCCGGTACTCACGGTCGAGGGCAGCTTCGCGGAGTGCGTCGTCCTCGAGACGCTCATCCTCTCGGTGTTCAACCATGACAGCGCTGTCGCCACCGCGGCCGCCCGGATGGTGCATGCCGCCGGCGATCGGCCGTGCATCGAGATGGGATCCCGGCGCACCCATGAGGAAGCGGCCGTCGCCAGCGCGCGGGCGGCGTACATCGGCGGTTTCGCCTCGACCTCAAATCTCGCGGCGGGGCGTCGGTGGCAGATCCCGACCACCGGCACCGCGGCTCACGCCTTCACGCTGGTGCACGACGACGAGCCTGCCGCCTTCGCGGCGCAGGTCGCATCGCTCGGACCCGGCACGACGTTGCTGGTCGACACGTACGACGTCTCCGGCGGCATCCGCAACGCGGTCGCCGCAGCCGGGACGGGGCTCGGCGCGATCCGGCTCGACTCCGGAGACCTGCTCACCGAGGCGCGGGCG
>JAFAZI010000001.1 GCA_019239875.1 Frankiaceae bacterium
ACCCCGCACGCGGGCACGTCCTTGCCCGACAGCGTGCACTCGTTGTGCAGCGCGGGCGCGACGGTTGCAGCGCGTGCCCGTGGCGTCGTGCCGCGAGGCAGGCGAGGCCGAAGAGCAGTGCGAGGACAGTGGCGACGGCGAGTGGCAGGCGGCAGGGTGAGCTGAGACGCATCGAAACCTTCGGGGCGGGCGGCGGCGGGGGCAGGACAGCGTGAGTACGGCGGTCTGGGTGGGGTGGACCGCCTCGACTGGGCCTCGCGGTCGCAGAAAGTGTTGCCAGCCAACGACATTAGGTCAGGAACGCACCGGTCGGGAAGCGGCCGTGACGCACCGTAATGACTGAAGGCCTATCGTCGCGGCATGCGTGCGATTCAGATCACGGAGTTCGGCGGTCCGGAGGTACTGACCGTCACCGACCTGCCCGATCCCGAGCCGGTCGACGGGTTCGATCTGGTCGAGGTGACTGCCGCCGGCGTGAACTTCGCGGACACCCATCAGGTCGAGGACTCCTACCTCTCCAAGACCGAACTGCCGTTGATCCCCGGCAGCGAGGTCTGCGGCACGACCTCCGATGGTCGTCGCGTCGCGTCGCTGGTCGGCGCGGGTGGGTACGCCGAGAAGGCGCTCGCCTTCCCTGCAATGACATTTGACCTCCCGGAGGGCGTCACTGACGCGCAGGCGCTTGCGCTGATGGTGCAAGGCCTGTCGGCCTGGCATCTGCTCAAGACCTGCACGCACCTCGAAGCCGGCGAGAGCGTCGTCGTGCATGCCGCCGCGGGCGGCGTCGGGACGCTGGCGATCCAGCTGGCGAAGATGTGGGGCGCCGGACGCGTGATCGGCGTCGCGTCGAGCGCAGCCAAGCGGCAGCTCGCCGAGGAGCTCGGCGCCGACGCCACAGTCGACGCGGGCGCCGACGACCTCAAGGCTGCACTCATCGCCGCCAACGAGGGTCAGCCGGTCGACATCGTGCTCGAGATGGTCGGCGGGCCGACATTCGACGCGAGCCTCGCGGCACTCGCGCCATTCGGGCGTCTCGCCACGTTCGGGATGGCCGGCCGAGTTCCGCCGGCACCCATCGACGCCGGCGCGCTCATGCAGCGCAGCCGTGCGGTGATCGGGTTCTGGCTCATGCACTGCCTGAACAAGCCCGGCATGCTCGCCGAACCGATGGCCGAGATGTTGGGAATGGTCGCGGCGGGGCAGCTGTCCCCCGTCGTCGGCGCCACATATCCCCTTTCCGACGCCCGGCGTGCCCACGAGGATCTGCGGTCACGTCGAAGCACCGGAAAACTCGTGCTCGACCCGAGGAGCTGAGCCACACCAATGCCCCATCAGATCGATCCCGAGTTCGCGGCGCTGCCGCTCACGGCCATCGCCGATGCCGCGCTGCAGCGTGCGCAGGAGCTCGGCGTCGAGCACGCCGACGTTCGCCTGGAGCGCATCCGCACCGCAGACCTGGCGCTGCATGACGCGCGGCTCGAGACCAGCCATGACGACGACGAGCGCGGTCTCGCGGTCCGGGTCGTTCATGACGGCACGTGGGGCTTCGCCGGCGGCCTTATCCTCACGCCGGCGGAGGCGGTGCGGCTGGTCGACCGTGCGGTCGAGGTCGCGGCGGTGTCGAAGCCGGTGACCGGCGAGCGCATCGAGCTCGCGCCGGAGCCCGGACACGGTGAGCAGACCTGGATCTCGTCGTACGACGTGGATCCGTTCTCCGTCAGCGAGCACGACCGGATCGAGCTGCTCGCCGACTGGTCGAACCGTGTCCTCGGCGCAGAGATCATCCGTCATGTCGACGCGACGCTGAAGCAGGTTCGCGAGACGAAGTTCTACGCCGACCTCTCCGGCACGCGCACCACGCAACAGCGCGTGCGAATGCAGTGCCAGATCACCGGGCTCTGGGTGGACGACGCGACCGGCCGGTTCGAGACGATGCGGACGATCGCTCCACCGGTTGGACGGGGCTGGGAGTTCCTCACCGACGAGCGCTACGACTGGTCGACGGAGCTCGCGACGCTTCCCGAGTACCTCCTGGAGAAGTCCAAGGCGCCGTCGGTCGAGCCCGGCACGTACGACTTGGTCGTCGACCCCTCGAACATGTGGCTGACGATCCACGAGTCGATCGGCCACGCGACCGAGCTCGACCGCGCGCTCGGCTACGAAGCGAACTACGCCGGTACGTCGTTCGCCACCCCGGACCAGCTCGGCTCGCTGCATTACGGCAGCCCGTTGATGCACGTGACGGGCGACCGGCAGGTCGAACACGGCCTGGCCAGCATCGGTTTCGACGACGAGGGCGTGCAGGCCCAGACCTGGGACCTGATCAAGGACGGCCTGCTCGTGGGCTACCAGCTCGATCGACGCACGGCAGCACTTCGCGGCATCGAGCGATCGAACGGGTGCGCGTTCGCGGACTCACCCCTGCATGTCCCCATCCAGCGAATGGCGAACGTGTCGCTGCAACCGGTCGAGGATGGCCCGTCGACCGAGGACCTGATCGGCGGCGTCGAGGACGGCCTGTACGTGGTCGGCGACAAGTCATGGTCGATCGACATGCAGCGCTACAACTTCCAGTTCACCGGGCAGCGATTCTTCCGGATCCGAAACGGGGTGCTGGTCGGTCAGGTCCGCGACGCGGCCTACCAGGCCACCACCACGGACTTCTGGCGCTCGATGTCGGTGGTCGGCGGCCCCCAGACTTACGTCTTGGGCGGCGCATTCAACTGCGGTAAGGGGCAGCCGGGGCAGGTCGCCGCGGTGAGCCATGGCTGTCCGGTTGCCCTGTTCAACGGAGTCCGGATCCTCAACGCGACCCAGGAGGCCGCCCAGTGAGCGCGCTGTCCCCGCAGGAGCTCGTCGAGCGCGCCCTCGCAGCGGCGAGCACCGATGGCTGCATCGCTATCGCCACCGACACCGCAACCACGAACCTGCGGTGGGCCAACAACACCCTGACGACCAATGGCGTGACGCAGACGGTGGACCTGACGATCATCGCCACGGTTGCCGGCGACGGTGGGGTCAAGGCAGCCTCCGTCAGCCGAAACGTGAGCGACGCCGACGACGTGGCTGCTCTCGTCGAGGAGGCGGCGTCAAATGCACGCGGTTCCTCGTCCGCTGATGACGCCGCAGAGCTCATCACTGGCGACGCCGCGCCGGACTGGGCCGAGGGTGCCGTCGACGCACCGGTCGCGGCGCTGTCGGATCTGGCGCACTGGCTCGGCGACATCTTCGGCGCCGCAGGCGATGCCGGTCAGGGCCGCTACGGCTACGCGGAGCACTCGATCGCTACGACGTACCTCGGCTCGTCGACCGGCCTGCGCCTGCGGCACGCCCAGCCCTCGGTCCGAGTGGAGCTCACCGGTCGGACCGCCGATGGCAGCCGGTCCGCGTGGAGCGGACAGGGCGCGAGTGAGATCGCCACCATCGACCTGCCCGCCCTCGAGGCCGACGTCGTCAAGCGTCTGGCCTGGAGCGAGCGGCGCATCGATCTGCCCGCTGGGCGATACGAGACGCTCCTGCCACCGTCGGCGGTCGCTGACCTCCTGCTGTACTCCTACTGGAGCTCCGGTGCGCTCGACGCCTACGAGGGTCAGTCGGTGTTCGCGAAGCCCGGTGGTGGCACCCGGGTCGGCGAGCGACTCAGCGACGTACCCCTCACCCTGCGATCCGACCCGTCACTTCCCGGGCACGAGGCGGCGCCATTCGTCATCGCTGGCGCGTCCAGCCGGATGTCGTCGGTCTTCGACAACGGCGCGCCGATCGGCCCGATTGACTGGATCAGGGACGGCGTGCTGACGTCCTTGATCCAGACCCGACATTCGGCGCAGCTGACCGGATTGGACTTCACGCCGTTCGGTGACAACCTCGAGCTGGTCTGCCCGGCAGGCGAGAAGTCGCTGGACGACCTGATCGCCGGCACGCGGCGTGGCCTGCTGCTGACCTGCCTGTGGTACATCCGCGAGGTCGACCCGCAGACGCTGCTGCTCACGGGTCTGACCCGCGACGGCGTGTTCCTCGTCGAGGACGGCGAGGTCACCGGCGCGGTCAACAACTTCCGGTTCAACGAGAGCCCCGTCGGGATGCTCAAGCGCGTCACCGAGGTCGGCACGACGCAGGACACGCTCGCGCGCGAGTTCGGCGACTACTTCACCCGTACGCGGATGCCGGCGATGCGGATCGAGGACTTCAACATGAGCTCGGTCAGCCAGGCCTCCTGAGCCGCTGACCTGGGGTTCTCCGTGTCAGGCGGCGTCGTGCCGAACGAGCCAGTTCGCCTGGCCAGGCTCCGCCGCGTAGAGGTCGGTTGAGCGGATCGGTGCGACCAGATCGATCAGCAGCGACAGCGGGACGCCGGCTGCGAGGAGGTTCATGGGTGGCACTGGTCGGGGCGTCTGATGCGGGCTGACCGTGGCTGGCGACGCGGGGTCCGGGGTCATGGCAATCACCTTTCGTGTCGCGTACATCCACTATGTCGGCATATGACTAGTCGAACTTGAGGGCTTGATAGTCCGAACGGGTTAATTTCTTCGCGCACTTGGCCGAACCGCTCGAACGCCTGCGCCTGCCGGACGGCGCGGTCACACTCGGGGCATGGACGATCAGCTGAGCGTTCTGCATGCCCGCGCCGACGACGCATACGTGCGCGCCCGTCGTGTCGTCTTCGACCGAGTGCCCCGCCGTATCGAGTTGCGCACACTCACCGCCGAGCAACGGGCGGCGCTCGATGACCTCACGCGCGCAGAAGACGCCCTTCAGCGGTACCGCGAGCGCACCTACGCCCGCGCGACGGAACCGGCCGCGACGCCCTGTTGACCGGCCGGGAGCCAGCTGGGCTTCCTCGCCGCCCCGACGCCGGCTACTCGATGCGGAACCCGACCTTCATCTGCACCTGAAAGTGCGCAACCTCGCCGTCGCTGAGCTGGCCGCGGATCGTCGTCACCTCGAACCAATCGAGGTTCCGCACTGTCTGCGAAGCCTTGCTGATGCCGTTTCGGATCGCCTGGTGCACGCTGTCCGGACTGGTGCCGACGACCTCACTGATGCCGTATGTCTGATCCGCCATGGACTTTCCTTCCCAAATGTTGATCTTTATCGAGTCTTTGCCATCCCAGGTATAGACGACGCGAAGCCAACCTGGCACCCTTGACCCCAGCGCCCGTGAGGATCCGAGATCTGCGGGGGGATCCGGCGCACGACGCTCCCGGACGCGGTGCCGGGCGACTGCCCCCGTGGTCGCTCGGCACCGCCCGCGTCACGGCCGATCGGCCAGCGGGATCAGCCTCGGCCAGGCGCGTCGTCTTCGTCCTGGCCGCCCACCGTCACGCCGGCCCGCGCCCGCAAACCCTCGAGGTCGGTCACCAGGATTCGCCTGCCCTCGATCCGGATCAGCGAACGGGAGGTGAGGGTCGCGAGCGCGCCGTTGACGCTCTGGCGGCTGCCGCCGGCAAGTTCGGCGAGCTTGCCTTGCGACAGCGAGACCACCAGATCGTGGGAACCCTCGGTGGAGTGCGGCTCGACGAGGCGAACGAGAGTCTTGGCCACGCGAGCTGGCAGGTCCAGCAGCGTCGCATCAGCCACCTGGTCGGTCAGCCGGCGAATCATCCGGCCGAGCTCCCGCAACAGCCCATCGACCAGGCGCGGGTCGCGAGACAGCAGACCGAGGAAGTCGGCGCGCGAAACCTTGATCAGGTCGCACTCCTCGAGCGCCTCGACCGACACCGAGCGCGGCCGCCCGTCGAGCAGCGCCAGCTCGCCGAACGATCCTGGCGACTCGATGACGTTCAACGCACGGCGCTCGCCACCGCGGCTCATGCGGTGGGCCAACAGCGATCCCCGGGAGACGACGTACACCGCATCACCGGGCTCGCCCTGCTTCACCACGGTTTCGCCGCGCTTCGCAGTCAAGGAGACCCCCGCCGCCGCAATCGCTTCGCGCTGTGGTGGCGCGAGGCGGGCAAACAGTGGAACCGCGCCGAAGAGCTCGATCAGCTCGGCCCGCGTGAGCTCGCGGCGACCGCCCCGTCTTGTTGGCGTCATCCAACTCCGTTCTCCTGGCCAGCAGATTCGCAGCAAACAGGAGGACAGGACAAGTCCGGGTCCGGCGTGGCGAGGAGATTTACGCCGCGTGCCCCTTGCTCACTCGGCGCAGCACGCCAGTCGAGCGATTAACCGTGGCCCGAAGCGGGGCGGCTGCCGCGTCCACGTCATCGTCGTCCTGCCCGCGTCGCAACAGCCAGTCGACGAGTGAGTCGGTGACCCACAGTGGCGGCGAGGCGGCGAGCCAGGCCGACCCGGCCTGGGCGCTCGTGTCCCCGCTGACCCTGGGCATCAGCACGTGTGAACGATGTGAACGCTGCATGGAGCGTGATGTGCCACGCGGTCGGCGACGTTGCCGAGCAGGTATCGCCGTACGCCGCTCATGCCTCGGTTGCCGACGACGATCAGGTCGGCGTCGAGCTCTGCGGCAACAGCGAGGAGGGCGTCCGCGGGCTCCCCCAGGCGCGCCAGAGAACGCACGGCAGCACCAGTGCTCTCCAGACGCTCCATAGCCCGACGGACGACCTCCTCCGCGGCGACGCGCTCGTCATCGCCGAGCCACGCCGGTGCGATCGCACCCCCTGACGCGCTGACCCCCGCCATCACCGCTGCGCGTACCGGCCGATAAGCAGTCACCACGTGTACCTCTGCCCCCGACAGAAGTGCCAACCCCCCTGCGACGTCAACCGCGCGATCCGCAGTCGACGACCCATCGGTCCCGACGACAATTCGTCGATACACGTGGTGCCCCCTCGGGTGCCTATCAGCCGGCGATCGCTTCGCCGCACCTGTGATGTTCGGGGGCCACCCATTCAGGCTCAAGCGATCGGCCGTCAGACTGTCGGGAACCCGACTGAACGGCAGAAGGTGGCTCACGATGTCGCATACCCGCCCGCTCGCGCTCGTCACTGGCGCCTCCAGCGGCATCGGCCTCGAACTCGCCCGCGTCTTCGCGCGGGAAGGTCATGACCTGGTGCTCGTCGCGAGGCGGGAGCCGGAGCTTCGCGCTCTTGGCGACGAGTTGAAGTCCCGCTACGGCGCCGACTCCACCGTGATCACGGCCGATCTGGCGCTCGAGGGCGCCGCACGACAACTGGCAACCGAGGTCGCCGACTCGGACATCGAGGTCCTCGTCAACAACGCAGGACTCGGCAACCAGGGTCGATTCTGGGAGACCGACCTCGACGCGGACCACCGAATGCTCGCCGTCAACGTGCTCGCCCTCACGGAGCTGACGAAACTGCTGCTGCCGGCAATGGTGGCGCGCGGCTCCGGCCGGGTTCTGAATGTTGCCTCGACGGCGGGATTTCAGCCCGGTCCGTTCATGGCCACCTACTACGCCTCGAAGGCTTACGTCATCTCCCTGACGGAGGCGCTCGCCGAGGAGCTGACCGGCACCGGAGTCACAGCGACCGCATTGTGCCCGGGCGTCGTACCGACCGGCTTCCAAGCGGCAGCCGAGATGGATCCGAACACGCCGCTGCTGAAGTCCCCCGGGTCCAAGTCGGCGGAGTACGTCGCGAACGCCGCCTACAAGGGCATGGTGGCCGGCCGTCGCATCGTGATCCCAGGCGTCGTGAACAAGATCGGAGCGCAGGCCGGCCGGGTCACGCCGCGGGTCGTGATGACCAAGGTGACCCGTCGACTGAATCCGCCGGCGTAGTCAGTCCGAGAGCCGCACGACGTCGCCGACGATCACGACCGCCGGGGGCACCACGGCCTGGGCGTCGGCGACGTCTGCCAGCTCGCCGAGGGTGGCCGTGATCACCCGCTGCTGTGGCAACGAGGCGTTCTCGACGATGGCAGCCGGAGTGCTCGCTTCACGCCCGCCAGCGATGAGGGCCGCCGCGATCGCTCTCAGGTTGGCCACCGCCATCAGCATCACCAGGGTCGCGTCCGTCGCCGCCAGCAGGGCCCAGTCCACTGATGACCGATCGTCGCCGGGCGGCACGTGACCGCTGACCACCGTGAAGTGCTGCGTCGTACCGCGCTCGGTCAGCGGGATGCCCGCCAGCGTCGCGGCCGACACGGCGCTGGTCAGCCCAGGCACCACCTCGACCGCGATCCCGGCCTCGAGGCAGGCGTCGACCTCTTCGCTGCCGCGGCCCAGAACGAAGGGGTCGCCCCCCTTGAGCCGCACGACGAGGTCGCCGCGGCCGGCGCGGTCGATGATCAGCTGGTTGATCGCCTGCTGCTCGGCGGAGTGACCCCCAGGGGTCTTGCCGACGTCGATCACCTCGACGTCGGGGGGCAGCAGCTCGAGCAGACCGGTTGGCCCGAGGCGATCGGTCACGACGACATCAGCTGCCAGCAGCGCCCGGTAGCCCCGCAACGTCAACAGGTCCGGGTCGCCGGGACCGCCCCCGACCAACACGACTCGCCCAGAGTCCTCGCCGCGTCGCACCCGTCGGCCGCCGAGCTGCCCGTTGCGCAGCTGGGACTCGATCGCATCGCGAAGCCCGGCGGCGCGCGTCGGGTCACCGGCAGCCGAGACGGCGATCGTCACATCATCGATCTGTGCGCTCGCCGGCCGCCAAGCCCTCGATCGCGATGCGTCGTCGGCGCGGATGCACCAGATGCCGCGCCGCTCGGCAGCGGCAGCCACCGCGGCGTTCACCCGCGAGCTGTCCGTACAGGCGAGGACCAGGACGGCCCCGTCGACGTCGGCGGGCGCGAACTCCCGGTGCTCGATCGTGACGTCGAGCCCGGCGATCGCCGGGTCATAGGACGGCGCGATCACCGTGACATCGGCACCGGCGGCGAGAAGGTCCGTCAGGCGCCGTACGGCAACTGCTCCGCCGCCGACCACCACGACGCGGCGGCCGGCGAGCTCCACGAACACCGGATACCGCACGCTCCCATTCTCAACCCCGCCGTCGCCGCCCATCCCGGATCGCCCGCCCCCCTATCGCCCAACCGTCTCGAATCGTTGGTTTTCGCGACCCCGAACCAACGATTCGAGACGGTTGGGCGAGAGGTCAGGGGGTGGTGGGGGCGCTGCCGAACAGGCGGTCGCCGGCGTCGCCGAGCCCCGGCACGATGTAGGCCTTCTCGTTGAGCTGCTCGTCGACCGCGGCGACGACGAGCGACACGCGGTCATCGGGGAACGCGGCCCGGACGCGCTCGATCCCTTCCGGCGCCGCAAGCAGGCAGACACAGGTCACGGTCTCCGCCCCGCGCGTCAGCAACGCTTCGACCACGGCGACGAGCGTTCCCCCGGTGGCGAGCATCGGGTCGAGCACGAAGACGGAGCGGCCCGCCGCGTCCTCGGGCAGCCGATCGGCGTACCAGAAGGGTTGCGCCGTTGCCTCGTCGCGCGCCAGTCCGGCGAAGCCGACTTCGGCGTCGGGCAGCAACCGCGTGAGCCCGTCGAGCATTCCGACACCGGCCCGGAGCACGGGTACGACGAGCGGCGGCGGGTTGGTGAGCCGCACACCGGTCATCGTCGTGATCGGTGTCTCGATCTCGACCGCTTCGACCGGGACGGACTTCGTGGCCTCGTAGGCGAGCAAGGTCACGAGGTCGTCGGCGAGGCGGCGGAACGACGGCGTGTCGGTCCGGACGTCGCGCAGTGCGGTCAGCTTGGCGGCAACGATCGGATGATCGACGACGGTTACGTGCATGGCTGCACTCTCTCAACTCGGCGTCCGGTCACTCCTCGCCGATGTCCTCGTTCCACAGGTCGGGATGCTCGGCGATGAACGCGCGCATCAGGCCTTTGCACTCCTCGTCGTCGGCGAGAACGACCTCGACGCCGCGGCTGCGGAGATGGTCCTCCGCGCCCATGAACGTCGCGTTCTCGCCGATGACCACTCGAGGGATGCCGTACAGCAGGATCGCACCGGAACACATGTCACACGGGGACAGCGTCGTGTACATCGTCGACCGCCGGTAGACGCCTGCCGGCTGTCGACCGGCCTGCTCCAGCGCGTTCGTCTCGCCGTGATGGATCGCGCTACCGCTCTGGACCCGCCGGTTGTGTCCACCGGCCAACAGCCGCCCGTCCGCCACGAGGGCGGCGCCGATCGGCACGCCACCCTCGTCGCGTCCGTTGCGAGCCTCGGCGATCGCGACGTCGAGCCACCGCCGGTCCTCATCGGACAGCGGCATCGATCAGTTGGGCAGTTCGACGACGCCTGGCCGCTTGTTGCCGATCGCCTTGTAGAGCACGTAGTAGACGACCGCCGCCACCACGAAGCCGACTTCGAAGGTGAGATCGCCAACCTTCGGATGGTGCTTGGGAACCCATGCGACGTACTTCGACTGGTCGCTGAACAACGAGATCGAGACCGCCATGCCGACCGCCATCGCGATCGGTCCGGCGAGGTTCTCGTACTTGTGGTCGTACAGCTTGTCGGCCTGGTTCCCTCGTCGCAGCCACTGGTCGACAAACACGACGGCGAGCCACGGCCCGATCCAGTAGGCGATGACGAGCAGGAAGTCCTCGTACTTCTTGATGTTGTCCAGCCCGTTCCACGCGACGAAGAAGCCAGCCACGCCGAACACCCCGGCGATCAAAGCGCGCCGGAACTTGAGGGGAATCCTGATGCCGAGGGTGGTGAACGACATCGCTCCCGAGTAGATGTTCAGGACGTTGGCCGCCACCGCACCGACCGCAATGGAGAGCAGGACCAGGTCGCGCACGAGTCTTGGGTAACCGCCGACGAACGGCCCCGGGCCGTCGAAGCCGGCGAGGCCAGTTGACGTCGCTGAGGCAGCCCCGAGGATCTCGAGGGCGATACAGGACAGGGCGACACCGAAGCCGCTCCACCAGGCGACGGCCTTCTTATCCGTGTCCGGCGCCATGTAGCGGGTGTAGTCAGAGGCGTAGGGGTTCCAGCCACACGCATAGCCGAAAGTCGCGCCGACGGCGATCAGGAACCCGCCGATGCCGCCGTGAGAGGGCGGCGCGGCACCAAGGTGGGCGTCCTTGAACGTCCAGATGGCGCCGAGACCGAAGGACACCACCAGCAGCGGGAACGCAACGCGCTCGAAGACGTGCACAAGGTTGTGCCCGTACAGCGCGATGGCGATCTGCGCCGCGACGATGATCAGCAGGCAGCCGAGCTTGTTCAAGCCCCACAACGTGTTGAGAGCCAGCGCGCCGGACACGCTGTTGACCGCGAACCATCCGATGCCGGCGATCACCGCGTTGATGCCCGCCGGCAGGGCGTTGCCCCAGTATCCGAAGGAGATCCGCGACAGGATCATCTGCGGTACGCCGTACTCCGGGCCGCGAGCGGAGAGGGCGCCGTGAGTGACCGATCCAAGGACCGTCCCGAGCACGATCGCCGCGACCGACTGCGTGAAGGTCAACCCGAAGGCGATGACACACAGCACCCCGACGAACACCGTCGCGAACTCGAAGTTCGGCGACATCCAGGTCCAGAACAGGTTGAGCGGCTTGCCGTGGCGCTCGTCGAGCGGGATGAACTCGGCGCCGCCGGGCTCGACGGCGGCGACCTTCTCGCCGTACTCGCCTTCTCGGATCTCGGTGGTGGCGGCGATGTGCGGATCGTCCTGGACGGTGGTCATGGGCAGGCAGTCCCCTTCATCGGTTGGACCGGATCGTAGGGGAAGGCGAACGCAATCTAGCCACCGGACGGCGTGGCGCAACCTGAACTTCATGAAGTCGTGACGGCTGTGACAGATGAGACCGGGTGATGCACATCACAAGGCGGTTCAGGAATGCCTCAGGTCGCCAAACGAATGTACTGGTCATGACAACAAACACTCGCTCCCCGCGGCGGGCCAACGGCGCCGAGCCGCGACGGGAGACCTTGCTGACCGACTTCGCGGTGACTCCGATCTCGCCGGCCGACCGCCGTCGCGCGGCCCTCGCGGTGTGTGACCGAGCCAGCTCGCCGGCGGAGGCCCATGACATCCTCGAAGCGCTGGGGCTGCTCGACGTCCAGCTGCTTCGTGGAGCCGCCTGACCTGCGTGTTTCTGCTCCTCGACACGCCGGATTCGACCGATTCCTGAACCTCTGAAGGTTCAGAGATGCGTTGGTAAGGTCGATATTGCCACTGGCGAGAAGGTCGCCGGTATGAAGTGGCCCGCGCACGATGAGGACGGAGACCCGTGCCTGTTCGCACTCGCTCTCCGCTCCCGATCCCCACGGATGTCACCGACCAGCAGAAGCACTGGTACTTCGGACCGCAGAAGCGCTGGTTCCTGGTGCTTCGCTTCGTCACCTTCATCGGGCTGCTCGTCAGCCTGACGCGCTTCGGGCTCGGCGACCCGCACGTGGGCGTGATCCTCGTCGTCGTGCTCCTGATGACGGCCGTCTCGATCGCAGGTCTGTACGCATCGACTCGGCGCCGGCGCGCGACCCTCGCCGACCACGAACAGCGCGTGCTGGCGTGGTCGCCCCTCCGACCGCCGACGGTCGACATCTTCCTGCCCTGCGCAGGCGAACCGGTCAGCGTGCTCGACAACACGTATCGGCACGTTGCCGCGCTGCTCTACCCCGGCATCCAGTCGGTCTACGTTCTCGACGACGGCGCTCGCGACGACGTGAAGGCGCTCGCCTCGCGATATGGCTTCAACTACCTCGTCCGCCCGGATCGTGGCCGGATGAAGAAGGCCGGCAACCTCGCGTACGGGGTCTCCAAGTCCAGCAGCGAGGCGATCGCGATCCTGGACGCCGACTTCGCTCCGCGGCCCGAGTTCCTCCTCGAGCTGATGCCGTACCTCGACGACCCTCGAGTCGGCATCGTGCAGTCACCGCAGTTCTTCGACACCCATGTCGGCGGGCCATGGCTGCAGCGCGCTGCCGGCGCCGACCAGGAGCTGTTCTACCGCTGGTTCCAGCCCTCCCTCGACGCGGTGGGCGCGCCGATCTGCGTTGGTACGTGCGCGATCTACCGTCGGTCGGCCCTCGAGGCGGCCGGCGGCTTCGCGCAGATCGCTCACTCCGAGGACATCCACACCGGTGTCGCGATGATGGGCAAGGGTTTTGAGATCCGTTACGTGCCCGTCATCCTCGCCAAGGGCCTGTGCCCCGAGAGCATGGCGCCGTACGTGTCTCAGCAGTACCGCTGGGCACTCGGATCCTTGACGTTGATGGCGAGCCCGGAGTTTCGCGTCCTTCCGTTGTCCTGGCGGCAGCGGCTCTGTTACTGGAGCGGCTTCGGCTACTACATCGCCTCCGCGATCGTCGCGTTCGTCGCGTTCATGCCGCCGATCTACCTCCTCTGGGCCCGCCCCGACCTGATCCAGGACCGCGACTTCCTGCTGCTGCTGCCGGTCGTCTTCGCCTACCCGCTGATGGCGTTGCTGAGCCGCAGCCGCTGGGAGTTCGGCGTGCTCCGCACCCAGGTGGCGCAGTCCTTCGCGCACGCGGTTGCGATCTGGGACGCCTGGCGCGGGCACATCGAGGACTGGGTCGCCACCGGTACGGCGCCCCGCACCGCGGTCGGCAACCGGGTCGGCCGTCTGATGGCGACGTGGCTGCTCGTCGTACAGGTCGCCCTGTGGCTCGGCATCACGGTCGACCTGACCACCGACACCCTCGAGCTGAACGACGCCTACCCGCTGATCCTGTTCGCGGCGTTCGCCGCTTACCTTCACGCGCCACTCATGGTTGAGGTCATCCGGAAGCCGGTTGGTGCGGCGGTCGCCCAGCCGGCCGGGGTGACGGCATGAGCGCGGTCCGCCCCATGGGGGTGAGCCAATGAGCGTCGAGGTATCTCCGCCGTTCGTCATCCCGGGCAAGCCGCGGAGCGAAGCTCGGGGCATCAAGGCGCGCCGGCAGGCACCCCCGCCGCCAGCGCCGACGACACGCGTCGACGCGGCCCTCGACCGGCTGGTGATCAGTCGGGCGCTGTGGCTGAGCCCGATCCTGCTGTTGCAGGCGGTGTTGTGCTTCCGCCTGACCAATGGCCTGGAAGAGGACGAGGCGCTGTCGATCAACGCGGGCCACCAGATGATCGGGCACCTGTTGCACGGAACTGCGACGCCCGCGTTCGGTAGGTACTTCGGGGGTATCCCGTCGGTCTTCGCGGTCCCTGCGGCGATGCTCGACCACATCGGTGGACCAGACCTGGTTCGGGCCACGAATACCGTCCTGGTCCTGCTCGCAACGGTGCTCGTCTACCTGACGGCTCGTCGGATGGTTGGCCAAGGAGCGGCGCTGCTTGCGGCAGCCGTGTTCGCCATCAACCCGACGACCATCTTCGTCGCCAGGTTCGCCAGTGCGGACGCCCCGTGCCTGCTCTTCCTTGCCGCATCGCTGTACTTCGCGGTGGTCGCCGTCGAACGACGGGCCTATCCATGGCTCGCCGGCGCGCTGCTATCGACCGCGGTCGCCGAGAAGTACGTCGTCATCCTCTTCGTGCCCGGGGTGTTGATCACCGCGGCCGCATTCAACCTCCGCACGCTCGGAGCACAGCAGACTCGCCGGCTGATGCTCCGAATCACGATCGCGACGCTCCTCGGGCTCGCGGTGTGGGCGGCGGTCGGCCACGGCGACTGGAGCGGCTTCGGCCGCAACGCGCTGGGCGGCCACACGATCGACGAGATCGCCGGACTCACGCTGTGGCGAGACGGCTGGGACTACGTCGGTGTCCTAGCACTGGCGAGCGTCGTGACAGCGGCGGTGTTGCGCGGCCGACGCTGGCTGACTGTCGTGCTTTGCGCGGCCGGCTTGATACCCGTGCTGGTCGAGATCGTCTACCAGGAGTCAGCGTCACTGCAGCGCAACATCGCGTTGTCGATGGTCTTCCTCGCTCCAGTCCTCGGCCTGCTCGGCGCCGCCCTGCTCAGCCCTGGCCGGTTCCTCGGTGCGCGCGCCCCGCTCGCCGTCGTCGGGTCTGCGGTGTTGCTCAGCTCGGGGATGGGTACGTCGGCCGCGATGATCCACGGTTGGCCGACCTCGACGTCCATCAACAGTGCACTGCGCTACTACGCGCACGACGGATCCCAGCGCTTCCTCGTCGACGGGAGCGATCTGCCGGCGTACTACCTGTCCGACGTCACCAGCTATGGCCAGTGGTCGAGCACGCTCGACGACAGATATGCGAGCCCGGGCGGCGTCACACGGTTGCGCACCGACATCGAGTCCGGCGCCTACCGTCTGGTCCTGTACCGTGACAACGGAGCGACGCCCGCGTTGGACCGCTCGATGATTCCAACCTTGCGGACCCGCTACACCCTGGTGGCGAAGGTTCCGGTGACCAACGACAACAACCACGCTTATTGGAGCCTCTGGCTCTCGGAGTTGCCACGATGATGTCCTCCCGCTGGATGACGCGCGGCGTGCGGATCGCTATCGCCAGCGCCGTACTCGTTGCGGTGCCGGCGTGCGCCGACGGTCGTGACGCGGCCACTCTGAAGCCGTTCGAGCCGCAGTCGGCCCCGCACAAGACGGTCGCGATCAACAAGGCGAAGTGGCTGCACCCACTGCGCAAGTACTACGGGGTCTTCAGCCCAAACGCTCCGGCTGACATGTCCTCGATCGACACCATCGACCAGGAGACCGGCAAGCAGCCGAACCTCTCGCTGTACTTCCAGGCGTGGGACGAGAGCGCGACCACCAAGACCACGAACTTCAGCACAGGCACCGCATCCAACGCGTGCGCCAAGGGCATGCTTCCGATGTACACGTGGGAGTCGTGGAACACCGACGCCAAGGGCACGAACTACCACAACGGCGTGAGCTACGGCAGCGGTGTGTTGTGGACCCAGAAGGCGTTCGCGCCGCGCAAGATCACCGCCGGTAACTACGACCCGTACATCCGGCAGACGGCCAAGGCGATCAAGAGCCTCGGGTCGCACTGCCCGGTGGCGCTTCGCTTCGACCAGGAGACCAACGGCTACTGGTATCCGTGGGGCTCCGGCAACGACGGCATGGGCGGCACCATCTCCTCGCGAGCGGCCGCGTACGTGAAGATGTGGCGCCACGTGTGGCACGTGTTCCACCACAAGGGTGCGGACAATGTCATCTGGGTGTGGAGCCCGAACATCCAGAGCCTGAAGCACAAGTCCGAACCAGGCATGAGCGAGATCTATCCCGGCGACAAGTACGTCGACTGGGTCGGGCTCGACGGCTACTACTACGACGCGGCGGCTGGTACCTCGAACAACCAGAGCTTCGACGACGTGTTCGGTGCGACCATCAAGCAGCTCACGCCGGTTGCCTCGCACAAGCCGTGGCTGGTGGCGGAGACCGGCGTCGCCAAGGGCACCCACAAGCCCGCGGAGATCAAGGACCTGATCCACACCGTGGCGGACAGCAAGCTGTTCAACGGCTTTGTGTACTTCAACCAGTACAAGAGCAACGACCGCTCCGACTGGCGATTCGACGCCGACCAGGAAAGCCTCGCGGCCTTCAAGGACGCGATCTCGAGCCACGTCTTCGCGAACGGCAAGCCGGGCAGCTTCTGAGCTGCTGACCGATCCTCGACGCCGGCCACGTTAGGCCGTTCGGGTGATCCTTTGACCGGGTTCTTCGCCGACCCGTCCCGGAGCGCCCGATTAGGCCCTGTGGACTAAGGAAATCTAGTCCTTCGTCAGTCTTGACATTGGGCCGAGTGCTCAATGCAGACCAAGCCCTTGCCGATGTTCTGAGTGTCATCGCGCGCACCCCTGGAGGCGCCAATCATCGGAAGGAGCAGGCGACATGCCACACCCTCGCAGACTCCTCCGAGCCGCCGCCGCGACCCTGTCGATCGCCACCGCGATCTCCATCGGCACCAGCGCGGCCGCCGCGAATCCGCACCGCCACCACCTGCGCAAGGTGGTCGAGCCGACGCACAAGTACTACGGCGTGTACGTCTCGCAGGCGCCAGCATCGATGGCGCCGGTCGACCGCGTGACGCAGCAGACCGGCAAGCAGCCGAACATGTCGCTGTTCTACAACGCGTGGGGCACCGCGGCCGCTGCGGGCACCGCCAACGTCAACGTCACGGCGATCGGAAACGCCTGCCAGGCCGGCATGCTGCCGATGCTGACCTGGGAGTCATGGAACACCGCAGACACCGACTCGCACGGCGTCGCATGGAGCCAGCCGGAGTTCGCGCCGTCCCTGATCGCCGGCGGCGAGTACGACGCGTACATCCGCGCGGTGGCCGACAAGCTCAAGGCAGCGCCGTGCCCCGTTGCGCTTCGCCTCGACCAAGAGGTCAACAGCTACTGGTACCCCTGGGGTCTGAAGACCGACGGCATGACCAACACAGCCAGTGACTACGTCGCGATGTGGCAGCACATCTGGACGATCTTCCACAACGAGGGCGTGTCGAACGTGCTGTGGGTGTGGAGCCCGAACGTCCAGTCCTTCCGTCACACCGGACTGCCGGATCTGGCGGCCAGCTACCCCGGCGACAGGTACGTCGACTGGGTCGGCATCGACGGCTACATCACGAGCCCCGACCAGAGCTTCCACGACCGCTTCCAGCCGACCTTCGACCAGATCCGTGCGTTCGCGCCGGACAAGCCCTGGATCATCGCGGAATGCGGTGTCGCCACGAACGCGTCGAAGCCGCACCAGCTGAAGAACGTCGTGTCGGCCGTGGCTCGCCGCAAGCGTCTCGTGGGGCTGAACTACTTCGACACCAGCAAGTCGACCGGCAACTACCTGCTCGACGAGACCGACGAGACCCTGACAGCGTTCAAGAAGGCGATCGCGAACCCGGTCTTCGCCGCCGGCGTCCCCGGCCAGCCGCCGGGCGTCTGACCTGCCGGGCACGCCAGCCCATCCGAGCGGTGACCTTGACGTCTGTGGTCCTTCAACGCGTCCGAAAGACCACAAGCGTCAAGGTGACGAGCTCAGCAGCCGCACCTAGGTTTCCATCGGCGACTAGCCAGCGCTTCGGTGTGCTCAGTTCGTGAGATCGGGGATGTCCCAGCCGTTGACCCCCGGCTGCTTGTCGATGCACTGCACTAGCAGGTTGAGCTCACGGTCGTTGGCGTGATCGATCCGGAACCGCACGTTCCCGACTGCATCTGAGGGCAATGAGCTCGTCGACATCGGCTCGGGCACGACGTTGGTCGAGACATGGCCACACGCGGCCAGCACCGCCTGATGATCCGATGCCGGCGCGCCTGCCTCGAAATGCACCACCGCTTCACGCTTGCTCAACGCGTCGGTGTTGCAGGCCGAGACGCCGAACAACCCCGCGAGGGCAAGCCCCGCGATCGCTGCGCGGCGTACCGAATTCACCGTTCGAGGCTACTTGGCGAGCCGCAACGCAAGGCCTGCGCGTCCCTCGCTAGGCTTACCTCGGACTGCCGGACCGACCAGACGGAGCGCACGTGACCACCGAGGACAAGTACGTGTTGGTGCTCGCTGGGTTCAGCATCCTGCTGCTCGTCGTTGGCACGGTCGTGTCGAAGGTGCTGTCGACCGCCCCGCCCCGCGTCATGCGCGCCGTATGGCCGGTTGCCGCAGCCGTCACCGGCGCCTGCTATGCCGCGCTGGTGTACCTCGCCCGGGTCCACGTCAAGGGGTGACGAGCACCCGTTACGCGCTCGCGCGCACAGCGGGGAGCCTGGCCGCGGGGCTGTCACGGCGGACTGGACGCGGCGACGGTACGACGGTCGGCGGCCGCATCACTCTCGCTCTTGATCCGACCGCGCTCGAGCACGCCGCTGGCGGCCGCGACTTCGCCATCGTCAGTGGCACCAACGGAAAGTCGACCACCCGCACCTTCCTCACGGCCGCGCTCCTGACGCGTGGGCCGGTGGTCAGCAACGCCGGCGGCGCCAACCTGCCGACCGGCCTGACCGCTGCCCTCACCCGCGACCGCACCGCCCGAATCGGGGTGCTCGAGGTCGACGAGCCGTTCGTGCCGATCGTCAGCGAGGCGGTGCATCCCCGCGTGGCGGTGTTGCTCAACCTCAGTCGCGACCAGCTGGACCGGTACGCCGAGGTGCGGCGGCTCGCCGGTATCTGGCGGGACGCGTTGAGTCGGCCGGAGGCACCTGTCGCCGTCGCGAACTGTGACGATCCGCTGGTCGTATGGGCGGCCAGCGCCGCCGCGACCACGGTCTGGGTGTCGGCCGGTCAGCGCTGGGCCAACGACACCGCCGTTTGCCCGGCCTGCGGCGGTGTCATCACCCGCGACGGCGCCGACTGGAGCAGTGACTGCGGCCTGCGTCGTCCCACCCCGACCTGGACCGTCGAGGGCACCCAGGTGACCGACCCTGATGGCACCCGACATCAGGTCACCCTCGCCATCCCTGGAGACGTCAACGTCGGCAACGCGGCGATGGCCGCCGCCGCGGCAGCTCTCTGGGACGTCACGCCAGCTGACGCCTTCACCGCGATGACGCTGATCGACGAGGTCGAGGGCAGATACCTCCGGACCAGCTTTGCCGGAGTTCCGGTCCGGCTGCTGCTGGCCAAGAACCCTGCTGGGTGGGTTGAGGCCCTGTCGATGGTTCCCGACCACGAGGTCGGCGTCGTGATCGCCGTCAACGCGCGCCCCGCCGACGGCCGGGATCCGTCGTGGCTCTGGGACGTCGGCTTCGAGGTGCTCCGCGGCCGGGTGGCGGTCGCAACCGGGGAACGGTCACGCGACGTGGCGGTCCGGCTTCGCTATGCCGACGTGGACCACACCCGCGTCGACGACGAGGCGGCCGCGCTCCGTGCTGCGACGAAGGTCGGGCCGGTCGAGGTGCTCGCGAACTACACGGCCTTCCAGACCTATCGCCGGGTGGTCGGTGATGGCTGACCCGGTCCGGATCGCGCTCGTCTATCCGACCGTCCTCGGGACGTACGGCGACGGGGGCAACGCCACGGTCCTGACCCAGCGGCTGCGCTGGCGCGGCATCGACGCCGAGACCATCGACGTAGGAATCGACCACTCCGTGCCGGAGCAGGCAGACCTCTACGTTCTCGGCGGTGGCGAGGACTCCGCGCAGACACTGGCGGTGAACCGGCTAGGTGACGGCGCCCTGAACCGTGCTGTCGACGCGGGCAAGACGGTGTTCGCCGTGTGCGCTGGATTCCAGATTCTCGGCGAGACGTTCCTCGACGGAGCCGGCGCCGTACATCCCGGCCTGGGTCTGATCGACTGCCGCACCGATCGGCTCGACGGACCGCGCGCCGTGGGCGAGCTTCTCGGCGACTCAGCGCTCGACGGTGTCGGCACCGTCACTGGTTACGAGAACCATGGTGGCCGCACCGTGCTCGGACCGGATGCCACCCCTTTCGCGACCGTGCGCAGCGGAATCGGCAATGGCGACGCCGCCGGCGATGGCGCGATTCAGGGCAACGTCGTCGCGACGTACTTGCACGGCCCCGCCCTGGCACGCAATCCCGAGCTTGCCGATGCACTGTTGCGGCGCGTCGTGGGCGAGCTCGACCCGCTCGACGACGCAGAGGAGCTGGAGCTGCGCCGGGAGCGGTTCGCTGCGATTACGCGGGCGAAGGTGACGCGGTGGCGCCGGCAGTGGCGTCCGCCGGCTCGTCAGTGACCCGTCGTCGCCCCAGCCCGCCGCCGTAGAAAGCGCTCACCCCCACGATCGACGCCATGGCGGCGATGACGACGCCGGAGTCGTTGACCGCCACACCCAGCAGGCCGACCACGGCGGCGCCGACCGCGGCCGCTCGCGCTCCGGGCTCGGTGCCGAGCGCTGCCCAGATCCGGTGTCGCGTCAGGTACCACAGCACGAGTGCGAAGCCGACGACGAACGTGCCGATCGTCAACCCGAAGGTAGCGAGCGAGGCATCGAACTTCCGGTGCACCTCGGTGCCGGCGCCGCCGTGCAGCACCTGTCCGACGAATCGACCGACATGGGTCTGCGAAGTCGCTGGCCGCGAGTAGTCGAGCAACGCAACGCCTACCGCCACCGCCACGGTGGCAAGCACCACGGCCGCGATGCGCAACTTGGTGATCTTGACCTCCGCAACGACGGCGAGCATCGCAAGCGACGCCGGCACCATGGCGAGAACGCCACCGATGTCATTGCCCAGCTGCGGCGCGCCGTCGACCACGATGGCGGCCAGCGCGATCGATCCGGCCGCCGCGATGGACGCCGCACGAGACTTCAAATGGCCGCCGACGATTCCCGCGATCAGCAGTGCAGACGTCGCGAGCATCGTGAAGTCCAGGTTGCCCATCCCCGAGAAGCGACCGGCGACGAGCGGGCTGTCGCCGAGCGGGGCGGAGAGCTGCAGCGTCGACCCGGTGAACTGGTCGAGTGAGAGAACGACGAACGTGAAGATCGGGATGATGATCAAGGGCAAGGTACGGCGGCCGCGGGTGAGGACCGCCGCGAGGGCTGACACGACGATCACCCCTGTGAGGACGATCGCGCCGTAGGCGATCTGGTTCCAATGCCACCACGGGAACGCGTTGGCGAGAAAGATCATCGCAGGAGTCGGTGCGATCAGCTTGGCGAGAAACCGTGCGGCTGCCTGCCCGGATCGCCAGTGCGATGCGGCCAGCAGCATCATGATGATCGCTGCAATTCCCACGGTCAGGAAGACGTGCTGGCCGAGGTCTCGCTGCAGCACCGCGTGGCGGTTGTCATCGACGTAACTCGCGATCGACGGCGGGGTCGTACCGCTGCGCTGCATCGGCCGCCCCACCATGAACGCGGGAATCTTCACGCCGGCCGCAGTCAGCAACGTCGGCGCGACATCGATCAGCTGGACATAGGGGGCTCGTCCTGCGGCCGACGATCGGAGCTCGGTGTGGACCCAACCCGGCCCGTTGAGCACCAGGACGTGCAGCTGGGCATGGCCGGTCGCCACATCGCTGATCCCCGCCACCATGAACGTCGAGCCGGCGGGCAGCTGTTTCTCGACGGCCCCGATCCGCTCGTCGACGGCAGCGCGAGCGGCCGCCCGCGCCGTACCGGTTGACCGGAACAGCCGCTTGTCCAGCCCAGCGATCACTCCCCCGGTCTTGAGTGCCGCGCCGAAGGTCGGGGCCACCTCGTCGACCTCACCGCTGTAGTTGGCGAGCATCGGCACGGCCGCGCTCCCGACGGCCACCGTCTTGACGCCGGCTGCCTGCAAGGTGTCGCCGAGGGCGCCGACCCGGGCGTCGAACCGGCTGTCGCGGTTCGACTCGAGCAGACCCGGCCACGTGGCCATGTCGATCGCGCACTGCGGCACCGGCGCCGACGTCCGGTTGCCGGCGGACACGGCGATCAAGCCAACTGCGCAGTGCGTGACGCTGCGGCGGGTCTTGACGCTCAGCTCGCCGACCGAGCTCTGTGCGGCGAGAGCCTTGAGGTTCGGCATGTCGGCAACATCGGCCCAGAGCAGTCCCGGTACGGCGAACAACACCACGGGCGGCGACGTCGGGCGGGTCGGGGCCGCAGTTGCCGGCGAGGCACCGCCGACTGCAGCGAGCAGGCAGACGCCGAGGAGGCTGATGAGTCCCGAGAGCCAGCGCAGGAGGCTGCGGGTCACGACTCGTCGGGCACGATCGACACCGGGCCAAGACCGGCCGACTCGAGATCCTTCGCGAATCCGCTCGCGTCGCCGACCACGACGGTCACGAGGTCCTCGGGACGCAGGTGCGTCGCGGCGCTGCTGTCGAGCTCGTCCTTCCGAACGTCGAGAACTCGCTGACGCAGCTGGTCGAAGTGGTCGTCCGGGAAGTCGTGGATCACGAGGTCTCCGAGCCCCGATGCGACAGCCATGACACCCGCAAAGCTGATGGGAAAGACGCCGGCGCGGTAGGCACGCGCTTGTTCCAGCTCGTCCCGCTCGACGCCGCCATCCTGCATCCGCTCGATCTCGGCGACGAGGTCGGCGAGCGCTGGCAATGTCACCTCGCTCTGGACCGCGGCACGAGCGACGAACACGCCACCGTGCTTGCGGGTGTCGAAGCCGCCGAATGCGCCGTAGGCGTAGCCCTTCTCTTCACGGATCTTCAGGTTCAGACGAGAGGAGAACATGCCGCCGAGCACCAGGGCCATCGTCGACATCGCGACGTAGTCCTCGACTTTTCGCGGCGGACCGTCGTGGCCGACCATCAACATCGACTGGACCGAACCCGGCCGATCGACCACAACCGTCCGGCGGCCGCCACCGCGCGGTTGGACGTCCGGCGCGGCTGGTTCGGCAGCGTTGTCCGCCCACCCGTCAAAGACAGTCCGGCCCAGCGCCTCGACGTCGACCGTGTCGAGGTCACCGACGACAACCAACGTCGATGCCGAAGGAGTCAGCCGCGCCGACCGGTAGTCGCGAACGTCATCGTTGGTGATGGCTGACAGCGACGCCACGTCGCCGCCATCCGAGCGGTGGTACCGGCTCAGGTCGGCGAACACCTCAGCGGCGAACGCCTCAGCAGCACGGGTCGCGGGCTGGCTGCGGTCGATGCCCACCTCGTCGATGCGTTCATCGCGGACGCGGGCGAGCGTGGCGTCGGCGAACGCCGCCGATCGCACCGCTTCGGCGAGCAGCTCGGTCGCGGCGCCGAGCTCACCGACCGGCACCTCGAAGCCGCATCGCAACGAGTCCCAGTCGGTGGACGCACGCCATGTGGCACCGAGCCGCTCACCCGCGACGGCAAAACCGTGCGCGTCCCGGCTCGTCGTACCTTCCGACAACGCGCGGGCGACGAGCTCGGCGATGCCTTCGCGGCCGATCGGCTCAGCGCTCGCGCCGGCGTCCGCGACCAACGCAGTCACCGCGAGCGGGCGGCCGGGAAGATGCGCAGTGAGGACCCTGCCGCCAGCCACCGTCTGTCGCTGGAAGGACGGGAAGTGCCAAGGTCGAGGCTCGCCGACGACCGGCCGATCGGAGACCAGGCTCATTCGGTGGCCCCGCAGACGCGTGCGCGAACCAAGCGTTCCCGAGGGGAGATCACGCTGCTGCCTCTTGCTCGTCCGACACATCCGGGATGAAGGTGACAACGGCGCGGTTGTCCTGGCGGAGCACCTCTCCGGTGACCGCGACGACATCGTCGATCGGAACCGCGAGCCAGTTCGGGAGCGCCTCGTTGATCAGGCCCGGATCACCGAGCAAAGTCGCGTACTGCCCGAACGTGTCGGCCCGTCCCTCGACGCTGGACAGGTGGTGCAGCCAATGACTGGTGATCAGCGCTTTGGCGCGTTCGACCTCCTCGGCGGTCACGCCGTCGGCGATCCGATCGACCTCTGCGTGGTAGGCCGACTCGAGGACGTCGATGTCGACTCCCTCCCGCGCCGGCAGGTCGGCGATGGTGAGGGTCGCGCCGCCGATGAACGGCCAGCTGTCGATGATCGCGCCGTCTGAGGGCTGCAGCAGCTGGCGGTCGAGGACGAGCGCTTTGTAGAGCCGACTGCCCCTGCCGCCGCCGAGGACGGTCGCGGCGACTTGTAGCGCGTCGAACTCCTTGGTCCCGAACGGCGCGGTGCGGTAGCCGATGAACGCCCGCGGCACGGGGATCCGATCGGTGACGGTACGACGTCGCTCACCGCCGAGGCGCGCGGGGAGGTCCGTCGGTGGTGGCGTCGGAAAGCCACCCTTGGCCGGGATCCCCCCGAAGTATGTGTTGGCGAGGTCGAGCGCCTCGGCCGTGTCCACGTCGCCCACGATCGACAGGACGGCGTTGTCCGGCGCGTACCAGGTCGCGTAGAAGTTGCGGGCATCCTCCAGCGACGCGGCGTCAAGATCCGCCATCGAACCGATCGTCGTGTGGTGGTACGGGTGGTCCTCGGGGTAGCAGAGCTCGTGAAGATGCTCGAGCCACGACCCGTACGGCTGGTTGTCGCGGGTTTGCCGCCTCTCGTTCTTAACGACTTCGCGCTGGTTGTCGAGGTTCGCCTGGTCGAGCGCCTCGAGCAGGCCACCCATCCGATCGGCCTCGAGCCACAGGCCGGTGGCGAGATGATGCGACGGCAGCGTCTCGAAGTAGTTGGTCCGGTCGCACCACGTCGTGCCGTTGAGCGTCCCGCCAGCCGAGTTCACCGTCGAGAAGTGCTCACCTCGGGCGACGTTCGCAGAACCTTGGAACATGAGGTGCTCGAAGAGGTGGGCGAAGCCCGTCCGGCCCGGTGACTCGTGGCGGGAACCCACGTCGTACCAGACATTGACCGCGACAACCGCCGCGAGATGGTCCTCGCTGATCACCACGCGCAGGCCGTTGTCCAGCCGGTGTTCCGAGTAGGGGTATGTCGGGATCGTCGGCACGCTGCCAGCATATTGGCGCGATCCTGAAGGCAGTGGGACGCTCCAGCTCTGTGGTCAGTTGACCTGGCGGTCGCGGCCTTGCCAGTAGGGGTCGCGAAGCTTGAACTTCTGCACCTTGCCGGTTGCCGTCCGCGGAATGGCGTCGACGAAGTCCACGGAGGTCGGCGCCTTGTAGCCCGCTGCCTTCGTCTTGCAGTACGCGATCAGGTCGGCTTCGCTCACGTCCGAGCCGGGTTTGCGGACGACGATGGCCTTGATCGTCTCGCCCCACTTCTCGTCCGGTACTCCGATGACAGCGCATTCGGCGACGCCGTCGGCCGAGTACAGGACGTCCTCGACCTCGATCGACGACACGTTCTCGCCGCCGGTGATGATCACGTCCTTCTTGCGATCGGAGATGGTGAGGTGGCCCTCGTCATCGAGGAAGCCGCCGTCCCCCGTGTGGAACCACCCCCCTTCGAGTGCATCGGCGGTGACGTCGGGCTGATTCCAGTAGCCCTCGAGGACCACGTTCGACTTCGCAAGCACCTCGCCGGAGTCACTGATGTCGAGCTGCACACCGATCGCCGGGGCCCCGGCACGTGACAGCTCCTTCGACACGTCTTCGATCGGTCGGTCAGCCTGCTCCCGACGCCGCCGGTTGATGGTCAGCAGCGGCGAGGTCTCGGTGAGGCCGTAGATCTGGCAGAACTCCCACCCGAGCTCTGTCTCGATCCGCTCGATCGTCTTCGACGGCGGCGGGGCGCCGGCTGCGACAACCCGCGCGACCCGGTCGCCACCCGGGATCGGCCCGGACCAGTTCGGTGCGGCGTCCAGGATCGCGTTCAGCACCGCAGGGGCGGCACACATGAGGGTCACGTCGTGTTGCTGGATGCGGGTCAGGATGTCGGTGCCGTCGACCTTGCGCAGAACGACCTGTGGGCAGCCCATCCCCGCCACGGTGTAAGGCATGCCCCAGCCGTTGGCATGGAACATCGGCAACGTGTGCAGATAGGTGTCCCAGTCACTCACGCCGGCGTGCAGTCCGAAGGTCACGGCATTCACCCAGATGTTGCGGTGCGTGATCTGGACGCCCTTGGGTCGGGCCGTCGTACCGCTCGTGTAGTTGATCGTCGCGGTCGCGTCCTCGTCGATGTCGCGCCAGGGCTGCGGCTCTCGGTCGAAGCGAAGGAGCGCCTCGTCGCTCTGCCCGCCGAGCAGGAACCGGTGCTTGGCAGTGACGCCGGGCAGCCCTTCGTCGATCTCCGGGTCGACCAGCAGCACCGACGAGCCGGAGTGGTCGACGATGTACTCGACCTCCTCCGATCGCAGCCGGAAGTTGATCGGCACCAGGACTCGACCGGAGGTGGGTACGGCGTAGAACAACTCCAGCATGCGCGCCGCGTTTGGCGACACGACCGCGACCCGTTCGCCGACGTCGACGCCCAGCTCGTCCAGCCCCGCCTGCAACGCGCGGGCCCGCCGGGCGACCTCGCCGTAGGTGACCTCGCCGAGCGAATCAGGAACCGTCGGTTCGTCGATGACACCGACGCGGTCGCCATAAACGAGCTCGGCCCGTGAGAGGAAGTCAGCGGCAGTGAGCGGGACTTTCATGCTCGGACGTTAACCCACGGCGCTGGCGAGCAACACCGGTAAGGCATCGCCGATCGGCTCCCGGATCACGGCGTCGGCAAGGTCGTCGTAGGGCGTCGGCTGGGCGTTGACGATCACGAGCGAGGCACCGGCCCGAACCGCGATCTCGCAGAGGCCCGCGGCTGGATGGACGGCGAGGGAAGTGCCGACCGCGAGGAACAGGTCGCAGTCCTGCGCCGCCTCCACCGCCGCCGTCAACACCGCCGGATCCAGCGCCTGTCCGAACGAGATCGTCGCGGACTTCACGATGCCGCCGCACATCGCGCATGCTGGGTCCGGCTCGCCTGCACGCACCCGTGCCATCAGCTCTGCCATCGGGCGCCGGTCACCGCAGCTCACGCATTCGGCGAACCAGATCGTGCCGTGGATCTCGATCACGGACTCAGCGCTAGATCCGGCGCGCTGGTGCAGTCCGTCGACGTTCTGCGTGATCAGTGCGCGCAGCCGGCCGGCCCGCTCGAGCTCGACCAGAGCGTCGTGCGCGGCGTTCGGCGTTGCCTCCCAGGCCGGGTGCTCGATCCGCTTCCGCCACGACTCTCGCCGTACCTCGGGGTCGTTCACGTAGTCGTCGTACGTCGCCAGGCGCTCGGCCTTTGGGTCGCGGGTCCACACGCCGTTCGGGCCGCGGTAATCGGGGATCCCCGAGTCGGTACTTATCCCCGCGCCGGTGAGCACCGTGATCCGTTCTGCCTTCCGGACCATCGCCCAACCGTCCCGAATCGTTGGTTTCACCTTGTTCAAATCAACGATTCGAGACGGTTGGGCGACAAGGGGTGCACGCTCGGGGTTGGGCAAGTCAGGCGAGCGAGGCGTCGAGGGTGATCGTCGTGCCGGTCAGGGCTTTGCTCACGGGGCACCCCACCTTCGCGGCCTGCGCGGCTGCCTGGAACCCGTCCGCGTCGAGATTCTCGACCTCGCCCTCCACCGTCAGCTTGATCTCGGTGATCTTGAACCCACCGTCGGGATCCGCGCCGAGGGTCACGTCTGCGGTCACGTCGAGCGCCTGCGGCGCACCGCCCGCCTTCGCGACCT